>DDWT01000012.1:0-60535 GCA_002347365.1 Actinobacteria bacterium UBA2279
GAAGCCCCTCACGCCTCACCCTGCGCTATACTCCCAACCAGGTCTTGACCGCACGCAGAACGCATTCCGACCGGAGGCATTCCATGCTCGATGCACGCTTCGTTCGCGACAATCTCGACGCCGTCAAACAGGCGATGACGAATCGTCTCTGTGCGTGGGACTTCGACGCTTTCGTGCGTCTGGACGAGGAGCGCCGCGGGCTTATCGGCCAGGTGGAGGCATTGCAGGCACGCCGCAACGAGGCGTCCAAGCAGATCGGCGAGCTGATGAAGTCCGGCAAGCGCGATGAGGCCGAGGTGCTCAAGGCTGAGGTCCGCGAGGTCAACGAGGGTATCTCCGCGATTGACGCACACCTCGCGCAGGTGGACGAGAGCGTGCGCGATCTGCTGCTGACCATCCCCAACATCCCCGACACCAGCGTGCCCGTGGGCATCGACGAGTCCGAGAACGTCGAGGTCCGCCGCTGGGGCACGCCGCGCGAGTTCGACTTCGAGCCCAAGGCGCACTGGGACCTTGGCCCGGAGCTGGGCGTCATCGACTTCGAGGCCGGCGTGAAGCTGGCCAAGAGCCGCTTCGTCGTGCTGGGCAAGTGGGGTGCGCGCCTGAACCGCGCGCTCATCAACTTCATGCTCGATACGCATGCCGCGCGCGGCTACACGGAGTTCTCTGTGCCGGCGCTGGCCAATGCCGAGACGCTCACCGGCACCGGTCAGTTGCCCAAGTTCGAAGACGACCTCTTCAAGACGGGCGAGGGCCTGTACCTGATCCCTACCGCCGAGGTGCAGCTCACCAACCTGCACCGCGACGAGGTGCTGGAAGCTGCCGACCTGCCGTTGCACTACTGCGCGTACACGCCGTGCTTCCGCGAGGAGGCGGGCGCAGCTGGCCGCGACACCCGCGGCATGATCCGCGTGCATCAGTTCGACAAGGTTGAGATGGTGAAGTTCGCCACGCCCGAGACAAGCTTCGCCGAGCTCGAGGGAATGGTGGCCGACGCCGGCAACATCATGGAGCTGCTCGGCCTGCCGTACCGCGTCATCACGCTGTGCACGGGCGACATGGGCTTCTCGGCGGCAAAGACTTACGACCTTGAGGTGTGGCTGCCCAGCTACGGCGCGTACAAGGAGATCTCAAGCTGCAGCGACTGCACGGATTTTCAGGCACGTCGCGCGTCCATCAAGTACCGTGGCGGCGACTTCAAGGGCAGCCGACTGGTGCATACCCTGAACGGCTCCGGGCTCGCTGTGGGCCGCTGTCTGGTGGCCGTGCTGGAGAACTACCAGCAGGCAGACGGTAGCGTCGTGGTGCCCGAGGTGCTGCGCCCGTACATGGGCGGGCTTGAGGTCATCACCGCGCCGTAGCTGCTAGCGCGGCACGCTCTCGCCCCAGCTCTGGATGAACGCGCAGACCAGTCTCGCGTCGCCGAATCTCAGCGGAAACGCGCACAGCGTGACGCGCAGCTCGCCCCCGTCGCACAGAATCAGCCGATTCTCCACGTGAGGTATCCGGGCACCGCTCTCGATGATGATCCGTGTTCGCTCCATGACTGCAGGTCGCGCGTCGGGGTGCACGAAGTCGAGCACCGACCGACCGACGACTTCCTTGGAGTGGCGTGCTTTCAACAGATGTGCGAGGGACGGGTTCGCATAGACGATCTGCTCGGTGTCATAGGCGATCGCGGGGACGGGCATCGTCTCGATCATCATGTGGCAGATACGAGCGACCGCAGGGCCGGTGAGTGGGTCCACGCACGCCTCCTCTTCCAGGTGCATTCATTGTAGTGGAAGCATCTGACACAGACGACGTGCGCCGACATCTACCCGGTGGCCACCTCTTGCCTGTCGGCCGCCCCTGCCAGGCGTACCGGGATATCCAGAACGAACTCAGACCCTACGCCCTCGGTGCTCTGCACTGTGAGTGTTCCGCCGAGCAGACCGGCCAACCGACGGCTGATCGACAGTCCGAGCCCTGTTCCCTCAGGTTTCGTCCTGTCGCGGTGCGTGACCTGGGCGAACTCTCCAAAGATGACGTCCAGGCAATTGTCAGAGATCCCGATGCCGGTGTCTGCGACCGAGATGGCCAGACGGGCGTCGTTCGCTTCCGCGCGTACGGTGATGCACCCCTCATCGGTGAACTTGATGGCATTGCCGAGCAGGTTGACGAGTATCTGCGTCAAGAGTCGAGGGTCTGACGAGACACTGAGCGCCTGGTCGTTCAGGTCGCACTGCAGCTTCAAAGCGCGGTTATCGGCGAGTGGCCGTAGCTCTTCCAGGACGTTGCTTACGAGCGCCCAGGCGTCGAACTCCTCGACGTTCAGAGTGACCCTACCGGCGTCGATGGTTTCGAGTGCGAGTATGTCTTCGACAAGGGAAGCCAGCCGCTTGCTGGATGAGTGGATCATCTCGATCTGACGGTGCTGCTCCTCGTTGAGATCACCGGCCATACCCTTCGACAGAATGTCTGAGAATCCGAGGATGGCGTTGAGAGGCGTTCTGAACTCGTGACTCACGTTGGCGATGAAACGATCACGCGTTTCCGTGGCAGACCGCAGCTCATCGATCATCGCTTCCAACTGCTGGTTGGCGATGGTCAGTTCTGCCGTACGCTCTGCAACCTTTCGCTTGAGTTCAGCGCGGTGGTCCTCCTCGATCTGATCCAGGCGATGCGCTTCTGTGATGTCGCGGATCAGGAGGAGTATCTCGCCGTCTTTGGTGACCGTGGCCCGGACCTCTCGCCACTGACGATCGTCGAGGTAGGGTGAGTATGCCGTCGCTGCGAAGCCGCATGCGTCGACCTCTTCGAGCAATGTGGTGAAGACCGCTTTGAGGTTGTCGGGAAGGACGTCGTGGAGCAGTGCGCCTATGTTGGGTTCTGCCTCGAACGTGAGCGCGACCGTTGAACTTCCGCGTGCCTCCAGAAGCCTGGTCTCGGAGTCGATTCGGATGTAGGCATCAGGGATGGCGTCCACGAGGGTACGCAGTTGCCCGGTGACCGAGGAGAGCTCGGCGGTGCGCTTGCGTACCTGACGGCGCAGGTACCATGCAGTGGTAGCGACAAGCGTGATGCCTCCGCCGAGCGCGCCGAGGACCCATTTCAACCATACGGGGAACTCGCGCGGTTCGGCTCCAAAGATGTGTGTGTCCACAGCGCGGTAGTAGACCGAGTCTTGGTCGGCAAGCATCTCAGCGAGGTTGTCGTCGATGGCGGCGACGAGCGTCGGCGTGAGCGCGTTTCCAGGCGGGAACGCGATCGCGAGCCGGGCCGGTCGAATGACGAGCGCACTGACGCGTGGCCCGGACTTCCTGGCATTGATGTCTGCGAACAGTCTATTCGTGACGCAGGCGTCGGCTTCGCCGCGGGCGACCGCTGCAAACGCCGCATCGTAGGAGGCATACTCCAAGTAGATCGGCTTGACGTGAAGTGTGTCCAGGGTCTCCTTCAGCCCACCGTCATCGCTGTAGTAGACATTGCCGGCCGTTACGGCGATGGTCTTACCGTCCAAGTCCATGAACGTCTCGATGTCCGAGCCGTCAGGTACTGAGACGACCCCCCAGTTCGCGAAGAAGGTCTCCTGGCTGAATATCGCGTATTCTCGGCGATCGGGGGAGTCGGCGACAGCCAGCAGCATGTCGATCGTCCCATCTGCGATCATCGTCAGGCCGGTGGAGAGATCCGTCCCACGGTATTCGAGCGTCCACCCTTCACGGCGGGCGATCTCGTCAAGGACGTCGGGATAGAGCCCGGCCCACGTGCCGTCCTCATCCAGATAGGTGAGCGGCTCGTTCTCGTAGACGCCGACAGTGAGGACCGGCTTTGCTGCCTGTGCCGAAGCGAGGGCGGGAGATAGACCAAGGGTGATGGCGACGGCGAGTGTCAGTGCAACAGCGATACGGCACTGTGTCTTTGAAAGTAGCACGGCCCTCTCTCGTCGCGTCTTTCGTCCGGTGCGTGTCGATGGACGTGGGCGATTCCACCTGCCCATTGTATGCTTCCGGTGATCCTCTGCGCAGGTAGCTCTCACACGACCCTAACATGCTCGGCACAGTAGTGGGGAACACACACTGTGACCTGTAGGCGAATCTGGGAGATGCTGCATGAGCGACGAACGAAACCGCGCCAACGCGCCCACCGTCCTGACCGTCTTCGGCGCGACGGGCGATCTTATGGCGCGCAAGATCGTGCCATCGCTCGCCTACCTGAAGGCACGCGGACGGTTGCCTGACCACTTCCGCGTGATCGGGTTCTCCAGACGCGAGTGGGATGATGCGACGCTCCGCATCCATGTCGAAGGTATTCTCGACAGCTTCCATGGCATAGCGCTCGAGCCCGGGGCGCGTGAGGAGTTCCTAGACCTTTTCACCTATCACCAGGGGCAGTTCCCCGATGCCGCCGCATACGCCTCACTCGCCGACCGCCTGAAGGCTGTCGACGATGGCTGGGGCCTGTGCTCCAGCAAGCTCTTCTACCTGGCCGTGCCGCCCGAGCAGTACCGCACCATCTTCGAGAGGCTCGCCGCCTCAGGTCTCACCGCGAGCTGCAGCGACCTCACCGGCTGGACGCGCGTGTTAGTGGAGAAGCCTTTTGGCGCCGATGGCGACACCGCGCAGGAGCTCGATGGGCTTCTCGGCAGCCTGTTCGAAGAGCGGCAGATATACCGTATCGACCACTACCTCGCCAAAGAGATGCTACAGGGCATCTTGTCGTTCCGCTTCTCCAATGCGCTGTTCGAGCCGTCGTGGAACGCCGGGTCGATCGACCGTATCGAGATCCGGCTACTGGAGTCACTGGGTGTCGAGAAGCGTGGCGCCTTCTACGACGGTGTGGGCGCGCTGCGCGATGTTGGGCAGAACCACCTGTTGCAGATGCTCGCGCTCGTCACCATGGACAAGCCGGCGGACATGTCTGCCGAGGCGATCCGCGAGCAGCGCAGCGCGATGTGCCGGCGGCTGAAGGCCCCCTCGGAGTCCGTCATCGCCGCGCACAGCTTCCGTGCCCAATACGACGGCTACTGCACTATCGAAGGAGTCGCGCCTGACTCGCAGACCGAGACATACTTCCGGCTGCGCACAACGCTTTCCGGGCCACGCTGGGCGGGAGTGCCGGTGACGATGGACTCCGGTAAGCGGATGGGCAAGGCGCTCAAGGAGATATCGGTGACCTTCCACCATCCCGAGGCGTGTCTGTGTGAGGACACGGGCCCCGGGTCGCACCAGAACAGAGTGACGTTCCAACTGGAGCCCGAGGAGACCATCAAGATCGAGTTCTGGGCGAAGAAGCCGGGTTTCGACAACGAACTCGAACTGCGGGAATTCACCTTCTTCCTCTACGAGAAGGAGGAGAAGGTCCAATACGTCGAGGAGTACGCCAAGCTCATCTACGACGCCATTGCCGGTGACCAGACGCTGTTCGTTTCCACCGAAGAGGTCGCTGCGATGTGGGCGTTCATCGACCCCATCCTCGAGGTCTGGCGCAGCGGCGTGGTACCACTCGACCGTTACGAGCCCGACTCCGCAGCGGTTGTCGAGCGCGCCGTCGCCAAGGTGGACGGTCACCTGCGCGAGCGGCGCGAGATAGGTGTGGTGGGACTCGGCAAGATGGGTGCGAATCTCGCGCGCAACATGCTCGATCACGACTGGCGTGTTGTGGGCTTCAATCGCACGACATCGGTGGCTGAGGCGATGGCTGATGAGGGCCTTGAGCCCGCAGCGACGCTCGGCGAGCTGGCGTCGAAGCTGGCAACGCCACGAGTGGTCTGGGTGATGGTGCCGGCGGGCGCAGCCACCGAAGCCATGATCTTCGGCGAAGGCGGCCTGACGAGCGTACTCGAACCGGGCGATCTCATCATCGACGGCGGCAACTCCTTCTATAAGGACACGACTGAGCGCGCGGCGCGGTTGCGCGAGAAGGGTTTGCGCTTCCTGGATGCCGGGACCTCCGGCGGACCCGGCGGCGCGCGTGACGGCGCGTGCATCATGGTGGGGGGCGAGCGGGAGGACTTCGACCCGGTCGAGGAGTTGTTCGCCGACATCAGCGTTCGCGACGGCTACCGATTCTTCCCCGGTCACGGCGCGGGTCACTTCGTGAAGATGGTCCACAACGGCATCGAGTACGGCATGATGCAGGCGATCGCAGAGGGGTTCAGTGTGCTGCACGCCTCACAGTTCGAGCTGGATCTCACCAAGGCGGCCGAGGTCTACAACGAGGGCAGCGTCATCGAGTCACGCCTTGTGGAGTGGCTGGCCGAGGCGTTCGAGGCGCACGGCGTGGACCTTGCGGGGTTCTCGGGAGTCGTCGGCCACACGGGAGAGGGCGAGTGGACGGTGGACACCGCCAACGAACTTGGTGTGGAGTCGCGGGTGATCCGTGCGGCGCTGCAGTACCGCATCGACAGCGAGCAGATGCCGGACGCCTATACCGGCAAGCTTCTCTCGGCGCTACGGAATCAGTTCGGCGGGCATGGGATGGGCGGCGCGAAGCGCGGCGATCTCTGACGCAGACGGCTACTTCTTGATCTCAGCGAAGTGCGCCTCGTATCGGCCGCCGCCCCCGGCAGCGAACGTCTCGTACGATGGGATCTCGTAGACACGCAGCCGGTTGTCGAGGAAGTCACTGAAGATGAGCAGCTTGCCGTCGTCTGAGACATCGAGCGCGGTGGGCTGGTTGCCCGCGACGAGGGCGTCGAGCGGCTTGCCGTTGGCGGTGTCGAACACCAGGATCGAGCCCCACTCCGGGCCCGGGATGTAGTAGGACTTGGGGTTGTTCTCGCCCCGGCAGCTCACGAACAGCATCTTGCCGTCGGGCGTCAGGTCGATCGTGTTGGGCTTCTCGTCGGTGTCCACGAACTTGGTCGTCTTTCCGGTCGTCATGTCGTGCAGCCAGATAACGTCCTTGCTCATGTCCGAGACGAACAGGCGGTGCGTCGCTTCATCCGCCACGATGTGACGCAGCGCGCCGCCGTCGGTGAACAGCACGGTCTTCTTGTAGGTCGCGAGGTCGATGCGCTCGAGGTCCCCGGAGTCGAAGCCGGCGACATAGAGGTACCTGCCGTCATCGGTTGCGTACATGCCACGCGGAGTGTTGGAGACGCCCACGCGCTTGATGAGCTCGCCTGTCTCGAGGTTGATGATCGATACGTCGTCGCCTGACCAGTTGCTCGCGTACAGCGTCTTCTCATCGGGCGAGAGCTCCACCCACTTCGTCCAGGCGCTCTTCGTATCGAACTGACGCACCACCGTTCGGGTCGCCACATCGATCTCGAAACACTTCGCGGTCTCCATCTGAGACGTATAGGCGAGCGTGCCGGCCTTGTTGAAGATCACCTCGACCGCGCCGTACTCGCCGATGTCCACCGCACCGATCTTCGCTCCCGTGCGCGGGTTGAAGATCTCGATCGACGGCGGGCCGTTGAGGATGCTCGTCCATGCCTCGCCACCATCATGGGTGACCGAGACGCCCTTGGGCGCGCCCAGTGTCGTGATCGTGCCGAGGCCGTGCAGGATCTGCCCCTCCGGGTCCATGTAGTAGTCGACGGTGCGAGTCTCCTCCAGGAAGAACTTGCTCGTGAAGGTGTTGTAGCCGCCCATGGCTAGCGAGAGCCGTACGGGCCCCGCGGGCACCTGCTGTTCGAAGGGCGCGATTGCCGAGATCACCTGACCGTCTTCCAGTGTGATCGTGCAGCTGGCGCCTTCGGGATGGCTGAGCACCGAGATCGTCATCGGCAGGGGGGTCAGCGTGTACTCTAGCTTCGCCTTCCTGCCGCGCTTGAGCTCGACGGATGTCTCAAACGACTCGAAGCCTTTGCGTGAGACCTGGATCGGGTACATGCCGGGGTCGAGTTCAGCGACCTCAAGCGTGCCGGTGGCGCTTGTGCCGTTGAACGTGATCACCGCATCGGCCGGCAAGGCGACGATGCTCGCGGATGCCGGGCGCGTCAGCAGGAAGATGCCGATCCCTGCGGCGAGGACCACGACCAGTATCACTATGAGGGCGAACCCCAGACCGGGAGCGGCACCGCGTCTCCTACGGGAGCCGCCTCCTCTGCTGCGGTAGTTGTTCCGGATCTGAGGGGACTTCTTGGAACGGGAGCCGATCGTGGCCCCACCCTTGAGTGGAGTCCGGTTGATCGTGGGAGGGTTCACCGTGAAGCCGTTGCGACGGCCTCTTCGTGCGCTGCGCTTGCGCCGGTATCCGTTGCCCTCCACGCATGCCTCCCGTGTTCTATGGCTGCCGCTTCATCTTACCGCTCATGCTCCACCAGGACATGAGTGCGATTCCCCGGGCCAGCCACATGCCTCGCAGCAGGCTGTTCACCTTGCCGGTCTTGCGGCCAGCGAGTGCATTACCCATGTGCTTACTCCCCGGGGCTGTCATGAAGTGTCTGCTTGGTGAGTGCGATCGCATGCTCGATGTCTGCAGCGGTAAGGAGGCGACCTTCGGAGGTGGCGCGCAATAGGGCCCCCGGGTCCCAGCCGAGCACGATGACGGTTCGCTCGGCGTTCAGCGCGAGCGCGACCTCGGAGACGGTGCCCGGGCCACCGGGCAGCGCGATCACGACATCACTCGACAGCACGTTGACGATGTTGCGTGCGTCGCCCATTCCGGTGCGGATCGCGATGTCGAGGTGTGGCGTGGCCGCGCTTCTGCCGGTGTCGGGCAAGATACCCACCACGAGGCCGCCTGCTTCGCGAGCTCCCTGTGAGGCGGCATCCATCACACCCGCGGCGCGTCCGCCCGTGAGCAGTACCCATCCCTCGGCCGCGATCCGTGAACCGAGTTCGCGGGCTACAGAGAAGGCGGCCCCATCGAGGGGCCGCCCGGATCCCATCACTCCGATGATGGTGCGCATGGCACCACCCCCTTCGGCGTGATGTTACTTCAGTTCGAACACGACCGTCACGCTCGCGGTGATATCGAGCTGTCCCGGCTCGATGGGCACGGAGCCGGCCATGTCGGCGGCAACAGCGCGCTCGTCGTAGTACACCTTCGGAACGCTCACACCGGTCTCGCTGATCGCGATGACGGCACCGACGCTCTTGCCGGCTGCCTTCGCCATCGCCTCAGCGCGGGTCCGGGCGTCATCCACCGCGTCCGCGATGGCGGCCTCGCGTGCGGCAGCGTCATCGTCGAGCGTGAACGTTGGACCGCCGATATTGGTGGCTCCGGCGTTGGTGGCCGCAGCGATCACGTCACCTACCGCGCCAAGATCGCGCACCTTGGCGTTCACGCTGATCGACGCCTGGTAGCCGAGGATGACCGGAGCCTGCCCCTCTCGGTAGTCCTGTTGGGGGTAAAGGCTCACGTTGGCCGTCTGGATGTCCTCAGCCTTCACGCCGACATTCTTGAGCGCGGTGGCGATCTGCTCGGCAGTCTTCGAGGCGGTGTCCAGCGCCACCTTCGCGTCGGCGTTCTGGGCCGTCACGCCAAAGCTCATTTGCGCCATGTCGGGGGCTGTGGGAGCGGTGCCGTTTCCCTGTGAGGTGACGGTGTTCAAGGGTGTCGCCCCGTCTGTTGTGACGACTTTGGTCTGGCAGCCGGCAAGCGCCAGGGCGACAACGAGAGCGGTTAGAAGCAGCATAGTGCGCGTGCGCATGACTCCTCCTTCTGGGCGGATCGGCATTCGCCGCATGGATGTCTCATTCCCTGAGACGACAAAAAGACCCCGCCGGTTCTTGTGGCGAGGTCTTTCATGATTCCGTGGTGCGCCCTGCAGGATTCGAACCTGCGACCTCCCGGTTCGTAGCCGGACGCTCTATCCACTGAGCTAAGGGCGCGCACTGCCCATTTGGGCTTAGCAATCCTGCCATCAGGCAGAAGAGATGTCAAATGGCGGAGAGTGAGGGATTCGAACCCTCGAAGGAGCGTTTAGCCCCTTACTCGCTTAGCAGGCGAGCGCCTTCAACCGACTCGGCCAACTCTCCACACGTCGTCAAGCCTGTTCCGGCGCGACGCGGAGACCATTATACACACGGTTTGACAAGTTAGAAGCAGGCCCATTCTGCCGGGGTGTACGATGTTTAGGGCACACCGAGGGGAGACAGTGTGAAAACTGATGTGCGAATCCACGCCGGTGCCGCGAAACGCGCAAAACGCGTGCTCGCGGGGGTCGTTTTCTGGGTGATGGGCCGAGGGCTGGTCGTATGCGCGCGCGTCGACCGACGCGTACGCGCAGAGGCCGTTTCGTGGCCCGAAGGCACGGCGATCACCCTGGCGGTCGCACCCGGTTCGCCCAGGGTGACGGTTCACAAGTCGAACGGCGTGCTTCATGCCCTCGGCAGCCGGACGGATGTCGAGTCCACGTTGCTCGTGACGTTCAAGAGCGTGGACGGCGCAGTGCCGGTGCTTCTCGGCATGAAGAGCGTCCTGCAGTCGTTTGCCGAACACCGGGCGACCGTCCATGGCGATCTGGGCACTGCGATGTCGCTCGTTCGGTGCCTGCACATCGTCGAGGGCTACCTGTTCCCCGATATCATGACCCGGCGCATCCTGCCCCGGCCCGCTGTCCGTGAAGTGGGTCATCTGCGTGCGTACGTCGGGCTTCTCGGCAGGTCTAGCGATCTTGGTCAGGAAGGAGCGGCATCGTGATTCCCGCCTACTACGAGTTCTCCAACCGGGCGAAGATTCTCTCCGGGGACAAGGCGATCGAAAACATCCCCTACGAGCTGCGGGTATTGGAGTGCACCCACCCCATCGTCGTCACGAACCGGCAACTACGCGATCTGGGGCTCGTGGACATCGTGCTCAGAGCGTTGGCCGACGGCGGCATCGATGTGTGTGCCATCTATGACGCCGTTCCGGTGGACTCTTCGGTCGCCGTGGTCAATGACCTCGCGCGCACGTTTCGCGACACCGGCTGCGACTCCATCGTGGCGGTGGGCGGCGGGTCGGTGCTGGACACCGCGAAGGGCGCGAACATAGTCTTGACCACCGGCAGCGAAGATCTGATGCAGCACATGGGAACCGAGATCATCACGGCGCGGGCAATGGTGCCGTTCATTGCCGTACCCACCACTGCCGGAACGGGCTCGGAGGTCACCGGGGCTGCAGTCATCAAAGACACAGAGCGGCACGTCAAGATGGGTTTCGTCAGCTTCTCACTGCTGCCCGACGTCGCGGTGCTCGATCCCCGGATGACGGAAGGACTGCCGCCACGGCTCGCCGCGTCCACGGCCTTGGATGCCCTGACGCATGCGGTCGAGGCGTTCAGCTGCCGGCAGGCCAACCCGCTGTCCGACGGCTACGCGCGTGCAGCCATCGATCTCATTCGCGACTATCTGCCGGCGGTCCTCGAGAACGGGCGTGACCGCACCGCCCGGCTGGCGATGGCCAACGCAGCGATGCTGGCGGGCGTCTCGTTCAGCAATGCCATGGTGGGAATCGTCCACGCCATCGGCCATGCATGCGGCGGGCAGTGCTCGGTGGCACATGGCGATGCGATGGCGATACTGCTGCCGTTCGGTATGGAGTACAACCTGGACGTGGCAGGTGAGCGGTACGGGGAGCTGCTGCTGCATCTGAAGGGTGCCGAGACCTACGCCTCCACCCCGGCAAGCGAGCGACCCGCGGCGGCGATCGAGGCGGTGCGCGACATCCTGCAGGACGCCGCCCGCGTGGCGGGCATGCCCACCCGGCTCTCACAGGTGGGCGTGACCGAGGAGCAGCTGTCGGCCATCGCCTCGACCGCTATCGACGACGGCGCGATGTCGATGAACCCGAAGGATGCCGATGTATCCGACGTCCTCGCGATACTGAGGGCTGCGCTGTGAAAGGCGGCTATCTGTCGTCGGTCGTACATGTCGATCTCACGAAGCGCACGGTGGAGCCCTACCCGTGGACCGATGACGACCGCAGGGCCACTCTGGGCGGCAAGGTCATGGCCGCTCAGATCCTGTACGACGTCCTGAGGTCCGGGACAGATCCGCTCGGTCCCGAGAACGTCATCGTCATCAGCACCGGTCCGCTCACCGGCACCGGTGCACCCTCGACGTCGCGCTTCAACGTTTCCGCGCTCTCGCCGCTCACCGGCATCGTTGCGTCCAGCAACTGTGGCGGCTCCTTCGGCGTGTACCTGCGCAAGGCGGGCGTGGATGCGCTCGTGATCACGGGGGCGTCTGAGACGCCGACCTTCCTGGAGGTGTCCGAGGAGGGTGTGCGCTTCCACGAGGCCTGGAGCTTCCAGGGGATGTGCACCACCGATGCGCAGGCGGCGCTCGCGGCGACCGTGGAGGGCCGCAGCGGAACGCTCGTCATCGGCCCGGCGGGTGAGAACCTCGTGCGTTACGCCTCGCTGCATTCCGAGGAGCGCGCCGCCGGCCGGGCGGGCATGGGTGCTGTCTTCGGCAGCAAGAAGCTCAAGGGTATCGTCGCGCACGGTGCGCAGCGCGTGCCCGTGGCGGATCCCAAGGGGTTTCGGGAGCACGTCAAGAAGTGGACCGCGGACCTGAAAGCGCATCCGATGACGGGCGACGCAGTGCCTCGCTTCGGAACCGGTGGATTCCTGCCCGAGATGCAGAGCCTCGGCATCGTCGCGACGTCGAACTACCGTCGAGGGCGTTTCGAAGGTGCGTCGGCGATCTCCGGGCAGACGCTCGCACAGACGCGCCTTGTGGGCACAGCAGGCTGCCTGAGCTGCCCGATTCGCTGTGGGCGCGTCGTCGAGGTGGACGGGAAGCGTGTGAAGGGTCCGGAACTCGAAACGCTCGTGCTTCTCGGCGCCAATCTGGAGAATGCCGATCTCGACAGCATCTGTAGGCTGAACGTGCTGCTCGATGAACTCGGCATGGACACGATGACGGTCGGCGTCACCGTCTCGCTGGCCATGGAGATGGCCGAGCGCGGCGTGGTGGACTGGCCGCTGCGCTTCGGCGACGTGAGCGGACTGGCGCAGCTGTTCGAAGACATCGCGGCACGCCGCGGTATCGGTGACGAGCTTGCCGAGGGCTCGCGACGTCTCGCGGAGCGCTACGGCGCATCGGCGTACGCGATGAACGTGAAGGGGCTTGAGCTCGCGGCTTACGAGCCTCGTGGCGCGTGGGGACATGCGCTTGGCTACGCTACCTCCAGCCGGGGCGGCTGTCACCTCAACGGAGGCTACATGGTCGCTCTCGAAGGACTTGGCCTTGCGATGCGCGGTCGGGCTCTTGGGAGCAAGGCCGGGCTGACAGCGATGTTCCAGGACCTGATGGAGGCCGTCTCGGCGGCCGGGGTGTGTCTGTTCACCACCTATGCCGTGCTGCCGGCCCCCGTCGTGCGTGAGGCGAAGCGTCCGTTGGGCAGGATCGCTGCTGTGGTGCTCGGCGCTACCGGCTACACGCTGTACGCACTCCGCGGCGTCCCTCGGCGACTCCTCGAGATACCGCTGCCGCTGCTGCCGCACATGAAGGCGATCGAGCTCGCGACCGGAGAACGGATGCGCTTCGGCCGTTTCTGGGAGATCGGCGAGCGAGGCTACACCCTTGAACGCGAGCTGGCGATACGCTTCGGAGTCACTGCCGCAGACGACACGCTGCCCGAGCGGGAGCTCACCGAGCGTCTCGAGCAGGACGACCCGCGTTCGGTCGTGCCGATGGACAAGCTGCGGTCGCGCTACTACCGGCAGCGGCGATGGGACGCAAACGGTCAGCCCAGGCGGGCACTGCTCAAGAGGCTGAGCATCGGGTAGCGCGCATGGCGGAGGGGGAGGGATTCGAACCCCCGGTGGGTTGCCCCACAGTGGTTTTCAAGACCACCGCAATAAACCAGACTCTGCCACCCCTCCGCGAGGTGCGCTGCTTACGAGGCACCAGGTAGTGTAGCATCGCAGTATGGAGTCCGACACGACCTACATGGCAATTGCGCTTGATGAAGCGCGTGCTGCCGCCGAGATCGGCGAGGTGCCGATAGGCGCCGTCGTCGTCTGCGACGGCGCCGTTGTCTCTCGCGCGCACAATCGCCGCGAGATCGACAACGACCCCACCGCACACGCCGAGTTGCTTGCGATAAAGGACGCATCGCAACGGCTCGGAAGGTGGCGTCTCTCCGACTGCACCGTCTACGCAACGCTTGAGCCGTGCCCGATGTGCGCCGGTGTGATGCACCAGGCCCGTATCGAGCGGCTCGTCTATGGCGCCACCGATCCCAAGGCCGGCGCGGTGGGGACACTCTACGACCTCAGCAGCGATGAGCGGCTCAACCACAGGTTCGAGGTCACTGCCGGAGTGCTGGCAGATGAAAGCGCCTGGATGCTGAAGGAGTTCTTCGGGAACCTGCGCAGCGACAGGCAAGACAAGGGGACAGGAGAGTAACGATGCGTACGACGGTGAGACGTGTGGCCTTGCTGGTGACGCTTGCATTCCTCCTGGGGCTACTGGTGCCCGGCGTGGCGCTCGCGAAGTCCTACACGATGGGCCCGGTGAGTATCGAGGCGACCGTGTCCGGCGACGGCTCGATGCAGGTGACCGAGCGGCGAGTGTTCAACTTCAGCGGCGACTACACGTTCGTCTACTGGCAGCTGAAGAAGAGCGATTCCGGCGCCATCGAGGTGACCGGGCTTGAGGGGCCGGATGGCCCGTACCAGCCCACGCAAGATCCGAATGCTGCCGAGACCCGTCCTCCCGGGACGTTCCAGGTGACCGACTACGGTTCCTACGTCGAGGTGCGCGCGTTCTTCCGTCTTGCGGACGTGGACGCTCCGTTCACGCTCACCTACACCGTTGACGGCGCCGCCAAGCGCTGGGATGACACGAGCGAGCTGTACTGGCAGTTCATCGGTGACCAGTGGGAGCTCGGCGCCAGGGACGTGCGCATCGACATCACGCTGCCCAACCCGGGTGAGGCCGTCACTGCCGGGGAGAACCTCCGCGCGTGGGCGCACGGTCCACTCACGGGACAGATCGACATCGACGAGGCAGCTAGCATGGTCACGCTGACCGTCCCGCAGATCCCGGCCGAGACGTTCGTTGAGGCCCGGATCGCGTTTCCGACGGGCTGGCTCGACCAGGCATCGCCCACGTCCGGGGCACGGCTTCAGCAGATCCTCTCGGAAGAGGGGAAGTTGGCTGATGCAGCCAACCAGTCGCGCACGAAAGCACGCCTGCTGACCTGGGGTTCGCTCGCAGTGTCACTCATCGCTTGCGCGCTGATCCTTGCGACTGCGCTGCGCCAGTTCTTCACGCATGGCAGGGAGTACAAGCCGCAGTTCCAGGGAGAGTACTTCCGCGAACTGCCTGCCGAGATACCTCCGGCGCTCGTCGGCTCGCTGATGAAGATGGGCCAACCCGACAACGATGACATGACAGCCACGCTGCTCGACCTTATCGACCGGGGTGTGGTGAACATCGAGCGCATCCTCGAGCCGAAGAAGGTGCTGTTCGGGTTGAGCAGCAAAGACGAGGAGACCTATCGGCTCACGCTCGACCGTGCGCGTGCGGTGAACCTTGATCCTGCCGAGGCCCAGTTGCTCACGTTGTTCTTCGACAAGATCGCTCGCAAGGATGACTTCACGATGCTCGAGCTGCAGGAGCGTGCGAAGGCGGCACCCAGCACGTACGTGAACGGGATCGCCACGTGGAAGAAGACGGTCGAGGAAGACATGCGTGCACGCGGATACATGGAAGAAGGCGGCCGAGGCAGACAGGCAGTCGTCGTAGCCCTCGGCATGCTCGCCCTGTTCGCTGGTTTCCTGCCGGTCGGATTGGCGCAGACCGGTTGGGCGCTCATCTGGGCGGTTCCGATCGGCGTCGTCACCATCATCCTCGGCATCAAGATGGAGCGTCGCAGTCGCGAGGCGGCCGAGCTGTACGCGAAGTACGAGGGTGTGCGCAATTACCTCAAGGATTTCGGTCGCATGCAGGAAAAGCCGCCCACGCACGTCGTGCTGTGGAAGCACTTCCTCGTGCTCGCAGTTGTCTTCGGCATCGCCGATGAAGTGATAAAGGCGATGCAGACCAAAGTCCCCGAGGTCATGAGCGATCCGAACATGGGTCGCATGCTCTGGCTTTCGACGCCCAACGCCTACGGCGTGACGCCGATGAGCGCTATCACGACCAGCGTGGCCTCCGCATCGAGTATCGCTTCTTCCGCGAACTCCTCCGCATCCGGCGGTGGCGGCGGCTTCTCCGGCGGTGGTGGTGGCGGCGGTGGCGGTGGCGGCGGCGGGGCAGGATAGCCGCCGTTCGTCACAGCGGACGTGATGGACCGCACGCATAATCGACGTGTGGCCGGATACGCTCAAGGAACACGGGGTGTTCAGCCGAATATGGTAGGTACGCTGTGATCAAGCATGCGCTGCATCTCAGGAGGGACACACGCATGAGACTTCGAAAGACGCTAGCCCTCGTCGGACTGATGCTTCTGGTCAGCCCGGCTTCGGCGCTTGCTGTTGATTCTGGCGGCGGCTTGAGTGGCGCGATCTCAACCGGCGCCGGCGTGGTCGTGTTGCTGCTTGCTGCGGGCCTGTTGGTCGAGATGCTTGCTCTGCGGCGTCTGGCGGAAGGCTCCGCGCTTGCCGAGAACATCACCTTCGCAGTACTGGCGACCGTCTGTCTCGCTGCTGCCGCGCTCGTGAGTTGGGTGGGCCGTTTCGCCGACACGACCTTCAGCTCCGAGCAGGCGCGGCTCGGGGCCGATCTGCTCACGGTGGTAGCCCTCGCGTTCCTCGGTATCTTCTTCCATCGCGTAAGGCGAGCGATGTCCAGGTTTCTGAACCGTCTGACGGGGCAGGATGAGGACCTGATCGCGGCACTGAACGAGGATGGTATGCAGGGGTCGCCAGATGCCTAACGTGCTGGCGGAGCGCATAGAGGAGGTCTTGCGACCGATCGTGGGCACGGTGCTCGCGAGTGTCTCGGTGGACCTTGAGTCGAAGCGCATCGGCAAGGACAGCGAGTCTATCACCCGCGTCGATCTGCCGACCATCGCGGACAATCTCACCCAGCAACTGAAGCTCGTGGTTGGACCGGACCTTGCGAAAGCTGCGGGCACGCGCGTGCGGGAGCTTGCCTGACAGCATTTCGTTGGTCGTGGATGCTTAACGAGCTTATACTTGCTGGTAGACGGGGCAGACTTCCCGAAGGGGACTCGTGCAGGAGTCGAGTCGGCCAGATCCCGAGGAGCTTCTCTCGTTGCTTGCGGGCAGCGAGGAATGGCTCATGCAGCGAATCCTCTACTACGCAAAAGACCTCGGCTACACACAGTACACGTCCACTCTCGAAGAGGCGTGGCGAGTCTCGATACGGGGACTCACTGATTCTTTTGTTCTCGCGCTCAAGCAGCGCGGATGCGCGTTGGATATCCGATGCGAAGAGGATGTCAGCCAAGACCCCGCTGTAGGGTTTGGCGTGGCAGAAGCGCGTCTCCACCGCTCCCGCGGCGTTGCGCTCGGGATGTTCCTCCCGTTCATGAAGTACTACCGCTCATCGTTTGAGGACCTCATCAGAGAGCGTGTGAAAGACCCGGTACTGGCGTGGGAGTATCGAACCGTTATCCTCCGCTTCTTCGACCGGGTCGAGATCGGCTATGCCGTCGAATGGGCGGCGCTGAGCGAGCGAGGCGCTGTTGCAGAGATGCAGGACCGCGTTCGTGCGACTGTGGATGAGAAGGTCAAGTACCTCACGATCTTCGAGAGCGTGAGCGAGCCGCTGTTGCTGCTGAGCGGTGAAGGCACGATCGAGAACATCAACGAAGCGGCAGCGCGACTCTTCGGTGTGCCGGGGGTATCGGGCTCGGCCTACTACTCGAGCGTGGCTGTCGGAGAGCCGTTCGCACCGCTGCTAGACGACGTTCACGCCTTCATGCAGACCGGGCTTCGGGATCAGCAGTTCGAGCGTGAACTTGAGACGACCGAGGGCTTGCAGGTCTTTGTCGTGCGCATCAAGCAGATGCTTGATGTGAGCGCCAAGTTCACCGGTCTGACGGTCGCGCTCTCTGATGTGACCGAGCGCCACGAGGTCGAACAGGAGCTGCGCGCCAGCCAGCGACGGTATGAGTCGCTATTCCACAACATGATGGATGCGTTTGCGCACCACGAAGTCGTTCGAGACGCTGACGGTCACGTCATCGACTACGTGTTCCTCGAGATGAACGATGCATTCGAGAAGATGACAGGTCTTTCAGCCGAGAAGAGCGTTGGCAAACGAGTCACTGAACTGCTGCCGGGTCTGACGTCGGACGCCTTCGACTGGATAGGAACCTACGCCCGGGTGGTGGATGCGCAGGCGGAGACGTCTCTTGAGACGTACGCGCAGCCGCTCGGCAAGTGGTATGACGTCCAGGCGTATCCTACCGGCCCCGAGACGTTCGCGGTCGTGTTCAGCGATGTATCGGCCGCCAAGACCGAAGAGGAGCGACTCGAGGCGCTGGTTGCCGAGCGTACGGGCGAGCTACGAGAGTCTCTCGACGCGCTGGCAGAGGCGAACCGTGTGAAGGACGACTTCCTGGCGAGCATGAGCCATGAGCTGCGAACGCCGCTCAACTCGGTGCTCGGGTTCTCCGGGATCTTGCTCTCGGGACTTGTGGGGGAGCTGACCGAGGAGCAGTCGCGACAGGTTGGTATGATCCGCTCTTCAGGGGAGCGTCTTCTCATGCTCGTCAACGACGTGCTGGACCTCTCACGCATCGAAGCCGGCTACGTGGATATAGAGGTACGCGAGTTCGACCTCGTGTCGCTGTGCGAGCAGGTCGCCGACAGTCTGCGGCCGATCGCGTTCGCGCGCGGCCTTGAGCTCATCGTCCGCTACGACGATCTGGTGATCCCGGTGTGGACCGATGAGGACAAGGTCGCACAGATACTGCTCAACCTCATCTCCAATGCGTTGAAGTTCACCGATGAGGGTCGCGTGATCGTGGAGCCTCATGCGAGCGGGGACGGCATGACCGCAGGCGTGCGCGTCTCGGACACCGGAAGAGGTATCGGGTCCGAGGCGATGAGCCACATCTTCGAACGTTTCCACAGCGCCAGTCTTACCAAGCCGCTCAGGGACGGCACCGGTCTGGGGCTTTCCATCTCGCGCAGGTTGGCCGAGCTGCTCGATGGCAAGATAGCGGTGGAAAGCACGCTCGGCGTGGGCTCGACATTCTCGCTGTTGATGCCGGTGCGGCACGAATCGGCGCGCATCTGAAGCTCGCGTGATTGCCCCTGTACGGCTTCCTCGCTATACTCGCCTTTGCGTTTCCGCACGGCTGGCGCACCGGTCGGGCGGAACGCCACGGAGAGTTGTCCGAGAGGCTGAAGGAGCACGACTGGAAATCGTGTGTGCCGGCTTGAACCGGTACCCAGGGTTCGAATCCCTGACTCTCCGCCATGCGAGATCCTCGGTGTCTGCCGAGTCACTTACGTGCAGTAGGGGCGCAGGGAAACCTGCGTCCCTACTCGCTTTCAGCCTCGTCTGACGCCGGGGCTGGAGCCTCACTCTGTCGTCGCTCCATCACAACCGTGCCTCCACCGAGCTGTTTGGCGTAGCGCAGAAGCTCCGCTCCCACGTCCATCAGCGCCACGACTGACGACGGCATGACGTCGGTGACATTCACGACAGCGATAGAGACGGTGAGGGGCCCGTGTCGCTCCATGTCGCCTCGGCGGTTCTTGAGGTTGAACCCGCCATGAGCGCGATCCTCGTCGTCGTAGAAGTCCAGCACGCTGAGCTCGAATCCCCGCACGATACTGTCGCCGATACGTTCTGAGACGTCGGGATCGCTGACGAAGACGAAGTCATCTCCGCCCAGATGTCCCACGAACGGCTCGGCAGTCCCGTTGAACCGCAGCGCCTCGAGCGTCAGGTTCGCGAGATGACGAATGACAAGATCTCCACGGTCGTGACCGTAGCGCTGGTTGTACGCTCGGAGTCCGTCGATGTCTATGAATGACAAGGCGAACGGCTTGCCGCGTGCGATCTGGAAGTTCAGTCGTTCTTCGGTCAGTGCATTCGCAGGCAGGCCTGTCAGCGCGTTTGCGAAGCGTTCGCGCCGCATTCGGCGCACGACCATCTGGATCCGTGCGTCGAGCACCATCGGATCGATGGGCTTCGGGATGAAGTCGTCCGCACCGGCCTCGATCGACATGACCTCGAAGCCGGACTTCCCCATGGCCGTCATCATAAGCACGGGGATGTTGCGGCTTCTCGGTTCGGACTTGATGCGCTTGCACAACTCGAAGCCGTCGATGTCGGGGAGATTGATGTCCAAGACGATGGCTTCCGGTGCGTGTTCCGCCAGCATCTCTAGCGCGGTGATACCGTCAGACGCCTGGATCACGGTATAGCCGCGCTCCTCCAGGGTCATGCTTACCATCTGGAGTAGTGTTTGCGTATCCTCAACGAGAAGGACCTTGCATTTCGAAGGGTTTCGTTCGGCGCTCATGGGTGCCCCCAGTGCTGCTCTTTCCCCGGCCCCTCGCGGTCGAGAGGTTTGAATACCTACCGTAATATTCGCCAAGAGTGCTCTCGTACCTGCCTGCTGCCCCTTCATGCATCACGCGGAGGCCTGCTCAAGACGTATACTTCCGGCATGGGATTCCAGAGCGACTACCTGCTTCGCCTCATAGAAATGATGGGTGTACTCCTCCAGCGGATCATGGGGCGGGTCGCTGAAGGCGAGCCGGCCGAGGCGGTCGAACTCGCCAATGACGCCATCGGCGAGCTGACCGGTCTGCCCGTGAGTACCGTGGATGCGATGGATGGTCCGGGTTTGGTGGCATTTCTGTCCGCGGGGGGAGAGCTCGCCCCCGATATTGCCCGGGCGCTCGCCGCACTGCTGTCCGCGCGGGCGGGCGCGAGAGACGACTTGGGAGAGACTGCGACTGCAAACGCGGATCGCGATCGAGCGCAAGCTCTTGTTGTGGCTGCGGACTCCGGTGACCGTCCAAACTGAGCTACTCTAACCTCTGACGGAAATCCCTGGAGGCAGGCGTGGGCTACATCTTCTCGGTCGCATTCGTGCTCATCATGATCGGTGAGCTCGCCGATAAATCCCAGTTGCTCGCCATGTCGCTAGCATGTCGCTACAAGGCGTGGCAGGTGCTGCTGGGCATCACCGTGGCCACGTTCGTCGTCCACTTCTTCACCACCCTAGTGGGCCAGGCGGTCGGCGGCTTCATCCCGGAAGGCGTGCTGCCGTGGGTGACGGGTCTGTTGTTCATCGGCTTCGGCATCTGGACGCTGCGCGGTGACTCAGTAGAGGAGTCTGATGCCGAGAAGGGCGGTCGCTTCGGACCGGTCGTGGCCACGGGTATCGCGTTCTTCCTGGCCGAGTTGGGCGACAAGACGCAGATCATGACGATGACCATCGCCGCCGATCCGGGAACCGCGCTCGTGACCTACCTCAAAGACGCCGGGCCCGCAGTGCAGCGGGTGCTGGAGACGCTCGGGATGGGACCCGCGGGTGTCTCGGCCACTGGTCGCTTTTGGGCGGTGACCCTGGGTTCGACGCTGGGTATGGTGCTTGCCGACGCCATCGCCATCGGCGTTGGGCGCCTGCTGGGCAAGAACCTGCCGGAACTGCTCCTGCGCCGGATCTCCGGAGCGTTCTTCATCCTGTTCGGCGTGCTTGCGATCGTCGTGGGAGCGCTGGCTTAGGTGTGCACCGGGCTTGCTGCGGGCCGTAGGTCGATCTTGTGAGATGCGATGTTCAGTCGCGCCGCGCTGTGTGACAGTCTGCGCAGGCGGTGGGTGCGTGGCAGTCGAAGCAGGCTGCGGCGCCCTGCTCGCTTGATAGCGGGCCATGCTGCTGGATCCACGAACCCCGCAGTGAGTCGTAGCCTTCGTGATGGCAGTCGGTGCAGAAGTCGGGAATAGGCGTGTGGCACCGACTGCATACGGACGGGGATTGTTCTGCCGCAACGCCGTGGAGCGTGCGGCGCTCAGCCCATCCGTCAGGGTGTGGCATTCGCAGGCCGTGGCAGGTGTCGCACGCGCTCTGGTCGTGACAGATGAGGCAGGGCTCCGTGCCCTCCGCCGCCGTCAGTCCGTGCATCGTGCTCCAGGCATCCGGGCCGTGCGAGATCGGGCGCAGGTCGAAAGAGTCAGGGTGACATACGTCGCACGTACCGGGAGCCTTGGCGTCTGCTGACCGGCCGTGGCATGCGAAGCACTGGTCCATGAGCTGCAACGAGCGCTGTACCACAGGGTCGGGATGTCCTGTCCACAAGTGGCATGAGACACAGGAGCCGTTCCGTTCGGCATGCTCAGCGTGGTTGATAAGCGTTCCGTACCGCATGGAGATCTCCCTACCCGGTGCATGACAGCGCTCGCAGGTTGCGTCGGGTATCTCGGCAGACATGCTCGCATGCGGGGTCTCGTCGTCGGCGGGTGAGTTCGAGATGTGGAGGGCCACATCACGGGCGAGAAGCTGAAGGCGATCCGAGAGTGTCGCCGGCAGCTCGTACCACGCACGCGGCGTCTCGTGGCAGGACGGGCAGCCCACGCGGGTGTGTGCGGAAACGCGCCACGTCGCCACGGCAGACTCCATCTCATGGCAGGAGGCGCAGACGGCAGGGGAGGCCGCAACCCGGGTGAATAGCACAGCGAGGCCGACGACCGCG
Source organism: Actinobacteria bacterium UBA2279 (assembly GCA_002347365.1). Classification (GTDB taxonomy): domain Bacteria; phylum Actinomycetota; class Coriobacteriia; order Anaerosomatales; family Anaerosomataceae; genus UBA2279. Next base: position 22,508 of record DDWT01000012.1, read on the forward strand.
ATCACGATGGCCAGCACCAGCCATGCGTGACGTACTATCGCGTGCATGCGGGAATCGCCGTCGTGTACGCCTGATGCCCCGTCGTCATTCATCCAACACCTCCGTGAGATGACTCGACCACGCCGTACCGGTTCATGACCACCACCGTAAGCGAAAACCGACCGTTGTTCGGCGGTGCTAACCAAACCCTAATGAGATATGAACGTTGCATGAACCTGCCATCGCGCCTCTAGAACGATACTTTCGTCAAGTCGTCGGGAACAAACATGCCGCACCTCCCACTCGACATACACCCGTCCCGTCGCCCGATCGGCAGGAGAGGCTATGGTAGGAGCAGTGTCGAACCCAGTGAGGCGGCGTTCGGACTTCCGAGGCGGCAGCCCGGTAACGCTGGCAATCATCGCAGGCGCAGCTCTACTGCTGTGCATCGCAGGTCTGATACTCCCGGCGCCTGCGCTCGCCGGGCAGGCATCCAGTGGAGAGCTGACGTTCTTCCCGTGCACGGACTGCCATCCACTCTCCGCATCTGGATCGCCCGTCGAACCGCTCCCCAATGACTTCAAAGGTCACGCGATCACCCTTGAGGGTCACGACAAGCTCGCCCCGGGTGATGCGGCTTGCCTTGTCTGTCATGACGATCCGACCAGGAATCCTGGAATGCTCAAGCTTGCGGATGGCACGCTCCTCGACATCACCAAGGACGTACCGCGCCTGTGCTACCAGTGCCACTCCGCTAAGTACAAGGAATGGGTAGCGGGAACGCACGGTCGCAACCTGCTATCGTGCACAGCCGCGGGTTGCCACGATCCCCATACGCCCACCTACATATATGCGGAGCCGCTGCTTCCCTTCGTGGGGGTGGGGTTCCAGTTCAAGGTGCTCTCCGGCAGAGAGCCGTTCACTCCGCTTGCACCTCCCGCCCCCGCTCCGCCGACCGACACACCCACGTGGTACTCCGCGCTTGTCGTTCTCGGTCTGGCCGCAGCGGGCGGTCAGTTGGCGCGGCTCTTGAGAGGAAGGCAGAAGCGATGACCGGCACGAACGAGGAGCATCCCGGCGTGAACCCCCCGGAGGGAGAGCCCGCCTGTACGCTCTCGAGGCGCTACTTCCTGAAGGGCGCCGGCGCTGCCGTTGGCTTGCTAGCGGCCGGGACCATCCCCGCATTGATGAGCGCGCTGCCCGCTGAAGCGTCAGATCCGTCGGCGGAGTCCGGCGAAGGCGGCACCGGCCTCGAGCACATCGTCGAGAACAGCGGTGCGGTCAACTATCCCGGCAAGCCGGTCTGGTACGCGGAAGAGCCGGGTGACCAGAAGTGGGCGATGGTCATCGACGTGAAGGCGTGTGTGGGTTGTCGCAAGTGCGTGTATGCCTGCGTGCGTGAGAACAACATCGGACGCGACTCGGGGTTCGCCTATATCCAGGTTCTCGAGATGGAACTCGGTACGAATGAACTCGAGCTCGGAAAGCGTGACTACGAGGAGGGCGGCAGGCCCGACAAGTGGTACCTGCCGATCCAGTGCATGCACTGCGCGAAGCCCTCGTGTGTATACGGCTGCCCGGTCACTGCGACCTGGCGAGAGCCCGACGGTATCGTCGTCATCGACTACGACACGTGCATCGCCTGCCGCAACTGCCTGGTCACCTGTCCGTATGACGCAAGGCACTTCAACTGGGTCGAGCCCCATGTGCCGAAAACCGAGATCAACCCGGACGTTCCGCTCGAGGAGAAGGCCAGTGTCGTTGAGAAGTGCACGTTCTGCATCCATCGCACACGCAATGGTCAGATGCCTGCGTGTGTCGAGGCGTGTCCGGTCGGAGCGCGCACGTTCGGCGACCTGAACGACCCGGACAGCGCCGTCTCAACGATCCTGAGGACGCGCCGCGCATTCCGTCTGAAAGAAGAGCTCGGCAACGAACCCGCCATCTGGTACGTGGGGTGATGGTGATGCCGAAGCTGTCTATGCCCCGACTGGGCGTCAAGCGGGTCATCGGAGTGGACGTGGACCTCGGCGCGCTGCAGGATGCCGGCCGTGGCTACTGGACCTGGGTCGGGCTGCTCACCGTCTTCCTCATCATGGGCGGCGTCTCCTGGGCGATGATCCTGACAACGGGCGGATCCGTGCTTGCCATGCGCGATAGCACGCCGTGGGGCCTATGGTTCACGAACTACATGTACTACGTGGGCCTGTCCGCCGGTGGACTTGCGGTGTACGCGAGTGTGCACCTGTTCGGCGCCAAACAGTTCGCGCCCCTTTCGCGATTGGCAGTGCTGCAGGCGGGCGTTCTCGTGATGCTGGCGCTGCTCGGCATCATCACCGACATGGAGCAGCCGTGGCGGGCGGTCAACTTCCTCATCTCGCCCAACATGTCATCGCCGTTCGTGTACACGGGCTCGGCCGCGAACATCTATATGGTCATCTGCTTCGTCGACCTGTGGATTCTGATCACGGGCAAGGGTGGTCACAAGCTGGCCGAGCGAATGACGCTCATCGCGCTGCCGGTCGCCATTTATCTGCACACGACGACCGCGTTCGTCCTATCGCTCAACAAGTCGCGCGAGCTGTGGCACACGGCGATGATGGTCCCGATCTTCCTCACCTCGGCCACGGCGTCCGGTGTCGCGCTTCTGCTGCTCTTCGCCTACTTACTGCAGCGTCTGACCAAGATCCGGTTCAAGTCGAGCATGTTCAGAAGCCTGGCCACGTTCCTGGCGTCGGTGATGATCATCGACTTGTTCCTGCTTGGCGTCGAAGTCCTCTCCGTATTCTGGCCGACCTCAGCCAAGCCCGGGCACGTTCTTCGGTTGAGTGAGTTCTTGATCGGTCGCTACGCGTTCGCGTTTCTTCCGGTACTCATACTCGGCGTGACTGCGTTCGTGCTCCTGGCGAGGCGTTCGACACGCCACAAGCCTCCGGTGCAGATCACTGCGGCCATCCTCTACGTGGTCGCGGTCTTCTTCAAGCGCTACTCGCTGATGTCGATGGGCTTCTCGATCAACACCATCGGACAGTCTCAGCCGATCTACTTCCCGAGTCCGGTCGAGGTGTTCCTCGCGCTCGGCATACTTGCGCTGGGTCTTCTGCTGGTGACCGTTGCGGCGAAGGTCCTGCCTCTCGAAGTGCCCGAAGATGAACATGCTCTGGAATCGGGGGTGGCGTCGTGAGCGCGCTGGCATCCATCCTGCGCAAGATCCCGCGTCCCGTCATGTTGGTCGGCGCGGTGGTCGTGGTGGTGCTGGTCATCGCCGTCGCCGTCGCGCTTCAGCTGACCACGAGCGCGGCGTTTCTCGGCGGGTACGCCTCGCTTGAGCGTGAGTACATGACTCTGCAGTCGTCGGGACACAGCTCGCTCTCGTGCGATCAGTGCCACGTGGGTCCCGCGGGCGACGATGTCGGATATCGAGTGGCGCTTGTGGGTGACTTCTATCGGGGACTGTTCTCCAATCCCGACTCTCCCGCATACGTGAAGATCAACACTCCCACCAACGAGGCGTGTCTTTCTTGCCATGCCGACGACTGGAGCAACGAATCGTCCCGGACGGTAGAGCTGCCGCACCCCGCACACCTGCGCGTGGCCGAGGAGTCGCGCGAGTGTGTGGCGTGCCACAAGTGGACCGCGCATGAGGAGGATTACATCGAGCGGCACAAGACGATGCCGTTCAGCGGCGTGTGTGCCTCGTTCGAGTGTCATGCCGGGTGGAAGACGGTGGTGGAGTGCGGGTCGTGCCATCACGCGGTGAAAGACGAGGCCGCCGAGTGGACGGTCGAGCACAAAGACGTCGTCGCGGATGTCGGCCCCAATGCGTGTCTTGAGTCCTGTCACGATGCCGACCAATGCCGTCAGTGTCACACCACCGGCGTCCGTCCGGACTTCCCCGAGCAGGGTACCAACGCCGGGCTGAAGGTGATCGAAGCGGCGCATGTGAAGCCCGACTGGATGGAGCAGCACGGGACATTCGCGCTCAGGGACGAAGCGGCGTGCTTTGAATGTCATGTCTCGGTGGGCGAGTGCGAGAGCTGCCATGCTCAGCGTCCGGAGTTCCACGGTCCCAAGGAGACGTGGCTGAACCGGCATGCGGATCTTGCCGATGACGAGCGCCGCTGCCTTACGTGTCACGAGAAGAACTGGTGCGAGGAGTGCCACGACAAGTTCAAGGAGATGCGATAGTGTCCGACTCTGATGGCGCCCCGGAGACACGCGACCAGGCTGAGACTGCCGAGACGAGCGAAGGCTCCGAAACGCCGTCGACTCGCGCGCCACGCCGTCGCTTCCCCCGGCGATTCCCCGTCAAGAGCGTCGTGGCATTGGCGATCATCGTGTTGCTGGGGTTGCCGGTAGTGTCGCTGCTTCAACCCGGTTACTACTCGCGGTATCCGGAGCTGACCGAGCGCATGGAAAACTGGCGTACGTCGACACACGCGCGAATGAGCTGCGCTGACTGCCACGTGGAACCCGGCATCGACGGGTACCTCTCCTTTGCCGCCAAAGCGGTTCCAGCCTTCTACTCGCAGGTGGTCGGGGGGCCGGATGCATCCAACCTTCTGCATGTGCCCACGATTGCCGCCTGCCAGAAATGTCACACGAGCTACCGCGAGGTGTCATCCGGCGGCGACCTGCTCATCCCGCACCAGGCACATGTCGAAGTGCTGGAGATGGAGTGTGCGTTCTGCCATCAGGATCTCGTGCACACGGCGAATCCCCAGGGTCGGAACACCCCGAAGATGACCTTCTGTCTTGAGGAGTGTCACGACGGTACGGCCGCCTCGGCCGAGTGCGTCGACTGCCACACTCGCAAGGAGGTCCCAGACAATCACCTTCGTGACGATTGGCTCTTGATCCACGCCGAGATGATCGCTACGGAGGACTGTGGCGAGTGTCACGCATGGTCTCCGGACTACTGTGCGGAATGCCATGCCGAGCGGCCACCGTCTCACACGGGGAACTGGAAGAAGCTCCATCAAGTCCCTGCTCTCGAGCGAGGCTCCGAGGGCTGCAAGGCCTGTCATGATGACGCGTTCTGCCAGGAATGCCACGACTGACGGGCCCGTCGGGTCACGATCAGCGCAGGAGGAGACAGCGTGTCCAACAAGCGCACAGCAGCAGGGGAGCGGGGCAAGCGGCACGTGCCAGGTAGTGGCCGTCCGGCTCTTTCGCCTACAGGCAGACGCCGGCTCCTCATCGGCTCGATCGCGCTGCTTGCCGTGGTAGTCCTCGTGGTCATCCCGGGCTACGCGGCTATGCGCCCTGCGTTCATGCAGCGCTATCCCAACATGGAGGCCGAGTACGAGACGTGGCAGACATCCGTGCACGCCAAGGTGAGCTGCCAGTCGTGTCACGTGCCGCCCACAGTGGGAGCGCAGGTGGCCTTCGCGGGGAGGATGCTCAGCGAGTTCTACATCTCTGCGGTATTCCGCGATAGGGAGATCGACGCGCTGACCACACCCACCAGTTCTGCCTGTTCGAGGTGCCATGTCGATCTCCGGTCGGTCTCACCCTCCGGTGATCTGCTCATTCCGCACCAGGCCCATGTTGAGGTTCTGGAGCTCGACTGCGTTGAGTGCCACGACTACCTCGTGCATGCCGAGAATCCCGAGGGTACGCATACGCCGCGCATGGCTACCTGTCTGGGCTGTCATGACGGTGAACAGGCGAAGAACGCCTGCACCACGTGTCATACGCAGAAGGCGGCGCCGCAGAGTCATGAAAGCGCCGATTGGGTGTTTGTGCATGCCGACAAGACGGCTGCCGAGGATTGCGCATCCTGTCACGGCTGGGTTGAGGATTGGTGTGTGGAATGCCATTCGCGCCGCCCCGAATCTCACGCTGAGATGTGGCGCAGCACGCACAGACAACGCGTCGCAGAGCACCGGAACTGCGAAGCATGTCACCAGGGTGCCTTCTGTGCTGAGTGCCACGGCGAAGTGCCTTCCCTCAACTTCGATCCGAGTCTCAAGCTCGTGGAGTAGGCGGCATGGGGGTGACGCGTGACCGTGCAGCGCATACTGGTCGTCGATGACGAGAAGTCGATTCTCAAGATCGTCAGCTACGCGCTGTCCGAGGAGGGCTTCGAGGTCCACACCGCCTCTGACGTGCCGACAGCACTGGAGACGTTTGCCGCAGTCTCCCCGGCATTGGTGATCCTTGATGTGGTGCTCAAGGGCGCATCCGGACTCGACCTGGCCCGGGAGCTTCGCTCGGGATCCGACGTCCCCATCATCATCCTCTCCGCTCGCAGCAGCGAGGTCGACCGCATCCTGGGTCTGGAGTTTGGCGCAGACGACTACGTGACCAAGCCCTTCTCGCCGCGCGAACTCGTGAGTCGCGTGAAGGCGATCTTGCGGCGCATGGAATCCTGTGCTGACGAGAAGGAATCCATCCAAATCGGGGATCTCGCAATCGATACTCTTTCCCGCCAGGTCCATGTGTCCGGGACCGAGGTGCACCTGACCCGGACTGAGTACGACATCTTGCTGTACCTTGCCCGCCATCCGGGCGAGGCGTTCGTCCGCGATGCCATTGTTGCAGCGGTCGGTGAGTCTGCGCACACTGGTGACGAGAGGGCGATCGACGTCCATATCCACAATCTGCGCGAGAAGCTCGAGCCGGATCCCAGAAACCCCGCATACATCCTCACAGTCCGGGGATTCGGCTACAGACTCAGAGAGGCCTGATGATGGGCCGCTCGCCACGAATCCAGCTATGGAAGATCGTGCTCTACGCATTCCTCATCGTCGCAGCCGCGGTTGCGGTGGTAGTGGCCGTGGGCCTGCTGGCCAGTAGCGCCGAACCGGGCCCGATGAGGTCACTGAGTGCGCGCGTCTGGATGCTGCGCTACGAGGCCTTCCCGGTCACCGACCCCGGTGAGATCGCGACCCTCCATAAGTCGGCGGATCGGGCAGCGACCGCTCGCTGCGTGGCATGTCATGGTGACAAGAATGACTCGAGTCTGCCGGTTCACCAGATACACCTGCGTAGCCCCATTCTGGCGAGGATCGTGTGTTCTGACTGCCACCCGCAGGTTGAGCCGGGTTTGCGCACGGAGAGCCGGACGACGCACTGGGTCGACGTGGCGTTCTGCAAGAACTGCCACTCCGCTTTTCCGGGTACCCAGCCGGAGTCGCATATGGCCGACCAAGACCTGCACGCCGACTGTCTGTCGTGTCACGTCGGCGATCTGGCAGTGCGCCACGAGCAACCCTATCTGCCGAAGGATGTCCCCATCTCCGAATGTGGTGGTTGCCACGGCGCACGGGCGCTGCCGTGGTCACGTGGACACGAGGCCGATGACTGGGTGAGCACCCACGGCCGCGAGGCTCTGGACAGCGGCAGTGACGCCTGCTTCGCCTGCCATGACTTCGGGCTGAAGTTCTGCGATGAGTGCCACGAGCAGAGTCCGCCTTCACATCGGCCGGCGGAGAAGTGGCGTGCGACTCACTCCGACGCGGCGCGCGCCGACACTCGCTCGTGCAGCACCTGCCACGACGCGGGGGACTGCAAGCAGTGCCATCTCAACCACGAGGACGAATGGCTTTCCGCGCACCCCGCGTTCATCCGCGAAAACGGCGACGCGAGCTGCGATGAGTGCCACAGCCGCTCGGCGTGCACGCAATGTCATGTGGAATCGGCCATTTCGCCTCTCACACAACCCTAACAAAGGCAAAACCCTCTGCGAACCTGCCGGGACATCCTCGCGGTGATAATCAACTCAGAGTTAGTTTCGCTGAGAAGCGACGAATGCATGGAGGGCGAGTCCTATGTTGCTAGAAACCATTTCGAGTGCTGTTGGTCCGCTGTTGGCCGCCGTGTTGATGGTCATCGGTCCGCTGCTCACGCTTGTACTGATGGTCGCCGTACCGGTGCTCTTCGGCATGATGGCGTACGACCTGTACAAGAACCGGGAGCAGCGTGTCGTGAAGGTCGCTACCGAGGAGGAGTTGAGTGTCTGGTCCGAGTCCAAGCGCAACCGTATCCAGCTGGAGCGCGGAATCGCCCGCGCATTTGTGATACTGGGTGGCGTCTTTTGGGCGATCGCGGCATTTGCAGGACTGTACTCGTACCGTGAGACCGGCGCCGCATCCGCCTTCCTGGCTGCGGCTGCACCGCTCGGCGCCGCTGCGACGGTCCTTGTCATCGGCTGGTACTGGGAGCGCCTCGCCGCCATCATGCTGGCCGCCGCTTCCGTAGCCGTGATCTACTGGGGCGTCGTCTCTGGGTTCGAGCCCGGCGTGTGGATGCTCATGACGATACTCCTCATCGGCCCGATGGTGACTGCGGCCGTGCTGTTCTGGATGGCTCGCTCTGAGCTCAAGGCGCTTGAGTTCCGGCTTGCCAATGCCGACCTGGCGTTTGCCACGGTCAAGTAAGACCTGGTGTCTACCCCTGCTGGTACAGGGTACGCCGAGAGGACCGACTTCACGTCGGTCCTCTTCGCGTTACCCGGTGTTGTGCTAGCCAGCTGCAGGCAGGCTGAACCGGAAGGTCGTCCCGTGACCGGGTCGTGAGTCCACCTCCACGGTGCTGCCGTGCGCGTCGATGATCTCCTTCGCGATCGCCAGCCCCAGCCCGGCCCCGCGCGGGCCGGAACCGTCACCTCGGAAGAAGCGGTCGAACAACCGAGGAAGGGCTTCGGGATCTATGCCCGGGCCGTGATCCACTACCTCGAACACGACCGACTCGCCGTGCCTGCGGGCACGCAACGCGACCTCATCCACGGTGCCCGAGTGCTTGAGTGCGTTGTCCACGAATCCCACCAACACCTGCGTGATGCGGTCACGGTCGCAGTATGCCTCAAGCTCGTCGTCGGATACGTCGACCACCAATCCGACTCCAGAACCGTCTGCCAGCGGGAGCATGATAGTGGCGACGCCTGCGAGGAGCTCTCTGACGGAGACGGGTTCCCGTCGCAGGGTCAGGCTTCCGGCCTCAAGTTGAGCCAACGTCAGCAGATCGGCCACGAGCCTGCCGAGACGGTCGACTTCGAAGGACATAGTGCGAAGGAAGTCATCGCGGGTCTCGGCGTGCTCGACCGCTCCGCCCGTGAGCAACTCGAGCAGTCCTTTCAGCGCAGCGATCGGTGTGCGCATCTCATGGCTTGCGTTCGCGACGAACCTGCGCTGCGCTTCTGCGAGTCGTTGACGCTCGGTGACGTCGCTCATGATCAATACCGCACCCTCGTGGTGTTCGTCGGTCAGCGTGATCGGCGTACAGTGCAGCAGGACCGTCCACTCTCCGATAGTCGTCGTGCCCGAGACGTTCGCTCCGGCAAGTGCACGCTCAACCAGTTGGACGAGGGTCTGTTGGGTGGTCAGCTCAGACATGTGTCGACCTATCGAGTCCTCGGGGTCGATCGTACGGCCGAGGAAGACCGCAGCCTGCGGGTTGATGACGCGAACGGCGCCTTGCGCGTCAAACGCGATAACACCTTCGCCCATCGACTCCACCACGACGGCTATCTCCCGCTCCCGCTCTCGCAGCGTCGAGAACGTCTCCCCCAGAGTCGCGGTCATCCGGTTGTAGGATTGGGCGAGCTCGTAGATCTCATCAGGTACCAGACCGGTTGGAAGCCGCTGCTCGAAGTCTCCATCCGCAATCGCCGCCGCGGCTTCTGTCATCTGGCGCACTCTGCGGCCGATGAACTCCGCGAAGCCCAGGCCCAATGCTCCCGAGACCACCAGGGCGATCCAGAAGGTCGTCGACAATCGACCTCGAACAGCCTCCAGCACAGCCAGAGAGTCTTCGACTGAGCTCGAAACAACGACCACGGCTGCCCGCCGACCATCGGCATCGTACACGGCCTTCCCGGCTACGACATAGCCGTTCGGCTCGAGTGCCATGCTTGCATACGGCGGGGAATCAGCCAGGCCCTGAACGCGCGCTTCCTCGAGTACCTCCGCAGGAGGACCGATTCCCGAAGCCGTGTCGATGATCGTGCCATCGATGTCGTAGACCCAGATGTCGTTGCCGTAGATCAGCCGGAACTCCCGCACTCGTTCGCGGATCCGTGCGCGGCTCTCGACGGTGAGCGGGAACTCGCGGCCAAGCTGTGCGGCGAGGGCCGAGGCGTCGCTGACCTGGTCGGTCTCGCCCAACTGCTTCAGCGTGCGCTGGAGACCCTGGGAAAGAGATACGGACAGTACGAGGATCGCCACCACGATCACGATGATGAACAGCTCGGTCTGCCAGAGTCGGACAGATCTGCGCCTGACGATCGCCACAGCCCTACTCCTGTCTCAGGCGGTATCCGAAGCCTCGGACTGTCAGGAGATAGTCGGGACGGCGTGCGTCGGCCTCGAGTTTCTCGCGCATGTTATGGATGTGCACATCGATAGCGCGTTCATCGCCCACAGGGGACTCATCCCATAGAGACGAAAGTATCTCGGCTCTCGAAAACGCCCGGCCGGGGTGCTGGCCGAGCAGTTGCAGGATGCCGTATTCAGACGTCGTGAGGTGTACCTCTTTGCCACGCATGAACACCTGCCGGGACTCGGAGTCGATGACGAGGTCACCAAGGGTGATACGTGGACGCGCGTCAGAACTCTGACCCACACGTCGGAGTATCGCCTTGACGCGACTCACGAGTTCGCGAGGGGAGAACGGCTTGGTAACGTAGTCGTCGGCGCCGAACTCAAGGCCGAGGATGCGGTCCACCTCGTCGCCACGGGCCGACAGCATGATGATCGGGACGTTGGACGTCTCGCGGATCTCCCGGGCGAGGTCGAGTCCGCTCTTGCCGGGCAGCATGACGTCAAGGATCAGCAGGTCGGGCTTCACCTCGTCGATGAGGGCAGCACCACTGGCTGCATCCCCGGCGGCATGGACCTCGAAGCCTTCTTGCTCCAGGGCGTAGGTGACGACTTTGAGTAGTGAGTCCTCATCATCGACGGCGACGATACGAACCGGCATGTGAACTCCATACGTTGTGGTTGGTGCCTGCGACGTTGCCGGGGAGATCCGACCCGACCATGCGGGCGGGCTCACCTAGATTATGGGGTATCGGGGCGCGCGTGAAACACAAGTTGCATTCTCTGAGGTGTCCATCGTCTGCGGCCAGGTCGATCTACGCGGCTTCGGGCTCGATCTCGCCAGCAGCGATCGTCTTTGGTCGCTCGCGCATAAGGCGCCCCATGAGCGCGCCCATGCCGACCGCGGCCACGAGGGTCAGCGCCATCCGCAGAAGCGAGAACTTCCAGCCGAGGAAGGTCACCTCGAGCGGTACCATCGGGAGTTTGACTGCCCAGGCCGTCGTCGTGGTGGTGATGATCGCCCAACTGACGCCGTGGTCACGCATCGTCTTGAGCAGGGGGAAGATCACGAAGACCGGACCCACCAAGATCGTGCCGGCTGCAGCGGCAACCAACAACGCCGAGAGGCCCGCGCGGTCTCCGAGATGGCGCGCCATCGCCTGCTTGTCGACGAAAACCTGCACCAGGCCGAGGCCGGCGAACACCGCGACGATGATGGGCGCAACGCCGACGAACGTATTCAGGGCCACCAGTGCGGCCGCGTACGCGCGCTCAGGCGAGCCGATCGCAGCGATGGCGTACAGCACTCCCACAACGGCGACGAGGCGGTACGGCTTCAAGCTCTCGGTGAGCGAACGCTTCTCAGGGGTGGTGGGGGCGGCCATCAGAGCACCACTCCCATAAGCAGACCAATAAGGGCGGCGACAAGGATCGAGAGGCTGTTGCGCAACACTGCGAAACGGACGCCAAAGACCTTCGACTCCATCGGCAGCGATACGAAACCGACCAATACCCACGACACGATGAACGCGGCCACCGCCGGCGCCCATGCGCCGCTCTTCAGCAGTGTGGCGGCGATAGGGTAGGCGGCAGCAGGCGGGCCGGCGGCGATGGAGCCAAGACCTGTGCCCACGAACAGAGACAGCGCGCCTGACGATGAGCCCATCAAACGCTGGATCAGCGCCGGCGGTATGAAGATGTCGAAGAGGCCGACGAGGCCGAAGACGGCGACGAAGGTGGGGAGCATCCCCTTGAACGAGTTCGCGCCTGCCGAGAGTGCCTTGCGGCTCTTCCCCGGTGATTTGCGCCAGAACACGACGTAGGCGATGCCGACTCCGGCGAGGTATGCGATTCCTGTGGGGTCCACGCTTCTCCCTTGTGGCTGCGAGTGGTAGTCGCCAATAATACCCAGTGGGGTATAACAAGGCAAGAGCGAACGGCATATATGCGGGTCTCTCTTGCCTTCGCCAGCGCAGCGAGTGCTCTGGCACGAACGTCGCTACAACAGGTTCATCTGCAACCATGTATGGAGCACTGATGCTCATGACCACAGTAACCACACCAGCAAGCGTGCGCGCGTTCGCGTTCCTTCACGACGTCCGTACGTCGCGGGGAGAGTCGCCGCATGTCGACGTTGTCGTTCCGGCTACCGGGCGTTCTGCGTTCGAAATCGCCGATACCCTTGGGTTGCCCCTTGAGATGGTTGGTGGTGCTTTCGTCAACGGCTTGCTCTATGCCGGCGATGTGACGGTGCACCCCGGCGATCGCGTAGCGCTCGTCCCCAAGGGCACGCCGGCGTTCCACCCCGCCTTCTTCGGGAGTCGGCACGCGTCATAGCTACGTCAGACAGGCAAGGGCCTACGGAGCGAAGGCGCTGAGTGCCTGGAGCGCGCGCAGCGTGACCCACTTGCTCGACTCCCCTGCGACCTCCACATCCGCGAGCATCTTGCCATTGAAGGTGTGGCGGAGCCTCCACCGCATGTCAGGTCCGGCTGCCCGTTTCACCACCTCGATCGCTGGCAGGTACTCTGGTCGTCGCACTTCGCCGACACCCGAAAGGGCGAGTAGCCCCTCAAGCGCATCGGAGTTGTACGAGAGCGGGTAGCCGAAGCGCAGCCATCCCTTCTTCTCCTTGTAGTGCAGAGGTTCATGTTCCGAGAGGAACCGCTCACGCGCATCGGCGAGCTGGGCTTTGGGCAACGGCAGGACGGTCTCCTTGAACTCCGTGTACTCGGCGGGCAGCGCGCGGTATATCTCCTTGTCGCGCAGTGCCTGAACAGATGCATCGCGAAGGGCTGTTGCGCCAGCTGGCCAGTGCGATTGTGGGACTTCGCCCAGGAACAGCAGCGCTCTTGGTGCGAGCATGTGGCAGTAGCCGTTCACGGTATACTCACGCGTCCCCCTGCAGCCCAGATAGCCAAGCTGAGTGTAGAGGTCGCTGATGTAGGTGAGCGCGGCACCAACTCGCGGATCCTGCGCGAAACCCAGTCGCGCCAGTGCTCTGCCGACGTTCGCGGTAAGGCAGGGAATCGAGGCCGCCGGTCGACCGTTGCAGCTCCACGAGCCGTCGTCGAGCTGGCGCGAGAACGCGTATGCGGCTGCACGCCGAACACGCTCGTCCCCGGGTTCGGCCCACAGCTCACCCAGGAAGTGGATCTGCCAAAGACTGCCCTCGTACTTCTTGTAGTCGCGCTCCGGCGGAAGCCAGGACCCATCCGGTCGCTGGGCTTCGAGGATCGCAGACACGGCGCCGTACTCATTGCGTCGCGCCCAGAGCCTATCGAGCTCGGGTGAAGGCTTCTCGCCGAGGAGTGTGCGCCGAGTGAGAACGGCCACAGCCGGGTTGTCTGGTTCTGTCAGCCAGTTCCACGTCTGCCGGGGGACGCGTGGGGTCATATCGGTCAGCATCGTAGGAAGCCTCCTTGCGCTGCCAGTCGAGCGCGGCAGTCATCGTCTCAGAGTGAATCTACCCGTGGTGGATGGGCGGGTGGCGCTTTGGAGTGTGTGTCGGGGTATGCAGTCGCGTTGCCCGCCTGCAGGCTGGTCGCTATACTACGCATGCGCTTGGAGCCGCCGCGGTGCGGCTCGCGCCACCGCGGAGAGGTGGCAGAGTGGTTGAATGCGGCGGTCTCGAAAACCGTTTAGCGGGTATCCCCCGTTACGAGGGTTCGAATCCCTCCCTCTCCGCCAGAGAAATTCGACGAAGGCCTGCTTCCAGAGAAGGGAGGCGGGCCTTCTGCATGCTCCTCTCAGCGGCTAAAGAGCCGGACTTCAGCTCTTCTCGGCACGGCGCCTGAGCTTCTCCAGCACCTTGTCATCCACGCCCTCTTGTCGTGCCCAGTCCTGGAGTGCGCTCCAGTCGATCGGTTGTCGACGCGCGATCATGACCGCCTGATCCAGCGCCTGGTTGTCTTTCCAGTGGACGTATGCAGCCATCCGGTCCATCACGCTCTGGGTCGGCGTCACGACACGCAGCGGCCCGAACTCCGTCTGCAGCACGGGGACGTCTTCATGTGCGATGACCGTCTCGCCGAAAGCCAGCGGCCCCGGGGGGAACTCCAGATAGTAGCGCGTGCCCGGGTGTCTGAACTCGCGTGATCCTGCAACGTGCGTGAAGCCCAGAGGTGCGAGCGCTTCCGCGATCACGGTGTTCGCCGCGCTGGTGATGAAGTCCAGGTCGTAGCTCTCGTATTCGTTGAGGCTGTAGAACATGACCGCTCCGCCGCCAGACAGGGTGGCCTTGATGCCCGTGCTCTCGAGCATCCCACTCACCATGGCTGCGATCTCCTGTGGCGAGGTGTCTGCATCTATCCGCCTCATACGCTAGAGCCCCTTCCCGGTCCGGCGCGGCCGTTGCCGCTGCCGGTAGTACTTCTTGACCTGCTCGTCAGAGAGTAGCTCCAACTCGGCGTCGAGGAAGTCGCGGAGATGGCGCACGGTGGGGTTCCGCGGATCGAACTCGAACACCCGCGTACGTCCCACCATCCTACTCACGAGCACCCCGCCGGCCTCGAGGCGGCGCAGCTGCATGTAGATCGGGTTGAGCGGCACATCGTAGGTCGCAGCGATGCGCGACGCATGACCGGATCCGTAGGCTTGAAGAAACAGCAGCGTTTGCGTAGCCGAACGGCTTCCCAGGACGGTCTCAAGAACAGGGTCCATCGTCGCCTCCTGCGTCGGTTGCACGAAGAGTCTACCAGTTATGAGTATATATATACCATGAATGAGTAGATATTCTCCCGACTCTGCTAGCATGGTGGTCTGCGCTGAAAAAGCGTGAGTGGGTTTTGTCGCCGTCTGCATAGAACATGCAGTGACGCCAAAGACAAGGAGGCGAAACCCTGACATGCCTAGCCCCAACACCAAGTACTCCCCCGAAGTAGGAGAGCAGACCGCCGAGTTCATCATCTCGTCAGGCAGATCAGCGACAAGCAAGAAGAGCTGAGTCGCCTGGGGCAAGCCTACGGCAACTCTCGTAGCAGCTACCTTCTAGGGTTGGGATTGTGCCCGTGTTCATCAATATGACGTGGACGAAGGGCCGCCAGAGATAGCGGCCCTTCTGCGTGGGAATCCCGAATCACTGGCTAACCGATGTGATAAAAACGTCGGAAGATATTCACAAAGTCCGACATATCTATCACAATGGCACCATGAAGAGACTTCCTTCAGAGAATGCGATCAAGCACGCTGCCGAAGCATTCAGACAAGCCGGCGGTACTCTCAGGACGCGTGAGGCAGCGGAGCAGGGAGTGCACTACTCGACCCTCTATGGCATGCGCGACGCCGGGCTTGTCGAACAACTGTCACGGGGGGTCTATCGGCTTGCGGAGCTCAAAGGGCCAAGCAGGTATGACGTGGTTGCTGTCGCCGAGCGAGTGCCTGACGCTGTCCTGTGTCTTGTCAGCGCGCTGGACTTTCACGAGATCGGGACCCAGATCCCGTCCGGCGTCAGTATCGCCATCGGGCCCAAGGACCGACGCCCACGGCTCGACTACCCACCGCTCCGTGTGTATCGCATGTCCGGCGCCGCACTCGCATCCGGAGTAGAGGAGCACGTAGTCGACGGCACGACCGTGAGAGTATTCAATCCCGCGAAGACTGTTGCCGACTGCTTCAAGTTCAGGAACAAGATCGGGCTCGACGTCGCGCTCGAGGCGCTCCGAGAGACCGTGCGCAGCCGGAAGGCAACGCGTGACGCGATCATCAAATACGCCGAGATCGACCGCGTGTCCAGGGTCGTGCGTCCATACCTTGAGGCGATGGAATGAGCCAGCGCGGATTGAAGAACATACCTGCGTCTGTCCGCGCGCGCCTACTCAACGAAGCGAAGGCGAGCGGGGACTCCTACGACCAGGTGCTCCAGTACTTCGCGATCGAGCGGTTCTTGTATCGGCTGTCGAGGACTGAGTGGGGAGACCGTCTCATCGTGAAGGGCGCCATCATGCTCCGCGCTTGGGGCACCCCACTCGGTCGCCCCACTCGTGATATCGATTTCACGGGCAACATCGACAATTCGCCGGAGGCTGTCGAGCGAGTAGTCCGGGAGTGCCTCGCCGTTGAGTACCTGGATGACGGATTGGTGTTCGACCAAGAGGTCGAGACCGTCGAGATCAACGTCATGGACCGGTATCCAGGAGTGCGCGTCGTAGTGCGAGGCAACCTCGATGGAGGCACCTTCAAGGTGCAACTGGACATCGGGATAGACGACGCCGTCGTGCCCGATCCGGAGTGGGTCGAGTATCCCACGCTGCTGGACTTGGACGCGCCGAGGGTGTTGGCATATCAGCCGGTGACTGCTCTTGCCGAGAAGTTCGAGACGATAGTCAGCAGAGGTCTCGCCAACAGTCGGCTGCGGGACTACTACGACCTTTGGATGCTGCCCACGCTACGCGAGTACGACGGCGCGGAAGTGGCCCGGGCTCTCCTGGCCACGTTCGGCCACCGCGGCACCACTCTGCCGACGGAGGTGCCACCAGGGCTCTCAGGTGCCTTCTTCGGTGCCCCCGATACGCAGGCTGGGTGGCGGTCGTTTCTGTCGAACAGGCGCATCGAGGCACCGTTGGACCTCTCAGATGTCTGCGAGGCCATCATCGCGTTTGTCATGCCGCCCGCTGCTGCTGCCGCAGCAGGAGTGCCGCTGGACAAGACCTGGGAGCCGTCCAAAGGGTGGTCATGATGACGATCAAGCACGGACTCAACTCACCGCCTGTGCATCCCTACCGATCATCCCCCTCGAAAACCGTTTAGCGGGTATCCCCCGTTACGAGGGTTCGAATCCCTCCCTCTCCGCCAGCAAGAAGTGACGAAGGGCCACCAGTGATGGTGGCCCTTCTGCCGTCGGCCGGTAGCATGCGCGCGGTCTATCAGCGTGCCCTGGTAGCGTGGAGACTGTGAGCGCGCGATGATCTTAGGGAGGAAGCTGACGGAATCAGCGCCGCCTGAACACGGCGACAGCTCCCAGCGCCATGACGAGAACGCCGGCCAGCGCGAGGTAGCCCAGCCAGGTCTCGAGTGGGCCGAAGAGCGTCCCGGCGAACGCCGTAGCGTTTTGGTGTGATGCTGAGAACGCCGACTGCATCAGCGTGGCGACGCGGGCGGCCTCGGCGCGCACCATCATCCATGCGACTGCTCCGCCTGCCGACAGGGCAGCACCTGTTCCGAGCACTGCGTATGACGTTCTCCAAGCGGTAGCCAGCGCCAGCAGGAGTGCGAAGGCCGCGATCCACGGCAGATATGGGCGCGCTGCCTCTAGACTTCTGAGGAGGGGCAGTCGGTTCTCGACGAGCTCGGCGTCGAACACAACGACCTGCATCTCCCGGACGGCATCGGGGACGAGCGCCATGATGAGGCGCTGCGCGAAGAGGCTCTCGGTTTGCTCGGCAAGCAGGTCGATGTACGGGCCGAGCGTGACGCGCACAACCGTGCCGTCAGGGGCGTACTCGGCGTCCGAGGCCTTGACCGCGCCCACAAGCTTGACGTGCCATACGCGCATCTCGGTGAGCCAGAGGTCTTCGAACGCATTCGTGTTCACCGCGGAAGAGACGGTCTCGCCGACGAGTGTCTCGAAGGCCGCGACGATCTCGTCGACGAGAGACGATTCGGTGCCCGCCAACGCGACGTCGGCAAGCCCACGCACGTCGATCACATCGATCACGGCCGCGGTGATCGCGTCTGATGCTTCATCCCGCACCGCGTCATCACCCACGATCGGTTCGACGGCCGCGATGAAGGTGTCGGTATCGAGCAAGACGGTGTCGACCCAGTATGCGATCACCGCGGCGCACGCTGCGAGTACCGCCACGGTCACCAGCAAAGCGGAGATGGCCGCACGCAGGTGGGCGACAGGGGAGCGCCGGCCAGAGGGCGTCGGCTTATGACCTTGGGTGCTTCCAGCACTATCAGAGACGCGAGGGGTGAGCTTCAGGGGGCGTCTCCCTTCGATGTTCAGCCAGTCGATCAGTAGTGTGCTTACCCGTTTCGTTAGCCGGCGAGTGAGTCCCGGGTCACTCGGCGGTCACGGGAGGTGGCCCTCGTGTGTCATGGGATATTCCGTTCGGGCATCGGTTGAAGGCCTTGGGTAAGTAACAAGTACGAGCCTGTACGGCGACATGGGGCTGGAGTCGCCACGGCGCTCGATGCATCCGATTGCATGAAGGAGTGATATGTGTGCCCGAAGAGCAGAGAGGGGCTTACAAGCAGAAGGCGGACGCCGAACTGGACGTGATGAGGGCGAAGCTCGATGAGATGAGAGCGCGGGTCGAGAGTGCATCAGCCGATGCGAAGCTGGAGTTGCTCGAGCGCGTCGACGAAGTCTCGAGGTCATATGAAGAGGCGAAACAGCGCCTCTCTGCGATGGCGGACGCTGCGGACGACAAATGGGATGAGGCGAAGGTCTGCTTCGAGGGCGCATGGGATGCCCTGAAGGAGAAGGTCGCGAGCCTCTGAAACTTGCGGCAACCGGAAGTCTTGGAGATACGCGCAAGACGAGAGGAGAAGCATTGGGAATTCTCAGTTGGGTGATCGTCGGCGGGCTGGCAGGGCTGCTGGCTCAGTATCTGATGGGCGAGAAGAGCGGGTGCCTTGTCGCTGTACTCGTCGGCATCGTCGGTGCGCTCATCGGCGGATTCGTGCTCAACCTGTTCGGCATAGGTGGAGTGAACGGCCTGAGCCTATGGTCGGTCATCGTCGCCACCCTGGGTGCCGTGATACTGCTCGCTGTGTTCAGAGCCATCAGGCGCTAGGGGCGCATCGCTCTTGGAGAGTCCAAACGGCCACTCCAACCGAGAGGCGGTCTACGAGAAGGGCGTGATCTCACTGCCCGGTGCTGTCGCGCTCGGTTCCGGCGTGATGATAGGGGCAGGGGTTCTTGCCGTCACCGGGCAGATCGCCGAGCTTTCCGGAGCGCTGTTCCCGCTCGCGTTCGTCGTGGCGGCCGTGGTCTCCGGTTTCAGCGCCTACTCCTACATCAAGCTCGCCAAGGCATATCCCTCGGCGGGGGGTATCGCCACCTTCCTCCAGAAGTGCTACGGAGACGGTGTGCTCACGGCTGGGCTTGCGCTGTTGATGTACCTGTCGATGGTCCTGAACCAGAGCCTGGTTGCGCGTACCTTCGGAACCTATGTGATGCAGCTCTTCGACATAGCCCCCGACAGCGTTCTGGTGTCGGCGCTCGGCGTGGTGCTGCTGCTTGTGGCGATGGTGGTGAACTTGGTCGGCACCGAAGCAGTCGAGAGGCTTTCGCTGCTCACGGCCGCGGTCAAGATTGGCGGACTGGTGGTCTTCGCAAGTGCAATCCTCTGGCTGTCGGACTCCGGACTCCGTCTGGGAACGAGTGCTCCAGACGACACAGGTATCGCATCACTCCTCGGCGCGGTGGCGCTCGGGGTGTTGGCCTACAAGGGTTTCACAACGATAACGAACCAGGGCGACGAACTCGTCGAGCCTCGCAAGAACGTGGGTCGAGCGATTATTATCTCCATCGTGATCTGCGCCGCGCTCTACCTGCTCGTATCGCTCGCGGTGGCCTCACAGCTAACGGTCCCGGAGATCATCAACGCTCGTGACTATGCTCTTGCCGAGGCGGCCCGCCCCTTCTTCGGCGATGCGGGTCTCTGGTTCACGGTCGGGTTCGCGGTGATTGCGACGAGCACGGGTGTGATGGTGAGCGTCTTCGCCGTTTCGCGCATGCTCGCGATGCTGACCAAGATGAAACTCGTACCGCACAGCCACTTCGGCATGCCGGGAAGCATCCAGAAGCACACGGTCGTCTACACCGTTGCCATCGCCATCGCGCTCACCGTCTTAGGGGACCTGTCCCGCATCGCCTCTCTCGGGGCGATCATCTACATAGCCATGGACATCGGTATCCACTGGGGCGTCATCACGAAGGTGCGCGACGCGACCGAGATCGTTGTCTGGGTGCCCGCTCTCGCGATCGTTTTGGACCTCGCAGTTCTGGGAGGTCTCGTGTGGGTGAAGATCGGCAGCGATCAGATGCTCGTGGTAGCAGCGATCGCAGTGTTCGTTCTTGTTTTTGGCGGCGAGTGGCTTTATCTGCGCTTCGCCGCTTCGACCGATAGATAGTCTCCCTCGAGATAGCGATCAGCGAAGCTCTTCACACGCGGTCGTTCGCCTCGCCGACACTGATCGCATACGAAGTCGGTACGATCGGCTGGCCTCGTCGGTGTGCGACGACCTGAGTGATCTCGGCACCGAAAAGCACGATCTGGCTGGCCAAGTACACCCACATGATCAAGACGACAGGAGTACCGGCGACTCCCAGGGCGCTGCCAACGCCGATCCGAGCGACGTATTCCCGAAAGCCGAGCGTGGCCAGCGCAAGTAGCGCTGTCGTGATCGCCGAGCCCAGCCACACCTCTTGCCACCTGATGCGAGCGTCCGGCAAGACCTTGTACGCGTAAGCGATGACGGCCAGCGATCCGAGTACCCAGACCGCAGACCGCACGTATCCTCCGAGCCCCGGGATCCCGCTGGCAACGATTCCGGCGTCCAGCGCCCAGCCGAGCAGCGCATCTGCGATGACGACGCCTGCGACTATCAGTGCGCCTGCGACTATCAGCGTGAACGGCAACATTCGCAGCAGCACGACGCGATACCATGACGTGCGGGATCGGATGCGGACGCCCCACACGACGTTGAGCCCGTTCTGCAACTGCATGAACGCCCGGGCTGATCCCACCAAGACCAGCACGCCGCCGCCCGCTGTCGCCCAGACATTCGTCGTCGGTACCGCAGAGGCGCTCGCGATGATGCTTTTCAGCGTCTCCGCACTGCTCGCGCCGAACGCATTGCCAACGAACCTGGTCGCCTCCTGCATCATGGTCTCGCTGCCAAAGACGAGACCGCCGATCGCGATCACGGCCACGGCCAGCGGAGCGAGTGCAAACAGCGCGTGGTAGGCGATCGCCGCAGCGAGCTGCGGGGCGTGGTCGTCTCCATACGCTTTGATGGCGGTCCACAGAATGTCCCTCACTGATATGAGGGACTCCTTCGCGGCACTGTATGGTTCATGTGGCGCGCGCTTGGAGTGCATCCCGATCGCCCTCCCAGTCTGGTGTGCTTCCGCGAAACCCCGGCCTGACTCGTGCGCGGGAGTGCAGTGAGTACGTACCCGAACACTGTCGTGCTGTGTTGACTCGGCGGGTCGCCAACCATGGCGACCCTTCTGCGTGGAAGAATCGTGTGACGTGAGTAGCATGCCCGCTTGCGCGGTACTGAACAGCGGTATAGCATACTGAACATGAGTTCAGTCAATCGCCAAGACGACCGCACAGCCGCCGCTCGTATACGCGACGAGGCGATAGCGCGCTTCGGAGATGTGGGATTTCAGAAGGCGACGGTTCGAGACATCGCATCGGCTGCGGGAGTCTCTGCGGGACTCGTTTTGCATCACTTCGGCTCCAAGGAGGGTCTTCGTGAGGCCTGCGACGCTCATGTGGCGGCACAGTACGGCGAGCGCAGGAACCGGGCGGTCGATTCCGGAAACACCGATGCCTTTGCGGCACTTTCCGGACTTCGCGAGGAGCTCCCGCATCTGAAGTATCTGCTCCGTTCACTCCGGGAGGGAACGCCGGCGTCGGCACGCTTGTTCGACGAGATCGTGCGTGAGACCGAGGCGCTTATGGCGCACAGTGTCGAAGCGGGCGTGCTGCGCCCGAGCGACAACCTGCACGATCTGGTCGTGCTGCTTGTAGGGTGGCAGTTCGGTGGACTCGTGCTGCAGGAGCACATCGCCCGGGCAATGGGCGCCGAGCCGTTCAGTGATGAACTGGTCGTCCGCATAGCGCGGGCATCGCTCGAGGTTCTGACGCACGGCGTCTTTGCGGACTCCGGTTACGAGGACGCCTGGAAGGACTTCGAAGCCAGCGGCGAGCCGCCGCCATCCGCCGAGAGACTCTAGTCCCGGTCGCAGCACAAGCAGCGAGACCGGGATCGACCACACCGATCCACCACACGGCAGAGGGAGCGATGAGAATGGCGAACATCATCGAGACAACGGGGCTCGTCAAGGACTTCGGGAAGGTCCGGGCGCTCGATGGCCTCGACCTCAGTGTGGCGCACGGAGAAGTGCACGGGTTGCTCGGCCCCAATGGTGCAGGCAAGACGACCACGATACGCGTTCTTCTCGGCCTTCTGCGGGCCGATGGGGGCTCGGCAACCATGCTGGGCGGCGATCCCTGGGCCGACGCGGTGGCCCTGCACCGCCGCCTCGCGTATGTGCCGGGTGACGTGGAGCTCTGGCCCAACCTGACCGGTGGCGAGGCGATCGATCTTCTCGGTCGACTGCGTGGCGATGTCGACAAGGTGAGGCGTGACACGCTCATCGAGCGATTCGACCTGGACCCCACGAAGAAGGGGCGCACGTACTCCAAGGGCAACCGGCAGAAGGTCGCGCTCATAGCGGCGCTCGCCTCGGACGCCGAGCTGCTGCTGCTGGACGAGCCCACAGCTGGCCTTGACCCGCTCATGGAGGCGGTCTTCCAGGAAGTCATCCGCGACATGAAGGCCGAAGGGCGCACGGTGTTGCTCTCAAGCCACATCCTCGCCCAGGTGGAGGTGCTGGCCGATCGCATCTCGATCATCCGCCAGGGCAAGGTCGTGGAGTCCGGCTCGCTCAAAGACCTGCGACACCTCACCCGCACCACCTTCACCATCGAGACCGCTCAGCCTGCGGACGCGATCGCCGAGATGCCCGGCGTGTACGGCTTCGAGCCCACCGATGGCCAGGTGCGCTTCGATGTTGACGCCGAGCACGTGGACTCCGTCGTTCGTGCGGTCTCAGCCCTCGGCGTTAGGGCGATCGTGTCGCATCCGCCAACTCTCGAGCAGCTGCTGCTTCGCCACTACGGCGATCAGATCGAGCTGGCCGAGGCCGCGGAGGTGGCGCGATGACGACCGCCGCTTCCACGCGCGGGGGCGGCACGCTGGCGGGTACCGGCACTCTCGTCCGGCTGATGCTGCGCCGCGACCGCGTGAAATTGACCTCATGGATATTGAGCCTCGTGGCCTTCTGGACGTACTACACCAAACTGGTGCCCTCGGCATATCCCAAACAGTCCGATCTGGACGCCATCGCGGGCATGATGGGCGGTCCGGCCGGCCGCATGTGGACGGGCCCCACCTACTTCCTCGATAACATGACTCACGAGACCTTCATCCCGGCCGCCTATGGTGTCTACCTCATACTCCTGGTCGCGCTCATGAGCATCCTGCTGATCATCAGACACACGCGGGTTGAGGAGCAGACCGGCCGAGCCGAACTTGTCCGCGCAAGCGTCGTCGGGCGTCACGCGCCGCTCACGGCGGCCATGCTCGTGGCGGTCATCGCGAATGCCATCGTCGCCGTGCTCATCGCGATCGTGATGATCACCGACCCGCTGTTCGCCACCGAAGGCTCGCTCTTGTTCGCCGCGGGAAGCTTCGTGTCCGGTCTTGCCTTCGCCGGGATGACTGCTGTGATCGTGCAGGTCACCGAGTACTCGCGGACGGCGACGAGCCTGGCAGCGGGTGCGGGTCTGGGTCTCGCGTTCATGATCAAGGCATTCGGCGACATGGGTGACGCGCATGGCACGCTCCTGTCCTGGTTCTCGCCGTTCGCCTGGCCGCAGCAGACGGCACCGTTCGTGCTCGATCGCTGGTGGCCGCTCCTGTTCTCGCTCGTGTTCGCGGCGGTGACGGCGGCGCTGGGCTTCGCCCTCTCCGCGCACCGTGACGTCGGCGCTGGCCTCGTGCCCGCGCGTGGGGGCAAGGCCCGTGCTGCCCGATGGCTTGGATCGCCGCTCGGTCTTGCGTGGCGCCTGGAGCGCAGGACGATCATGTGGTGGATCCTCGGAATGGGCTTCATGGGGATGGCAATGGGCGCGTTCGCCGATGCGCTGGCTCCAGAGAACGTGCCGGAAGTCCTCGGTGAGGTCCTCGGCTCGGCTGACGCCGGTCTGGGAGGCTACGTCGCCTACATGGGCGTGTTCATGGCCACGATCGTCGCGATCTACGCAGTGCTTTCGATGCAGGGCGTGCGTGCCGAGGAGATCGGTGGCCGAGCGGAACCCGTTCTTGCCGCCGCGGTCAGTCGCCAGTCATGGCTGGGCGCCAATCTTGCCGTCGGGGCCCTGGGAGTGCTTCTCATCATGGGCGCCACCGGGCTTGGCACCGGTCTGGGTGTGGCGTCGGTGACCGCTGACAACGCGTGGGTCTGGGATGCGACGCTGGTGCATCTCAACCATGTGCCGGCGATCCTGGTGGTACTGGGTGTGGCGGGACTGCTCTTCGGATGGGCACCCCGTTTCCAGGGCTTCGCGTGGGCGGTCGTCGCCTACGGGTTCATCGCGGGCACGTTCGGCCAGCTGATGCGCCTGCCCGATTGGATGATGGGTCTGTCGCCGTTCGAGCATGCAGCGCGCATGCCCGTCGAGACCTTCGAACTCGCGCCTGTCGCGATTCTCGGTGCCATCACCGTGGGCTTGGTGGTGTTCGGTCTCGTGGGCATCAGGAGGCGCGGCATCGGCACGGCGTAGGCCTGGGGTCTTGTCGCCAGAGCAGAATGACGAAGGGCCGCCTCAAGATGGCGGCCCTTCTGCGTGGGGACGCTCAACGAACCGTCACGCTCTGGCTAGTTCAAGTCTGCATCTTGGGGCGGTCCGGGGAGGATTCCGATGCGTTACGGACTCTCGAGACAGTATGCTGCTACGGCGCATCGCCGTGTTCACGAAGACGCAATGCGACCCAAGATAGCGCTGCCGCTGCCAGTGAGATGATCAGCCAGCCGACTCTAGCCCCCGGTAGAGTGCGGGGGACGATTTGGCCGGGTGCGACTACCCGCAATGTGTCGGCTTCGATTGTCATGTCGCCGCCGTACTGGGGGTCAGCGGCGTGGAACCGGCCTGTGACCTGTACGATGTCACCCCTGTGCCCGAAATCGCCGAACAGGTGGACCGCGCGGGCCGCCTCGGTACCCACGATCACGGCCTGCCCCGAGTTGTAGCCCGCGAGTTCGGCGCCTTCCGGCACCGTGGATCGCGAGTATGCATCGTCATTCAGGTGCAGCCACGTCAGGTCGCCGCGGGCCATGGCTTCGCCGATAGCCTCGCCGGTGAACGTCACCATCTTGCCGTCCCACTCATCGGCCCGCTCCATGAGCTCTGCGCTGCTGACCTGAGGAGGGCCGACCGCAACAGCGATCTGCGGGCATACGAGTACAAGCAGCAGGGTGATCGGAAGGATGAATCGTCTCATCGGCCCCTGATCACCGCCCAGATCCATCCTGCGAGAGCGAACACGGCGAGGAACTCCATGCGCCCGAGCCACATCGCGATAGTGAGCACAAGCTTCATGCCCCAGGGCATGGCGGGTGAGATGACTCCGCAGGAGAGTCCCGTGTTGGATGCGGCCGACACGCCGTCGAACATGGCCTCGATCAGGGGATATCCCGACAGGACTCCCACGAGTGCGACGACTGCATGCATGGTGAGGAAGGCAACCGTGAGGTTGAGTGCACCGCGCGCGATCTCATCGGTCAGCACGACATCTTTGATGTGATGGTACTTGGTCCTGATCACAGCGGACTCAGGGCTTACCATCTTACGAATGTCCTGGACGAACGATCGGGTGATGATGCCCACCCGGAGTCCCTTGATCCCGCCAGCGGTGGAACCTGACGATGCGCCGATCACCATCGCGGCGATCAGCGCGAGCATAGCGATCGGCCCCCACTGAGTGACGAATGTGCGTGAGTAGATGGTCCCGAAGCCGGTGGTCGTGTGTGCCGACATGAGCTGATAGAAGACTTTGCGGAACAAGATCATCGTATCCGGGTACACGCCCGCTTTCGCGAGGCCGAACGTCGCGACCGCGGTCAGGACGAGCAAGGTCGCAGCAAAGCTCCGCGTCTCGATGTTCCGGATGATCTCCTTACGGTCCTTGGTCCAGACAGCCCAGTGGACCGCGAAGTTCAAGGAGCCGGCGAAGAAGATGACGATGCATGCGATCTCGAACGCAAGGGAGTGGTACCAGATCGTGTTGTAGGACTGTGGTGCGAAGCCGCCGGTACTGAATGCGCCCATGAATACCCAGAGTCCGTGCAGGACGGCGCGCACGGGTTCCTGACCCAGGCCCAGGCCCAACAACGTCAGGATCGTGGAGCCCACAATGAGCCATACCAGGCTGA
Organism: Actinobacteria bacterium UBA2279; assembly: GCA_002347365.1. Classification (GTDB taxonomy): domain Bacteria; phylum Actinomycetota; class Coriobacteriia; order Anaerosomatales; family Anaerosomataceae; genus UBA2279. The sequence goes on from DDWT01000012.1 coordinate 48,932, forward strand.
TGAGCCAGATGATCCTCGCGGTGCCGATGATGTTGGGGAGCAGGCGCTCCTCTTTGCCCTCCCCGGCGGAGAGGCTGAAGGTCCCAGGCGTTCCTTTGAACAAGAAGGCGAGGGCGAGGACCACGATTCCCTGTCCTCCCGCGAAAGTCAGGACGAACCGCCACATGTTCAACCCGTTGGCCACATGGTCAAGATCTTGTAGCAAGTAGAGTCCGGTGGTAGTGAAGCCGCTCATCACGTCGAACACACAGTCGAGCAGGCTGGCGTAGTGACCGGAAAGTGCGTAGGGGATGGAGCCCAGAACGGTCGCAGCCAACCATGATGTGGAGACCGTGATGAACGCATGTCTGCGGAGCAGACCGTTCTGCGTGTGGAAGATCGCCTGCAAGGCCAAGCCGATCGCCAGGCACACCGACATACCGATCCCGAAGTCGACAGCCGTGCTCCACTCGCCGAACACCAGGGAGGTTCCGAGTGGCAGCAGCATCAAGATGCCCACACCGACTATGACCCGACCCGTGTAGGTGGCGATTATGCGGTGATCCTCGGCAGTGGGCCGGAGCATCAACGGCCCAGCCACCTCGCGATTTCCATGGATACAAAAGCGAGTCCGCCCATGAGTACGACGAACAGCGCTTCGGTGACGATCCCGCTGATGTAGCGAAGTGGCGAGACATGTCGTGCTGAATTGCCGCCGTCCTTAGGACGGGGCATCTTCACGGATATCATCGTCTCGCGCTCCCTGTCTCAAGAGGAGCGCGAAGCCCTGCCGATGCCTTATCGATCATCGCGTCTGCGATGATCCGGGGACCGCAGAGACAGTCGATGCCGAGGGCCTCGAACGCTACGACGTCGTCCGCGCATGAGGAGAGTGCCATCCGCGTCGGTATGTTGAAAAGCCGCTCCGCGAGAAGACATGTCACGATGTTGGAGCTGTCGCTGTCGGCAAGCGCGAAGATGGCGTCTGCATCCATCGCTCTAGCGTGGGCGAGTGACTGACGGTCCGTTCCCGGCCCGCACACGACGAGGGCCTCGGGGAATCGCAAGGCGATCTCTTCTGCGCGATGTGGATCACTCACTACCAGCGAGACCTCGTGATGCTGGTCGAGGAGTCGTTCGGCCAAAGAGCATGTGGAGCTGTCGGCACCAACGATAATCGCCTGCATGCGTCCATCCCTTTCTAGTCGCAAGCCTCAGTGTAGGCGCGACGTCGTTCAGAAGAGGTAAAGCGAACGCGGCAGACGGTAAACAATGCGTAAAGGGGCGCTACCGTGTGTTGAAGCGCAGACCCACCCCCGGCTCGGTCATGACGAACCGGGGAACGGTAGGGTTGGGCTCGATCTTCTTCCTGAGGTTGCTGACGTGTACGCGGATCGTTCTGACGTCGACCAGAGCGTCGACGCCCCACACCTCCTGGCTGATCTGGGACCACGTGACCAGCCGATCTGCGTGGCGTGCGAGGAACGCGAGCAGGCTGAACTCGGTGGGCGTCAGCGTGACGAGTTCGCCCGAGCGACTCACAGAATGCCCGGCGATGTCGATGGTCAGGTCGTTGACCTGCACTACCGGCGGCGTCGAGGTGGACCCGGCGACGCGGCGGAGCAGGGCATGCACGCGCGCCACAAGCTCACCGGCGGAGAACGGCTTGGTCAGGTAGTCATCGGCGCCCATCTCGAGCGCGGCGATCTTATCGGACTCGTCATTGCGCACCGATAGCACGAGCACGGGCACGGTGAGCCAGGTACGGAGCTGCTGACAGAGCTCGATGCCGTCGACGTCCGGCAGCGTGAGGTCGAGCACGATCAGATCGGGTGTGCGCTGCATGAGCACATCGAGTGCCTCGCGTCCGGTCTTGGCCGAGACGACCTCGTATCCGCGGCTCCCCAGAATGGTGTCGAGTGCCCGGAGTATCTGAGGCTCGTCATCGATGACCAACAGACACTGACGATGTCCACGCTCGGTCATGGCTACAGCTCCTTGGCGGTGGGAATTCTCAGGACGAAGCGCGCGCCGTGCGGTGCGGCGTTCTCTATCCACACGCTACCGCCGTTCGCATGGAGGATCTGGCGGGTGAGCGACAGGCCCAGGCCGGTGCTGGACTTCGACGCGCGACCGGCGGCCCCACGATAGAACTTGTCGAAGACCTGCTGCTTTTCTGTGTCGTCTACGCCGGGTCCTGCGTCTTGCACCCATATGACCGCAGCACCCATGCCATCCGCATGAGCTCCGATCACGATGTCGTCTTTGCTGTAGAGCAGGGCGTTGTCCACCACGTGTTCGAGCGCACGCGTGGTCTGGACAAAGTCCGCGAAGGCAAGAGGCAGCCCAGCCGGCACATCGAAGCTGATGCGCGCGCGGGCTCCATCTGAGAGGTGACTCGCGACCGCACCCACGAGCTCGCCGACCTCGAACTCGTCCGGTCTCGGAGTCCACGCTTGCGCTTCCAGGCGGCTTAGGTCGAGTAGGTCGCCGATGGACCTGTCAAGTCGATCGAGATCGGCCGTGATACCGTGCAAGATCGCTTGCACCTCTTCCGGACTCGTGCTGTCGCCTCGTTCAAGCAGGTCTGTGACCGCAGCGGTCAGGGATGCCAGTGGGGTCTTCAGCTCATGTGATACCGACGATACGAGAGCGGTCCTGAGGCGCTCCGCCTCGTGAGCGGCTGCCGACCGCATCGCAAGGTCTGCCATTCGGCGACCTTCGAGAAACGCCGCTACCAGATGTGCTACCGAAGTCAGGAATGTGAGGTCGTCGCGTTGAAGCGTCTCATCGACCACTACTTGTAGCAGCCCCTCTACGCCGCTGCTCGTGGCAAGCGGGAGGAAGACTCCTCCTGCGAGGTCGTCGCAGGGCGCACCGGCCAGGTCGTGGTTCCAGAGCTGCTCACGCACGCACTCTATCTCGGCATCAGACAGACCGGGCAGGTCAGACCCCTGCACGGGGCTCAGCGAGTCATCTTTGGTCGGGATCCACAACCTTGCTCCACGGACGCGAGCCACGGAACGGACCTGCTGGTCTACCATCTCGGCCATCTCTTCGGCTGGCGTCTCGGCGACCAGGCGAGAACTGAGGTCGTACAAGGCCGAGGTGCGCGACTCCTCTTTGAGTGCTCTCTCCTCGCGCTCCCGGAGCCGGCCGGTCTGTGTGCCCACCGCCACGGCCACCACGAGGAAGGCCGTTAGATGCAGCAGGTCTCCGCTCTCGGCGACATGGAACGTGTGGTAGGGCGGGATGAAGAAGAAGTTCCAGGCCAGGAAGGTCAGACCGGCCGAGATGACCGCCGGCCCGATGCCTGCGGTTCCTGCGATGAAGCCCACGACCAGCAGGTACGGCCACCCCCACTGTTCGCGGCCGAGCATCGACCTGAAAGGAAGGAATGCTGCCGTCGATAAGACGACGGCTAGAACTGCCGATGTCTTGCCGTAGCGGCTAATCTGCATGTTGACCGTATCGACCAGTCGAGCGAACACGTCAGGTCGCTCCTTCCGTTCGATTCACTCTAGCAAAGACCGGCTTGCCGGATGACGTTATCGGATCTGAATGGACGCCAGTCGGTCGCGAGTCCAAATGACATGTGTTTGATGGCAGAACTTAAATAAATGAAGGGGTGGCTTGACATTATCAATGTCCAATCGCACACTGCGATTGTAAGCATTATTGAGGAGGTGGGTTTCATGGGTAACGAATGGCACCAGCTGACAGATCTCACGGGGGACCGCCCCTTCGTTATCACGCGAGTTCGGCTCGACAAGAGCGGCGTGGCGATCGAGGGCGAGTTCGAGGTGCCGCCGCTCGCCCGGCTGACGTATGAGGACCAGGTGTTCGTGAGCGAGTTCGTGCGCAGCCATGGCTCGATCAAGGACATGGAGAAAGCGTTCGGCGTCAGCTACCCCACCATCAAGAACAGGCTGAACCGCATCGCCGGCCAACTAAGCCCCGTGCAGGTCGTTGTCGAGGCGCCGGTGCCTGTGGCCGCATCCGGCGGCGATCCGCTCGGCATGCTCGAGCGCGGCGAGATCTCGGCCGAGGAAGCTGCGGAGAGGTTGAGGCGCTGATGTGCCCGCCGATGCTGCTCTACCTGCGCATCGCCGCGCCTGACCGTTCACGCGCCGGAATGTGGCTGCCGCTCTTCCTCGTGTGGCTGGTGTTCTTGCCGCTCGTGGTGCTGACGCTGGTGATAGCGCTGGTGGCCGACGTAGCGCTGTTCCTCCTCGGCCAGAAGTATCACCGCTACACGCTGCTCCTGCTGCACGCCTTCGGCCTGCTCGGCGCAACACGGGGGATGATCGTGCACATCGCATCGGAGAAGACCAACGTTGATATGGAATTGGTGTAAGGAAAGGTGAGAACCATGAGTGAAGATCGTGCCCGCATCCTGAACATGCTGGCGGAAGGCAAGATCAATGCCGAGGAGGCCGAGCGGTTGCTCGACGCGCTCGACACACGCACGGCCGCAGCGCCGGCGGCACCCGTCCCGGGTCGCTCGGCGATCAAGGGCGACCCGACGCCGGTGATCAACGCACTGCCGAAGTTCCTGCACGTGCTGGTGGACGGCGACGCTGGCGAGAAGGTCAACGTGAAAGTCCCGCTAGCGCTTGTGCGCTCGGGGCTCAAGCTGACGTCGCTCATCCCGCCGCAGGCGATGGAGCAACTCAACTCGCAGATGGCCGAGAACGGCATGTCGATCGACTTCAACAACTTCAAGCCGGAGGACATCGATGAGCTCATCGAGGCTCTTCGCGAGATGGAGATCAACGTCGACGGCGCCAATGGCGAGAAGGTGCGCGTCTACGCTGAGTAGGTGAGGCGCGGCGCGCCGTCGATGTCTGCGGACGTATGGTCTCGCGGGCCCACGGGTAGGTACATCTCATGCCTGCGTGCGCGTTCTCTCACTTCTGGATGGCGCGATCGTGCGAGCCCCATCAGTGCGTTCGCAGAGCCGGACCCGTTGTCGTCGCATGCTCGTGGGCTCACTGGCATCCGAGCAGACGCAGTCGTGAACTGCGAGCGGATCCTACCTCAGGGGTTGGATACCGACGCCGATGAGACCCGGACCGGTGTGGACGATGAGCGCGGGGGTTATCTGGCCCTCGATAGCGATACGATGTTTCGGCAGCAGTTCCTTCAGGGTCGCAAGCAGCTCGTCGGCCTCGGCCTGCGCGTCGCCGTGCATCACGGTGATGTTGTACTCTTCGGCTCCGGCAGCCGCTTCGACAGCCTTCTCGAGCGCCAGTCGGAGCGACTTCTTGCGCCCTCGCGCCTTCGCGATGGTGTAATAGATCCCGTTCTCATCGCACGAGATGACCGGTTTCAAGTCCAGGATGGAACCCAGCATGCCGGCCACCCGGCCGATACGGCCGCCCTTGACCAGGTACTCGAGCGTGGAGACGCAGAAGAAGAGCTTGGTTTCCCGGGCGGTCTTCTCGACCTCATCGCAGACCTCGGCGAACCCGAGTCCTTTCTCGATGAGTTCGCCCGCGCGTATGGCGGAAAACCCGCTGCCGATACCGATGTTCTTGGTGTCGATGTAGCGGACTTCGAGCCCCTCGGGAGCGTCCCCAAAACTTCTGAACAGCTCATAGGTTCCGCTCAGTCCGCTCGATATGGCAACGGCGATGACCTTGTCGTAACCGTCGGCCTTGATCTGCTTGAACACATCGGCGACAACCGCCGGGCTGGGCAGTGATGTCGAGGGGATCTCCTCGGCGAATCGCGCGTAGACGTCCTCGGGCTGTATGTCTACCCCGTCGCGATACTCGGCGTCTTTGTAGATGACCATCAGCGGTACCACGTACATGCCGTACTTGTCGCGATACGTTTGCGGGACATCAGAACAGGAGTCGACCAAGATCGCTACCTTCTCCGAAGTCATGCCGTCACCCACTCTCGCCCGGTCCAGAGAATCAGGCAATCGTCGTTGCACACCGAACCACATTTCAGTATAGCCGAGCCTGGCTCGGGGTCTGTCAAGCGCGGTCGAGAGCCGCTCGCGATGGCGGCCGTCAGACGAGAGTGGCGACGGCAGGCCTCAGCTATCAAGCACGCGGTACCAGACGTTCATGCTCTCGATCCGGCCCGAGATGTGGGTGTTGTTCACCAGCGTGCCTGCGTAAGTGTAGCCGCGCCGGGCGAACACGGAGTTCATGCTCGCCGAAGTCGCGCGCGCGATCGTATATGCCACACGCACGCCTCGCGCCTTCACCACAGTCTCGAGTCCGGCCAGTAGCGCGCTGGCTAGGCCCGCACCTCGGCTGTCCGGGTGCGTTGCGAAGTCTGTCAGTTCGCACGTGAGTGTTTCGTGGCACAGTTCACCAGACGCCGCAGCGATCAGACGGCCCATCTCATCGCGGGCCCCAACGAACACGGTCCCTTCGGCCATCGAACGGTGCAGGAAGCCGGGATCGTCGATCGGGAATGGATAGCTGGCGAACACGTGGGAGTACAGCTGCACGAGTTCGGGTACATCTTGCAGCCCAAGTGGCTGGACGCTCGCGGTGGGGGCGGCGGTGCGTGAAGACCGGGGCTTCGCCTCGGGCGTCAGGGCTGCCTGTACCGCCTCGGGGAAGCGTTCCACCGCCCTGTCTGCGGTGAGGAACCGTGTGCAGAAGGAGAGTTCCTCGCCAGGTATACCTGACGGGATCCGGGCCTCTACTCCATATCCGGCGTCCACAAAGGCTTGTGTTGCGGCACCGGTGGTCTTGGCAAAGAGCTTGGAGTAGCCGTGCTCCGCCGCCAGGCGCTCAAGAAGCTCGATATCAGCCGTCGGATTCGGGCCGGACTTGAGAAGATACGCCCGGTCGCTGGAGTGACCGTGCTGAACGAGAGCGCCATTGACTCGCTCTGTGCGATCGGGGCGACTCTGCTGCGTGTTTGTGGGGCGTGTCTCGGGCACGAGACTACGCTTCGTCTTCTCGGCGGTTATGCCGTTCGTTGTCCTCGGGCACAAGTGCTTCTGTGTCGTTATCATCACGCATCAGGCCTGCCACGCCGCGGATGGTTCTTTTTGACGGCGGCGGGCCCGTCAGTTCGCACGTCGCGCACTCGTGGTCGCACTGTGCGCGGTCGTAATCGACAGGTTCCCGGTATGTGCAGATGACACCCTCGTAGTTGCGTAAGACGACGCGGTCCGGCGACCAGGAGACGATGCAGTTAGGCATCACGGGGATCTTGCCGCCTCCATGCGGTGCATCGATCACGTACCTTGGAACGGCGAAGCCGCTTGTGTGGCCGATCAGGTTCTCGATGATCTCGATCCCCTTGCTTACCGGCGTGCGGAAGTGGGAGAGACCCTCCGAGAGGTCGCACTGATAGAGGTAGTAGGGTCGGACTCGATTGGCTACAAGGCGTTCGACGAGTCGCCGCATGATGCGCGGACAGTCGTTCACTCCGGCCAGCAGGACCGATTGATTGCCCAGGGGCAGCCCCGCATCCGCAAGTCGACGGAGCGCGGCCTTGGAGGCGGGTGTGATCTCGTTGGGGTGATTGAAGTGCGTATTGAGCCACAGTGGCTGATGGGTTGAAAGCATCTGGCACAGGTCTTCTGTGATGCGTTGCGGGAGGACGGCCGGCATGCGCGTCCCCAGGCGTACCACCTCCACGTGCTCGATCTCGTCCAGCGCCGTCAGTATCTGGTCCAGGCGACTGTCAGAGAGCATCAGAGGGTCGCCGCCGGAGAGAAGGACGTCACGCACGCCCTCCGTGGACCGGATGTAGTCGAGCGCCGCTTCGATATCGCACGACAGGGGTGCACCGTCCGTGTCACCGACCGTTCGCTTGCGCGTGCAATGGCGGCAGTACATCGAGCAGGTGTTGCTTATGCGGAACAGCACACGGTCAGGGTAGCGGTGGGTGATCATGGGGACGGGGCTGTCAGTGTCCTCGGCCAGAGGGTCTGCCATGTCGTGCTCTTGGACGATCAGCTCGTCGGCGCACGGCACCGCCTGCTTGAAGACCGGATCGTTGCGGAAATCCTCCGTGTCCACCAGGGACAGATAGTACGGGGTCACTGAGAGAGGGAACTTCTCGAGTGTCTGTTCAAGGAGCGCTCGCTCGGCCGGCTCGAACCGGATGTCCAGGAACTCCTCGACTCCCTCGAGAGTCTTGATCGAGTTCTTCAATTGCCAGTGCCAGTCATCCGTGAGCGGGTCTATCCTCCGCGACTTGGGGCTGACTTTGACCGCTTCGACTCCTGTATCGGACTTCTGCATGCTATAGGCCTCCTCGGGGCCGATATCGGGCGCGAGGGATGACAATCTCTTACCCCGCGGTGTCATTAGAGTAGCAAATGGGCCTCCAAGTCACTGCTTGGCGACGCTACTCCGGGTCGGTTCGAGGCACTTGAGCTGCGGTTATGCTGCCTATGCCGTGAGCTCGGGGTGCGAGGCTATCATCGGCCCCATCCCCACGTCACCGAAGCGGCGCACCTCTGGTCTCGAGAGGGAGAGTGCGCACAGTACGAACATCCCGACTGCAACGCCCAAGTACAACGCCTCGAAGTCAAGGCCGATCACGAAGCCGGACAAGGCTTGTGAGGCGGGGACGAGCGCATACATCGCGAGCATAAGCAGTGACATGACGCGGCCTAGCATCACCGGCGGCGTCCGGCGCTGAATGGTCGTGATCAGCGTCACGCCGAGAAACCCGTTCCCAATGCCCATCACGGCCATGACGGGGGCGGCGACCCAGGTGCTTTCCACGAATGCGAAGAGGGACATGCCGACACCGAATAGTGCGAACAGCGCGACTACCAGTCTGCCGATGAACTGCCCGGACGGGTTCTTGAGCGATCCTGCGACAGCCAGACCACCAAGGTTGCCGAGCGCGTATGCCGAGAGCACGATGCCAAGCGCAGAGGCGCCTTCAGGTAGCCGCTCCTGTGCAAGGACGGGAATGCCGACAAGCAGAGGGCCGGTCATGAGGAAGTTGGCCGCCGCGATGATCAGCAGCATCCAGCGGAACGCCGAGCGATTCCACATGAACCGCAGTCCTTCGCCTATATCATGCAGCGGATGCGTCTGTTCGTCGCGCGCAGCCGCCGGCAGCATCGCCATCAGTCCCAGGGTGAGTATCGAGACGGCGAACGTCGTGGCGTCGAATGCGAAAGCAAGGCCCACACCGGTGAGCGACGAGACGGTCTGTCCGCCGATGGACTGCGTGCTGAGGATTCCGATCAGCGTACCCGCGGCCGCAGGACCGATGAACGATGCGAACCAATCGCCCATCTGCACCAGGGCGTTGCCACTCTCCAGCTTATCTCCGTCCACTATGCGCGGGACAGCCGCCGAAGATGCCGGTTCGAACAGGCCCGTAGCGGCTCCGAGCACGAGCGCGGAGAGGTAGACCATCCACATCTGGACCCAGCCGCCCAGGACCGACCAAGCAAGCAGGGCGGTCCAGACGAGTCGGAACGTGTTGACGCCGAGCATGATCGCACGAGGCGAGTGTCGGTCGGCGAAGGCGCCACCCGGCAGCATGAGGGCACCGCGCGAGAGGCCGGCGAGTCCCAGCACGAGTCCAAGGACCACGGGGTCGGCCGTGAGTTGCAGCACCAGCCACGGCAACGCGATCAGATGGAACTGGTCTCCGAGCAGCGACACCGTCTGCCCGATCCAAAGCAGGCGGTAGTCCCGCGTCTTCAGTGCAGACAGCATCGCTCACTCCTTTGTGAACAGGCCACGGGCCAAGGCGTCGAGGCCGACTTCGAACTGACGGTCGTGGTACTTGGTGAAGTCGATGTCGTCGACTTCGGTCAACATGCGGTGGATGTTGGCGAACTCATCGGCGGGGAGAAGCGTGAGCCCTTCGAGGCCCTCCTCGGACTTGGGGTCCGACTGCAGGCCGGTTTGCCCGGACACGCAGCCTAGTACGTAGGCTGCCATCGAGTCCAAAGCGAGCAGTGCGTACGTCGCATCGAAGTCGGCGTCGAAGAAGATGCCGAGGATGTGTTCGACAGGGCCAACCTGGGCCGGACTGCGCATGGGCTTCCCGATGAGTAAGGGGAGGGCGTTTGGGTGTCGCAGGAGCGTGCTGCGGAAGCCGCGAGCTGTGCGACAGAAGCGATCGATGGGCGCGGCGTCGCAGTCTGGCTGCTCCAAGTCGGGGTCTTCCATGACGGCATCGGCCACCAGATCGTAGAGCGCGGCCTTGTTCGGTACGTGGTAGTAGAGGGTCGAGACGTCGACGCCTAGAGCAAGGGCGAGGTCCCGCATGGAATGCCCCTCCATCCCGTACTCGTCAACGAGACCGAGCGCCGCTTTCACGATACGGTCCCGGGTGAGGGTTTCGTGTCCTGGCTTGCGCGGGGTCATATCTCTCAGCTCCTTGGAGGATCACTTATCCAACAACGTTGGGTACATTATCCCACAATGTTGGATAAGTCAAGCCGCTGAGACCCGCATGAGCAAGCACGCGCGTCGGAGTCCGATGGGCCATACCATCGCCTGTCAGTTGCTATTGGCGCGGCGTCGTTCTAGATGCCGAGCGAGACCAGCACGCTTTGCAGGCCGTTCAGTAGCAACTGCACGCCCACGACGGCGAGCACAAGGCCCATCAGCCGGTTGAGTGCTCTGATCCCGGTCCGCCCAAGGTAGCGCACCAGTGGTTTGCCGAAGACGAAGAGCAGGTAGGTCACCACGCACAAGGCGCCGAAGGCGGTGATCGTGATCGCCACTTCGGCGAACCCTCCGTGACCCGAGTAGCTGAGCGCCGTGGCGATGGTGCCCGGCCCCACCAGTATCGGTACGGCAAGAGGAGAGATGGCCATGTCGAGACTGGTCGAGAAGTCCTGCGCATCGACGATGCTTGCCTTTGGGCTTTGGATATTGGATGAGTCACCCTGGAGCATCTTGTAGCCGATGATGAAGGCGATAGCGCCGCCGGTGAGTTGCAGAGCCGAAAGTGTGATGCCGAGAAGGGCGAAGATCCACTTGCCGGTGACACAGAGCACCGCAACGATGATGAACGCCACCACCACCGCCCTGCGCGCGATCTGCTTGCGCATCTCTTTGGTCTCGTCCTCCGTGATGCTGAGGAAGATGGGCGTGCTTGCGATGGGGTTTGAGATCGCCAAGAATCCCGCGAAGACTGTCACGGCAAAGCCCAGGTAGTTCACGGTGAGGCGCGCTCCTTTCGGCAATGGTTCGTCGTCTCGACGGATGATTGCGCCATTCCATCGTAACAAAGGACCGCGCTGCCTACCCGTCGGTTGCGCTCTGCGCTCCTAGAACCGCGACAGATCGACGTCGGCGACGGGGAACTGCCGCCAGTCGCTGTCGCTGAAGTGCCACCACTCCGACGTCGATGCATTGAAGCCGACGTTGATCATGGCCATTCTGAGAACGTCGAGGTTCGCTCTCGCCTCGGCAGACATGTTCGGGTTGCCCGGTGATGCCTGAGAGGAGAAGTCGTCGAAAGCGGATGGCATCACGAGCTCGTCGCCATCGAGATTGACGAGCGTCACGTCGACCGCGCAGCCGCGATTGTGGACGGAACCGCCGGTCGACGGGTTTGCGACATACCGGCTGTCCGGGTAGATGCTCCAGAAGATCTTCTGGACTGACAGCGGCCGATAGGCATCCCACACCTTGATGTGGTAGCCAAGCGCCG
>DDWT01000012.1:60556-198205 GCA_002347365.1 Actinobacteria bacterium UBA2279
CGTGGGATAGACCTTCTGCCCGGTGAAGTTGTCGGCGGTCGCGTACCTGAGGTCGGTGACGATGGTGCTGTCGATATCGGCCACCCTGACGAAGCCTTCGATGACCAGCGGCTTCAGCGTGGGAGATTTCTCGGCAGTAGCCTCGAGCATAGGAACCGGCGATGCTTCGGCTGTAGGAGACGATTCCGCAGTGGGAGCGGTTGTGGCAACCATGGATTCCCTGAGCGCGGGGCTGTAGACGCTGCGTTCGGAATCGGGAGCTGTGGCCGGCGCGCAGGAAGCAAGTGCGAGCGTCAGACTCGCGGCCAGGACTATGAGGACGAGTCTTCTCCGTGTCTTCTTCAAGCCGCACACCTCTGGCTGAGCCGTGGTCGGTCCGGGCGCGGTGCCTGTAGGGTCTAGTATTCTATCAGCTGGACCGCACGAATCGCCGAGAGGGGTGCGAGCATGTCGGGCGAGCGCAAGCCGGGGGTCAGGACCATGTCCTGGTCCGACGTGACGACCTTCATGCGCACGCGCCGCCTCGCCGTTGTCATCTCGGCGCTTGTCGTGTGTGCGGTCGTGTTCGGGATCGCGTTCGGGCTTGGCGTCCTGCAAATGCCCGGCGAATCCGCCCCTACGCCCCTGGCCGATATCACGGATGCCGCTCGGTCAGAAGACCAGACGGCGTCCCGGATTCCCGCCTCCACGGAGGCCACAGACGCCGTGGTCGCCACTGAGACTCCGAAGCCGGACGCAAGTGATAGTGAGCCGCCTGCTCCTCTCCCCGCTCCAGCACCGCTGCCTTCGAAGTCTTTCCACGGGTCCGCCTTTAGCGATGCGTCCCAGGTCATCGTCGTCACCGCGGACAGCATGAGTACCACCCGGGCCACACTGACGACGTATCAGAAGGTGGACGGCATCTGGGGCACGGTCATGTCGACCCGCGCATGTGTCGGGAAGAGGGGGCTGGTGCTCGACGCGGAACGCATCGAGGGACAGCTGCAGACGCCCATTGGCGTCTACCCCATGCCATACGCGTTCGGTACGGCTGCCAACCCGAATAGCAGTGGGACTCCTCTGACCTACAAGTGGGTCGGCGCGTACACGTACTACGACGGCAATTACGGCTCGGCCACCTTCAACGATCTGGTGGAGGGCGTGCCGACTGCCGGCGACAACTACGAGTACATGTACCTGCCGACGGCCTACAAGTATGGCATCGACACCGACTTCAACCCCGAGCAGAAGCCGGGTAAGGGCAACGCGATCTTCATCCACTGCAACACGGGTTCCGGCTACACGGCCGGGTGCGTGAGCATCGGCGAGAGCAGGATGGTGGAGCTTCTGCGGTGGCTCGATCGCACGCAGCATCCGAGGGTTCTGATCTGCCTGACGGGTGATCTCCACACCTTCTACTACTAGGCCGGTTGCCGAGAACAGTGCGTTCGCAGTTGGCTTGGAGTTCTGTACCAACAAGCGGGATGTATCCGTCGCGCCAGCGGGCTTTCGAGTTCAGATCGCTTCCAGGAGCAGTGCCTCATTCGGTGTGAGTCGGATCTCGGAGAGGTCCGGGTTCTCAGCGCCTTCAGTCCGGGTTGAAAGCAGCATCCGCCACGTTCGTCCCGATGCCGGATCCGGTGGACGGGGACACACAATGCTGCGTGCGGTGAAGTTCAGGAAGACGGCCACGGTCTGGGTCTCCGCTCGTCTCGTGTACGCGAAGACGCCTTCGGGCAGGCGGTCGATCTCAAGGTAATCGCCGCTATGCAGAGCGGGCATCGCCTTACGCAGAGAAAGCAGCCGCCGGTACCAGTTGAGCAGCGAGTCCGAACGCTCACGTTCACGTTCGACGTTTCGCACCCGGTAGGATCGGTCGACGGGCAGCCAGGGCGTCCCGGAACTGAATCCCGCGTTGACCCCGGCGCTCCACTGCATCGGGGTGCGTGAGCCATCCCTGCCCACGCGCAGAGGCCAGAACTTCCGACCGATCGGATCGTCGAGCGTGCCGTGAGATACCTTGCTTGACGGCATGCCGATCTCCTCACCGTAGTAGAGGATGGGCGTACCGCGGAGCGTGAGCAGCATTGCGGCAGCCACCTTGGCACGAGCATCAGCCTTCTTGCCATCGAGGCGCGTGTAGGAGCGCGGCAGGTCGTGGTTGTTGAGGTAGTAGCAGGGCCATCCACGGGGAGGCAGGTGATCTTCGAGCCACCCCACCGATCTGCGAAACGCCTGAGCGTTCCACCTGTTGCGGATGAACTCAAGGTAGAACGACAGGTGCAGCCTGTCGGTTCCGTCGCCGAGATAAGCGACGCAGTCCTCGGGCGCATCGGTGAGGACCTCACCCATGAGCGCGCGTTCCGCGAAACCGTCGGCGAGGCGTCGTAGAGCACCCGCCACATCGAGGCTCTCCGGCTGAGAGAGATCGTGAATGTGTTTCTGGGCCAGGTACGGACGCAGCCCGAGCTTCGGCGGGTTGTCCCGCAGCTGCGCGTCTTCGTACAGGCAGTTGACGAGATCGAGACGGAAGCCGTCGACGCCCTTCTCAAGCCAGAAGCGGGCGACATCGAGCATCTCGTCCCGCACCGCGGGGTTTCGCCAGTTGAGGTCGGGTTGGAAGGGGAGGAAGGCGTGGTAGTAGTACTGCCCGCTGGGTTCGTCGTACTCCCAGGCGCTTCCCTCGACTACCGCTCGCCAGTCGTTGGGGGGCTTGCCCGGTGCACGGCCGTCACGCCAGACATACCAGTCACGCCGAGGGTTATCGCGAGACGAGCGGGACTCCACGAACCAGGGATGTTCACTTGAGGTGTGGTTGAGGACGAGGTCCATCATCAAGCGGATGCCGCGTCGGTGGCACTCCTCAAGGAGATCGTCGAGGTCCTGCATCGTGCCGAACCGCGGGTCGATGGAGTAGTAGTCGCTGACGTCGTAGCCGAAGTCGGACAGAGGGGATGTGTTGATCGGTGTGAGCCAGATGGCATCGATGCCGAGGGAGGATTCAGTGCCATCGTTCAGGTAGCCGAGTCGCTCGATGATGCCGCGCAGGTCGCCCCTACCGTCGCCGTTCGAGTCCGCGAAACTCGACACGGCGATCTGATAGATGACTCCACGCTTCCACCATGGGGTCTCAGACATGCGGCCCGCCCTTGGGCAGCTTCTAGGAGGTCTCTTGTCCACAAGTCTCATGAGCTCAGTCTACTGCAGAGAGACGCTCGTTAGTCCCCGATGATCCGGTATCTGACCTCGTGTACACCGCTGAAGTCGAGTACCCGGACGACCCCGGGACCCAGATCGAACGTGCGACCAGGCGTGTACGGACCCCTGTCGGCAACCTTGGCGACCGCTCGCTTGCCTTTGTACTCGAATTCTATGAGCGTTCCAAAAGGCAGAGTCTTGTGGGCAACGATCATTGAGTACGGGCCGATGGCCTCGCCGCTGGCTCCGCGTCCTGTGAAGGTGCGGCTGTAGTGCGAGGCCACGGCAGTCTGCCATGCACCAGACCCGGTGCGCTGTTGGGTCTGGTTAGCGGCGGACCTGGCGGCCGCGGCGATGCGTGCCTCGTACGCGCGCAGCGCGGCTTCGCTTGCGGCGAGTTGCTTCTTGGCGCGAGCGACCTCTTCGGCCAGCGCGTCAAGAGAGTGCGCCTCGTCGGCCTGGAGTTCGAGGAGTTGTTCGGCCGAGAGCTGTGCGTCGATACGTGCGTTAAGAAGCACCTCGAGCGTCTCGGATTGCTGCCGCGCGATGCGTGTCAGCAGCTCCCAGCGGTTGACGAAGTCCTCGAACGTAGTGGCGCCGAACAGTACCGAGACGAAGTCCACATCGTCGGAGCGGTATGTCGTGACCGCCCACCCGCGGAGCGTCTCGCGAGCCGCAGACTCCTCTTCCAGTGCCCGATCCAGCCTCGATGACGCCTCCAACGACTGTGCCTGGATCTGCGCGAATCTTGCCTGTGCCGCTGCATACTTCTCGACCGCACGATCCACTGCTGCCCGGTCCGCCGAGGGTGCCGCGATTGCGGGTGTCATGATCGAGACTGCAAGGCACAGAGCGCCTGCCGCTATGAGGACGGATCTGACTGTTCGCCGATGAGACATGCTCTCAAGTGTATCAGCCGCTGCAAGATGGGGGCGCCCACTCCCTCAATGCTCCACACCGCGTCACGCCCTGTTTGCCGCATCGGGATTCCGGGGGAGACTGGAAGTGGGGCGGCGGGGATTTCCGCTTCCGGATATCGGAGTAAGGGGGGGCAATGACTTCGGCGAAGGCACTACGTCTACTCACGGGAACTGCA
Organism: Actinobacteria bacterium UBA2279; assembly: GCA_002347365.1. Taxonomy (GTDB): domain Bacteria; phylum Actinomycetota; class Coriobacteriia; order Anaerosomatales; family Anaerosomataceae; genus UBA2279. The sequence continues at coordinate 64,830 of DDWT01000012.1, forward strand.
GTGGTCTTGTTGGTGCTCGGAGGTTGTGCGTCATCCTCGGCCGGACCTCAGGGTGGTGCGACCTTCTCGGGCCCCATCGAGTTGGTCAGTGCCGGGGACAATGGCACCATCGGTAGTGGGGAGATATCGATCACTGTCTCTGAGGACGGTACCGGCATCACCGAAGCGAGTCTCAAGCTGTCCGATCTATCCTGCTCGAACGATGCCGGAACCATCACGGTTGAGTCGGATGGCTGGTCGACGACGATGACTTTCGTGAATCACTCGCCGATCGAGGATGGGAAGTTCCGTTTCCAGATCAGCAATGGTGACGACACGGTCTCGGTGGATGGCTCGTTCGGCTCACCGACGCAGGCGAGCGCGACCGTGGAGATATCCGGTATGCAGAGGCCTCCGGTCGGGCAACCCTTCACGTGTGACTACGGATCGTGGAGCTGGAGCGGAGAAGCACAGTAGGGACGAGAGATCGTCATGCTCAGTACCTGATCGCCGGCGGGCCTAGCGTGCCGTGGGATCGAGTGCACTCCGGATGCCGCGGTGCGAGGTTTCGTGAGATCGATTCCCGGGTACGCGAAACCCATGCCTCGACGCAGAGTCTGCGAGGCGTTCAAGCTGGAGGGGGCTTGTCATGGCCAGGGCCGGGTTCTGTCGCGTGTGCGGTAGGAACGTATGGCTGACACCGGCGGGGGATGGTGATTGCGGCCATCCCGTCCAGGAGATCGAGAACGTATACGAGACAGAAGGTCCGTTCTCCGCAGGACCCGCGATCGAGGAGATCGCCACCGAACCGGAGGTTGTCCCCGTTGCGGTCGCACCTGTGATCGCCACGGAGATTCCGGCGCGCAAGACCGCAGGCGGGTTCAAGCGCTTCGTGACGTCGCCGAAGAAGATCGTTCCGGTGGCTCTGGCGCTGATCGCTTTGATCGTGTTGGGAGTCGTGTTCTTCCCGCGCCCTGAGTTCGTTGCGACCGCGCTGAAGGTACCGAGCTCGACGGTGGGCGGCGAGGACTTCGACGTGCTCGTTGAAGTAGCCAACACCGGTTGGGTCAAAGGTGTCTACGAGCTGACGATCCTTGTGGACGGACAGGCGGTGAAGACGGCATCAGTGGATCTTGCGGCAGGAGCAGAGGAAGAGGTCCGAATCACCATACCCGGGGATCAGACTCCCGGCTCCTACGAGGTCAAGCTTGCGGATTGGGAAGGGTTGAGTGGCGTCATCCAGGTCATGGTGCCCGCGAGCTTCGAGATCGCCGGGGTGGATGTCTCTCCAAATCCGCTGGATATCAACAAGGCTAAACAGGCGACCGTTGCGGTGAAAGTCGCAAACGTGGGCGAAGCCGGAGGAAGCCATGTCGTCAGGCTTGCCGTCAATGGCGAGGTCGTCGAGGAGCGCCAGGTCTATGTGATGGGGGAGTCGGTCACCGAGGAAGCGTTCACCATCGGGATAGCGGAGCCCGGCTCGTGTGAGGTGACGGTAGAAGATGTGCGCGTCGAGATCGCCGTTCATCAAGTGGAGCGTCCGGCGAACGGAACGGTGCTGGTGAACAAGCTCGACGGCGGCAAGAACCGCGTCACGGTCACTAACAACAACCCGAAAGATGTAGTCGTCGTATTCGCGAACGCGAGCGACGACAAGACAGCGCTGCTGGCCGTGTTCGTCGCAGGCGGCAGTTCACGCACCATTCGCGGGATCAAAGACGGCACGTACATCTGTTACTACGTGCACGGCGCCGATTGGTGTGCGCACTGCAAAGGATTCACTACCGGTGCTGTCTACGGTCGTTTTGAGCAGAACAGCATCCTTAAGAGCAGCGGCAGCAGCTACACAGAGTCCAATGTCACCTTTGGCATCACGAGCGGCACGGGAACGCCCACGGAGAATGTGGGGGCGGGTGCCTTCCCCACGATCTAGCCACATGGTGGCCCACGCGGTGTGCGTCTACCCGATAACGCCCAGTCGCCTGCCCACGCGCGCGAAGGCAGCAATGGCCGCATCGAGTTGCTCATCTGTGTGGGCCGCCGACACCTGTACGCGGATCCTTGCAGCACCCTTGGGCACGACCGGGTAGCTGAACCCGATGACATAGACGCCCTCTGCAAGCAGCGCGTCGGCCATCTCATGGGCAAGCGCCTCGTCGCGGAGCATGACGGGGACGATCGGGTGCGTGCCGGGTGGGATGTCGAAGCCAAGGGCCATCATGCGTTCGCGGAACAGGAGTGCGCTTCGCTCCAGACGGTCGCGCAGCTCGGTCGTCTCGGAAAGCAGATCAAGCACGGCCACGGTCGTTGCCGCCACAACAGGCGCAACGGTATTGGAGAACAGATACGGGCGGCTCTTCTGCCGCAGCCACTCGACTATCTCACGGCGGCCGCTCAGGCATCCGCCTGACGCTCCGCCGAGCGCTTTGCCGAAGGTGGTGGTGATGACGTCCACACGGTCCTGCACGCCACAGAGCTCGGGCGTGCCCCGGCCGGTGGGCCCGACAAAGCCGGTGGCATGCGAGTCGTCGACCATGACGAGTGCATCGAACTCCTCGGCGAGATCGCAAATCTCTGCGAGCAGAGCGATGTCGCCGTCCATCGAGAACACCCCGTCGGTGGCGATCACGCGATATCGGGCTTCCCGTGCTTCCTCCAGCTTGGATCGCAGATCGTGCATGTCCGAGTGAGCGTAGATGTAGCGCTTCGACTTGGTCAGGCGTACGCCGTCGATGACAGAGGCGTGGTTGAGCGCGTCGGCGATGATGGCATCGTCGGCGCCGAAGAACGGCTCGAAGAAGCCGCCATTGGCGTCGAACGCGGACGAGTACAGAATCGTGTCCTCATAGCCGAGGAACTCGCTCAGGCGAGCCTCCAGCTCCTTGTGAACGGCGAAGGTCCCACAGATGAAACGCACCGATGAGGTCCCGAATCCCCAGCGGCTCAAAGCCTCGTGGGCAGCCTGGACCACGCGCGCGTCGTTGGCCAGCCCGAGGTAGTTGTTGGCGCAGAAGTTGACGACCTCCCGGGGCTCACCCGCGTCCGGTGTCGCCACTCGGATCACCGGGCCCTGGGCCGAGGTGATGACCCGTTCGCTCTTGTAGAGACTCGCAGCGTGCAGCGACTCGATCTCGGCGTGGAGTGCGCCTTTCATGCTTCCGAACATCACAGGCCTCCCATATCCAGAATGACCTTGCCGCTCTGACCGCTCGACATCGCGGCAAAGCCGGCCTCGTACTCTGCGAACGGCAACTCGTGCGTGATGACAGGGGCGATATCCAGGCCGCTCTGGAGCATCGTCTGCATCTTGTACCAGGTCTCCCAGATCTCTCGCCCGTAGATGCCCTTGATGGTGAGACCGCGGAAGACGACTTCGTCCCAGTCGATACTGACCGGCCCGGGTGCGATGCCGAGAAGCGCGATGCGCCCGCCGTTGTGCATGCTCTCCAGCATCGTCTCGAATGCGGCTCCGTTGCCGCTCATCTCGAGTCCGATGTCGAAGCCGATCATGCCGAGGTCATCCATCACGTCCGCGACGCTCTCGCGGCTCACGTTCACGGCGCGCGTGGCGCCCATGCTGCGCGCGAGGTCGAGGCGGTAGTCGTTGACGTCCGTGATGACGACATTACGCGCGCCGACATGCTTGGCGATCGCCACGGCCATGATGCCGATAGGTCCCGCACCCGTGATGAGCACGTCTTCGCCGACAAGGTCGAAGGAGAGTGTCGCGTGTGTCGCATTGCCGAAGGGGTCGAAGATCGCTGCCACCCGAGATGGGATCGAGTCCGCGAGATGCCATGCGTTCGAAGCCGGGAGTGACAGGTAGTCGGCAAAGCATCCGTCACGGTTCACGCCTACACCGACGGTGTTGGTGCACAGGTGTCGTCGGCCGGCTCTGCAGCTGCGGCAGACGCCGCACACGATGTGGCCTTCCCCGGAGACGCGCTGCCCGACGCTGAAGCCGTCCACGCCTTCACCGACCTCGGCGATGTGTCCTACGAACTCATGCCCGAGGATCTGTGGGGGACGGATCGTGCGCTGCGCCCATGGATTCCATTCGTAGATGTGCACATCGGTGCCGCATATGGCGACTTTCTCGATGTGGATCAGCAGCTCACCGGGACGGATCTGTGGCACAGGCACTTCGACGAGCGAGACGCCGGGGCCGGCGGCAGTCTTCGCCAGCGCTTTCATCGTGCGTTTCATCGCAACACGCCAATCTGCCGAGGGCCAACGCCTGACACAACGATACCCCACGACCGGGGCTTCTAGTGCCCAGCAGGCACGTCCCTCATAGCACCGATCACCGCGGGTAGTGGATCACCATGGACAGCCGGTTCTTCTCGGCAGCGGGATTGTGATACGCGTGAGGTACGTCGCAGCGGAAGCGGATGGAGTCCCCGAGCCCGAGGCTGTATTCCTCGTCGGCTACCCGTAGTGAGAGCTCTCCGCCGCATACCGTGATGAACTCCTCGGTGCCGGGGGAGTGTGCATCGGCCTGCAGGTATCCGCCGGGATCCATCTCGACGGTGTACATCTCGAATCCGCGCTCAGCGTCGAACGGGAACGCCGGGTAGTTGCGAATGTGTCCGTCGCTTTCCAGCAATGGCTCGACATCCGCACGCCGCACCAGCTCGAAGTCCTGCTGCGGTCGGCTGACCAGCGATGAGAATGAGACTTTGAGGCCGTTGGCGATTCGCCACACGGTCGAGATCGTCGGGTTGACCTCGCCGCGCTCCATCTGGCCGAGCATGCTCTTGCTCACGCCGGAGAGCTTGGCCACCGCGTCCAGGCTTAGCGCCTTGTCGACCCTGATCCGCTTGAGGTTCTCACCGATGATCTGATTCAGGTGTTCCACGACGTCCTCCTGATGGACAGTATAGTGCACAGTATGTATTAATATACCGCACAAAGCACGGATTCCATCGTGTGTGACAGTGATCGCCGAGAAGGGCATGCGCATGCCGAACCCGTTCGCATTCTTATCCTACGTGCTGCTCACGACTTTCACACCCGGCCCCAACAACATCATGTCGATGTCCAACGCCAGCCGGCTAGGGTTCCGCAGGAGTCTGCGTTTCACGTCGGGCGTGTTCGCGGGCTTCTTCGTCGTGATGTCTCTCGCATGCGCGTTCACACTGACGCTGTACAAGACGATGCCGAACATCAAGCCGGTCATGACGGTCATCGGGGCCACCTACATACTATGGCTTGCCTACAAGACCGTGAGCGCCTCGCCACACGCTGATGAGAGCAGGGGCGGGACGGGTTCGTTCCTGTCGGGCGTAGTGCTGCAGTTCTTCAATCCCAAAGGCATCCTCTACGGACTCACGGTAGCCTCCACGTTCCTGGTGCCTTACTACAAGTCCGCAGCCTTGCTGGCAGGCTTCTGTCTGTTCATGGCAGCGGTGGCCTTCGTCTCGACCAGCAGCTGGGCGATGTTCGGCTCACTGTTCGAACGCTTCCTCGCACGCAACGGCAAGATAGTGTCGTGGATCATGGCAGGGCTGTTGGTGTACTGTGCGGTCTCGCTGTTCATCTGAGTCGATGGATGAGTACAATCGGGTGCGCGATGGTTGTCTGCAATCGCGCGCATCCCAGGGATCGGAAGCATGATGGCCGAGGAGCAACCCAACAATCCGTTGCATGGCGTCACTCTGGAGACGATTCTGCGCAAGCTCGTCAACAAGTACGGTTGGCCGGGTCTGGCGAAGCGGATCGACATCAAGTGCTTCAAGAGCGATCCGAGTATCAGCTCATCGCTGAAGTTCCTCCGCAAGACACCGTGGGCTCGCAAGCAGGTCGAGGACCTGTACGTGAACTCGAAGTTCTGGACGCGCGACTAGCGCCAGCGCGTCGACCGCGGCATGCCCGCGCTACGACGTTCCCATCGGGTCGACACCAGACTGACCGCTGTCGGAGACATGCTCGGTCCACTGGGCGCCATCCCAATAGCGGTGTTCATGCCGGCCCGTGGGATCCGGGAACCACCCCGCCGGACTCTGTGCTGCCGCCGCGGATGTGTTCGGAACTCCCCCAAGCCGGCTCTCGAGTTCCCTGACGCGGGGACGCAGGGCCATCTTGGGGCCGGCGCCGAACACGCCATGCATGGGGTCGAGCTCGCCACCGTAGACGCCGGGTACGAGCGACACGCCTGCAGTCCACACCTCGATATGGACGGTGCCGTCCGCCGCCACGTCAGCCTTGATGAACTGCGGGTTCACGAGTGCGCCGAAGCCCTTGCGCCACACCATCTCGCCGCGTTCTTCGATGCGTTTGAACCCCTCGGCTTCCAGATACCCCGTGATGATGCCGTTGGCTTGTTCGACCGACAGCGTCGTCTTCAATGTGTTCGCATACCTCGACATGTCTCCCCCTCGACTCGCGTTCCCCTGTGCTGGAACGATACCCGCGCCGGGGCCAACGCTATCCGCGCAGAGGGCTAGGATGCGAGAACGGCTTTCCAGAAGATGCGATCGGCGAGCAGAAGCGCGCTCCCGACACCTATGTAGACCGCGCCGAGAATGCCCGCTCCGATCTGATTCGGATGGACGACCAACTGTCGGAGCAAGATGCCGCCCGACATCATGACCGCGATCAGCCCCCATGCCTTTACGGAGAAAAAGCCGAGTGCGAACGAGTGTCCGCGCAAGCGGATGCGCGTCACCTCCCGTCTGCCCACATGGTCCAGCAGAAGGCGCGACTTGGTGACGCCCAGTGCCAGCCCGGCTGCGAGGGTCCACGCGTGCCAGTGATGATCGTGGACGTAGCCGATCCCGCGCGTGAGCAGGATGGATGCGCCGATCAGCCACATCAATGCGGCAGCGATCAGCTGCGCACGTGTTCCCACCCTCGGCGCGAAGCGGCGCAGGTTGTTGATGACTGAGTCGAACGTCTCGCCAGTTCTCACGCGCACGCTCCGATGATCGGCGAAGCCACGAAAGGGTATCGGCACACCATAGCACCGGTCATGCCAGTACCGGTTGGCGATGATGTATAGCGCTCCAAGAGAAGTGGTACTTTCAGTGGTGTCGGAACGCGCATCCCGCGCCCGGAACGGAGCTACACATGGACAAGCGATTCATCACCGTCGAGATCACCAAGGCGATGCGAGAACAAGACAAGCCGCGGCTTGCGATCTTGAGACTCGTAAAGAACGAGATAGATATACGCGAGAAGGAGACGAAGCGGGAGCTCGCTGGTGACGAGGTCCTCTCAGTGTTCAAGAAGGTGCTCAAGCAGACCGGCGAGACACTCGAGGGATCGATCAAGGTGGGCACCAACGCCGAGCGGACTGCGCTCCTGCAGGAGCAGGTGGACATCTTGAACGGCTATCTGCCCAAGCCGATCGCGGGGGATGAGCTCGTCGCGATCATAGACCGCGTGGTCGCCGACGGTGGATTCACCGAGAAGCGTGACATGGGCAAGGCGATCGGGCTTGTGGTGGCCGAGACAGGTGGCAACTGCGACAAAGCCGAGGTTGCGAGGATCGTCGGAGCGAGGCTGAGCTAGGTGTTGGCGGACCGGTTCGAGGAGCGGATGGCCGCGCATCTGGGCGCGCTCACCACGTTCCCCGATCGGCACGTGGGCGGCCCGGGGAACCTTGCTGCCACACGGATATTCGCCGAGACAGTCGCCTCTTTCGGATTCGAGGTCGATCGCACGCCCTTTGACTGCATCGACTGGGTGAACGGCAGCGTCGTTCTCCTGCTGCGCGGCGAAGTGGCCAAAGCGCAGATCATGCCGAAGGGTTTCACCTTCTACAACCCCGACAGCCACAGGCGGCTCGTCGGCGCTCTTGAGAGCGCGGCGCCTGCGGCAGTCATCGCCGCCACGGGCAGGGACCCACAGATGGTAGGAAGTCAGTACCCGTTCCCGCTCTTCGAAGACGGCGACCTGGAGTTTCCCAACGCATATATGAAAGACACCGACGGGGAGCGGCGAGGGTCGCGTTGTCGTCTCGGCGCATATCGACAGCCGCGTCGGTTCGCCCGGCGCTTTGGACAACGCGAGCGGTGTGGCGGTTCTTCTCGGCCTGGCTGAACTGCTTGCTGACTACAACGGCGGGCCGACCGTAGAACTCGTACCTTTCAACGGAGAGGACGACTACGCCAATCCCGGTGAGATGCTGTGGCTCTCACAGAATGGGGGGCGCTTCGGCGACATCGTGCTGGGCATCAACATCGATGACGCGGGACTGGCCGGCACCGTCAACGATGTGTCGCTGTATGGCTGTCCGCCCCAGACTGAGGTGCTGGTGCGCAGTGTCATCGAGCTGTCGCCGCACATGGCCGAAGGGCCGCAGTGGTTCCAGAGCGATCACGCGATCTTCGGTATGTACGGCGCGCAGGCGATGGCGATAGCCAGCAGCGAGATGGAGCGCTTCATGGCCGAGTACGCCCACTCGGAGCGAGACAGAATCGAACGTGCGGATCCGGCGCTGCTGGCCGATGCCGCGCGATTCATCCGGGATCTGATCGCAGCGATCGGCGGCGAATCCGGCTAGCCGATGTCGATCAGGCCGAGGTCCCGCAGGTAAGCGCGGATCATGCGCTCCCACAAGGCGGTCGCCTCGCGGACATTCGTTCCCTCGGGATCGAGTGCGTGCTGAATAGAGAGTCCGTCGACCACCGCGATCATCAGCATTGCGAAGGGGTGCAGAACGGCCCGGTCGGGTCCAGTCGCGGCGTCCATGACCTCGAGCACCGTCTCCCGATAGCCCGAGTAGAGCTCGGCGATGCGCTTGCGCAGTGACTCGTCACGCATCGCGTACGGCAGGATCTCGAGCAGCGGACGGAAGTTGGACGCATCCTCGACGATCCGCTCCTCGCCTTCTACAAGCGAGCGCACACGCTGCTCTCCCATGGGATAGCGGCGGGTCTCATCGATCAGGCCGCGGTTCGCCTCATGTACGAGAGAGTCGACAAGGGCGACCACGAGGCCCTCTTTGTTGCCGAAGTGGTAGCCGATACTCGCCTTGGCTTCACCGGCCTCCTCGGCGATCGCCGACAGGCTCATCGCCCCGAAGCCGTCGCGCTCAAGGATGCGCCTTGCCGCACTCAGTATGTTGAGGGCGGTAGGGGGGAGGACTTCGATGGGGTCCTTTGCGCTCAGCGCGCCGAGATGCCCGCGGGTACGCGGTCGTCCCGGTCGTCGGCGAGCGCTTTTGTCCATGGTGCCCTCCTCGAATGTTTGACATCCAGAGTATAGCGGGTATCATTTGATTTGTCCGCTCGGACAAATAACTATTCTGTGACAACGCACGGCGCTACCGTATGGCGAGAGATTTGACCGCTCGGACGAATAATGAGACCCGCACACCGCACCACGCGAGTACCCGCAAAGGAGAGGAACGTCATGGCGAAGAAAACGGTCGTCGTGGCTCTTGGAGGAAACGCGCTGCTCAGGCGTTCGGAGCCGATGACGGCAGACGCACAGCGCGCGAACGTCAAGATCGCTGCGAAGGCGCTCGCCCCACTGGCCGCTGAGTACAACCTTGTGCTCGCTCACGGCAACGGCCCGCAGGTCGGCCTGCTTGCGCTGCAGGCTGCGGCGTACACGGACGTCGAGGCGTACCCGCTCGATGTGCTGGGAGCACAGACGCAGGGCATGATCGCCTACATGGTCGAGCAGGAGCTCGGAAACCTGCTCCCCTTCGAGCAGCCGCTCGCCACCGTGTTGACCATGACCGAGGTCGACCCCGACGATCCCGCATTCAGCAACCCCACCAAATTCGTCGGTCCCGTCTACGACAAGGAGGCGGCAGATCTTCTGGCCGAGAAGAAGGGCTGGACCTTCAAGCTCGATGGCGACCGCTGGCGCCGCGTCGTGGCGTCTCCCGAGCCCAAGCAGATCTTCGAACTCGATCCCATCCGGTGGCTCATAGAGAAGGAGACCGTCGTCATCTGCGCGGGCGGCGGGGGCATCCCCACCGTGTACCTGCCTGACGGGACACGCACCCTGGTCGGCATCGAAGCTGTCATCGACAAGGACCTGGCGACCGAACTGCTCGCCCGTGAGCTGGGCGCCGACATCTTCATCATGGCGACCGATGCCGAAGGCGTGTATCTGGACTGGGGGACTCCCGACCAGAGGTTACTGGGCTACGTGACGCCCGAGGAGCTGACCGCCCATGAGTTCGCGGCCGGGTCCATGGGCCCCAAGGTGGAGGCGGCTGTCCGCTTCGTCAACGCGACCGGCAACCGGGCGGCGATCGGCCGTCTTGAAGACATAACCGAGATAGCGGCGGGACTTGCGGGCACCAACGTCGTCCGTGAAGTACCTGGCACAGACCACAGCTAGCGAAGGGAGAACCCTGTATGGACATGTCAACACTACCAGCACTGGGGTACTTGAGGGGGCGGCACTACCTCACGGACCTCGACTACACGCGCAAGGAGCTGGAGGACCTGCTCGTCTTGGCAGTGCACCTCAAGAAGCTTCGCGGCGAGATGCGACTGACGCCGTTTCTGCCGGGCCGCCATCTGGCAATGATCTTCGAAGCATCTTCCACGCGTACCCGTGTGAGCTTCGAGAACGGCTTTGCCGAACTCGGTGGCAACGCGCTGTATCTGCGTCCCGGTGAGATCCACCTTCCGGGTCGCGAGACCGTTGCGGACACGGCCGCGGTCCTCTCACGCATGAATGATGCGATCGAGATCCGCTCCAAGAAGAACGAGACGATCGAGGAGCTTGCCCGTCACGCCACCGTGCCGGTCTTCAACGGCATGGACAGCGACCGCCATCCGGCGCAGTCGATGTCCGACGCACTCACGATACTTGAGAACGCCGGGTCGGTTGCGGGAGTCACCTTCGCCTACGTCGGCGATGCGGCTCACCCCTGCAACTCGCTTTCGACCACGCTCACCAAGCTTGGCGCGAATGTCCGTATCGGCAACGCAGCCGACTACGAGATGGACGCCGGATTGCAGACGACGGCGCGCATGCTCGCCGAGAAGAACGGCGGTTCGTTCCTGCTCACGCACGATCCGCTCGAGGCTATCGACGGGGCCGACTTCGTCTACACGGACTGCTGGTGGTGGACAGGCCAGGAGGCCGAGTACGACGATCGCATCAAGGCGTTCACGCCATTCCAGGTGAACACCGAGTTGTGGTCCCACACCAAGCCCGGCGCCAAGTTCATGCACTGCCTGCCCGCCATGCGTGGCGAAGAGGTCACCGATGAGATCGCGGACGGCGATGCCTCGATCATCTTCCCGCAGGCCGAGAATCGCATGCACTTCCAGAAGGCTTTGATGCTCGCGCTGATCGGCATCGATGAGATGCCGGCCGACGAGCGTTTGCACCCGATCGCCAAAGCACTGTTGTCCTGATCGCGTTCGTCTCAGAAAGGGGAGGGCATGTCTGAGAAGGCTGCTCCAGTGAAGAAGAAGGTATTCGGACTGGCGTCGATGATCCTGTTCTCGGTGTCGGCGATTCTGGTGGGAGACACCATCGCATCGTCAGCCGCGATGGGCGTCCAGGGTCTGACGTTCTGGATCGGGCTCGGCATCCTGTTCTTCGTACCGTATGGCTTCGTCACCGCCGAGCTCGGGGCCGCATGGCCCGACGACGGCGGCATCTATGTGTGGGTGCGTGAGGCGTTCGGTCCCAAGTGGGGCACCGTCACCGCATGGTTGTACTGGGTCAACGTCGCACTGTGGGCGCCGAGCGTGTTCGTGCTATTCCTCTACTCGGCAGGAGCCGCGTTCGGACTCACGTTGCCGCTCTGGGGTGAGGCGCTTGTCGTCATCGCATTGATCTGGCTCATGGTCATCGTCGGCGTTCTGCCGATGAAGTACTCCAAGTGGGTACCCAACCTGTCGGCAGGCGTGAAGATCGTCGTGTTCGCGATCCTCGGCCTTGCGGGTGTTGCAGCGGCCATCAAGAGTGGCGGCCTCGCCAACAGCTTCGCGCTGTCCGAGTGGGTCCCCGTGTTCTCGTTCGACAACCTGAGCTACCTGCCGATCGTCATCTACAGCTTCATGGGCTTCGAGCTCATGAGTTCGGTGGGTGACTCGATCCACGACCCGAAGCGTGACGTCCCGAAGATGATCTTCGGTGCTGGCGGCGCGATCCTGTTCATCTACATGTTCGCCACGTTCGGTATTCTCGCGGTCATCCCGGTTGCCGACATCCAGATCGAGACCGGCATCGTCGATGCGCTTCGTCCGGCATTCGACTCCGTGCTCGGTGCGGCTGCCGGTCCCATCTTCGTGGTGGTAGCGCTAGGCGTCCTGTTCACGTTCATCGGCAACATGGTGACCTGGTCCATCGGTGCCAACGAGTCCATCGCTGCCACCGGCATGGATCAGGCCGCACCTGGTGTCTTCGGCCACAAGCACCCCAAGAACGGCACCCCGGACTACGCGTTCTACCTGATGGGTGTCATCGCAACGATCGTCACGATCGTCACGTACGTGCTGTTCGGTAACAACGAGGGCATCTTCTGGGCGATCTTCTCGCTGTCTTCGGTGGTCTTCCTGCTGCCGTACCTGCTGATGTTCCCGTCGATCGTTGTGCTTCGGAAGAAATTCCCGAACCAGCACCGTCCCTATACGGTCCCGGGCGGCAATGCCGGCGCCTGGATCTTCGCGGTACTGTGCGAACTCGGCATCCTGTTCACACTCGCATTGTTCTTCCTCGCACCGCCCGAAGGTACGCCGCTGTTCGCCTTCTACGCGATCACCGGTGGCGGCACTATCGTCTCGGTTGCCGTAGGCTTCTGGCTCCACTCGCGCGCGAAGAAGAAGCATGCACTGAAGGCTGCTGCCTAGCAGCTCTGTTCGCGGCACGAAGGGATGATCCATGGCAACGATAGAGAGCACTCCCCGGGCGGACGGCTTCCGGATGCCCGGGGAGTGGGAGCCACACTCCGGTACCTGGATGTTGTGGCCTCAGCGAAGCGACAACTGGCGCAACGGCGCCAAGCCCGCCCAGCGGGCATGGGTGGAGGTAGCAACCGCGATCGCACGCTTCGAGCAGGTGACGGTGGGCGCCAACCCCGACCAGTTCGAGAACGCCCGCGCGATGCTGCCCGACCATATCCGCGTGGTGGAGATGAGCAATAACGACTCGTGGATGCGCGACATCGGACCCAGTTTCGTGGTGAACGACAAGGGCGGTGTGCGCCTGGTCCACTGGCAGTTCAATGCCTGGGGTGGCCTGTACGATGGGTTGTACTTCCCGTGGGACAAAGACGAACTCGTTCCTCGCAAGATCGCCGAGATCGAGGGCATCGATAGGTATCGTGCTCCACTCGTGATGGAGGGCGGCTCTATCCACGTCGACGGCGAAGGTACGGTCATAACGACCGAGGAGTGTCTGTTGTCGCCCGGACGGAACCCCGACCTCACACGTGAGAAGATCGAGGCGTACCTGGCCGAGTATCTCGGCATCAGGAAGGTCATCTGGCTCAAGCGCGGCATCGATCCCGAGGAGACCAACGGGCACGTCGATGACGTCGCGTGCTTCGTACGTCCCGGCGTGGTGCTTGCCGGTTGGACCGACGATGAGAGCGACTGGCGGCGCGAGATCCTCGCCGAGAATCTCGATATCCTCAAGAACGCCACCGACGCCGAGGGTCGTTCGCTCGAGGTCCATACGATCCCGATGCCCGGCACGATGACGTACTCCGCCGAGGAAGTGGCCGGTGTCGATGTCGTCGAGGGCACCATTCCCCGCGAAGAAGGGGACGATGTCCCGGCTTCGTACGTCAACTTCTACGTCTGCAACGGGGCCGTTGTTCTGCCGGTGTTCGGTGACCCGAGGGACGCAGAAGCTGTGAGCATCCTGCGAGGGCTCTTTCCCGACCGCGAGGTAGTCACGTTCCCGGGCCGGGAGATCGTTCTCGGCGGTGGCAACGTCCACTGCATCACTCAACAGCAGCCCAGAGGCTAGTGCTCCGAAAGAAAGGCCCCGCCGAGTCCGGGCGGGGCCTTTCTTCGAGAGCGGTCTTGGAGAGGGTTCGACCTTCACTCTCCTGCTGCCGGCGCGGTGCGCTCTGCTCGCGGGGGAGTCGGGCTAGATCTCGACCTCATCGGGACGATGCCTCTCATCGACGAACCACTCGGCGTCGAAGTCACCATCGGCGATCCGTTCGATCGGCATCTTCATATAGCGGCCGGAGGCTTCCACAGCGACGCTGCCGTCCTCCAGCACGATCTCGCCCGTGCCCTCGAACAACCTGCTCGAGTCCTTCGTGATGCGCCCTATCGCTCTCACCTCGGAGTCGAGCGGGACCGGTTTGCGGAAGCGGACCGACAGCTCGACCGTGACACCCCATGCGTTGTGATCCCGGATGTTGATCGCTCTTCCGATGGTCTCGTCCAGGATGGTCGACGCGATTCCTCCGTGCAGGCGACCGGGGTAGCTCTGGTGTTGGTCGAGAGGAGTGAAGACGCCGAGAAGCGTGCCGTCTTCCAGCTCGTAGAAGCGAGCGTGCAGCCCCGCGTCGTTCTGCACTCCGCAAACCACGCACATGCGACTGATGTTCTGTGCGCCAACGACACGTTGCTTCACTCGGCGTCTCCAGCTTCAGCGATGTATTCGTCGACCATCGGGATATCCGGCAGCGTCAGGGTGAACGTCGAGCCGATGCCTGGTGTGCTCTCGAGCTGCAACATGCCCCCGAGAGCGGATGTGAGTCCTCGCGAGATGGCGAGTCCGAGTCCCGTACCCTCACGGGGTGCGTCGTCATCCTCGGCCTGCACGAACTCGCCGAAGATCCGCTCCTGGCGTTCGGGGACGATGCCGGGGCCGCTGTCCGCGACTGCGAACGAAACGAGTCCGGGCGCGCTTCTGACGCTCAGCCTGACGAAGCCGGTTTCCGTGAACTTGATGGCGTTTCCGAGGAGATTCAGAAGTATCTGCCGCACTTTGAGCCGGTCGCAGGTCATCATGATGGCCTCTACTGACGTGCTCATGTCGAAGGTCAGTCCCTTGTCGGTCGCCTCGGGCTGCAGGGTGGCCATGGCCTCACCGGCGAGTTCCACCGCATCGAACTCGTGCATGTGGAGCTCGAGTCCGCTAGCTTCGATTCTCGAGAGGTCGAGCACGTCGTTGATCAAGGCCAGGAGGTGCCGACCGGAGGTGTTGATCATCTCGATCTGCTTGTCTTGTTCGGCGCTGAGAGGCCCGGCCATGCCTCGCCTGAGGATATCCGAGAACCCGATGATCGAGTTCAGGGGCGTTCTGAGTTCGTGACTCATGGCTCGCAGGAAGCGTGTCTTCGCCTCGTTCGCCTCGCGCAGCTCGGTGTTCGCAGCTTCGAGTTCTCTGGTGCGCTCTGCGACGAGTTCTTCCAGCTCCTCGCGGTACCTTCGCAACTCCTCTGTTCTCCGGATCTTCTCGGAGACATCGACGAGGGTGACCGCAACGGTGTCCGTGCCCGCATGGAACGCGGTCACCTCGAACATGCCTTCCACGCCTCCATCGTTGTAGGCGTATGAGTCCATGTGCCAGGTCCCGCCCTCCCGTGCCACACGTCGGTACACCGCCGGGATCCCGGCGTCGACAAGCGGCGGGAACGCGTCTTCGATCCGTTTGCCCTCGAGCGAATGGTGATCATAACCGATCATGCGACCAGCCGCCGGATTGGCCGAGACGAACAGGAGGTCGTCGCCCTCGATGCGATACAGGTACATGCCGAAGGGTGCGGAGTGCACGATCGCACGGTACCGCTCCTCGCTCTGCCTGAGAGCATCCTCGGATGCCGCTCGCTCCTGCTGATCCATTATGAGTCGACAGACGAGCAGGAAGCCCAAAGGATAGAGCGCGATGACAGGGAGTGCGATCTGGCGTACCGCGGCTTCCCCGAGTCCTCCGGGGAGGGTACCGATCAGCAGCACCATCACGACGTGGATCGTGAGCCCCAATGCCCACAGCGGCACCATACGCATGAGCCGGGGGCTGCGTTTTGAGAACTGCCTGAAGATCAGACCGAGAGCGGCCGACTCGAGAATCACGAGCACACCCATCAGCGTGCCGGCGCCACCGAGGTGGACACGATATGCCGCCGCCATGGCGGTGGCGATTCCCGCCACGAGTGTGCCCCCGAACAACCCGGCCACTCCCAGGATGATCGAACGGCCGTCGAAGATGACGCCTGGTGCCAGAGTCAGCGGGGTGGCCATAACGGTGATCGCGACCAGACCGAACAGTACGCCCGAGAGAGCACGACGCGTGACCCCCCGCGTCCCCCATCGTCTCAAGATGAACTGCTGAAGAACACTCAGCGTGACCAGCAGTGCGATGTTGAGTATCAGAGGCAGTATGCTCATGCTCACCCCACGATCATCATAGCTCTTGCGGCCCCACATCTGACGAGTCCCGGTCTTTGAAACCGATCGCGAATCGCAAGAAGCGGTGGACGTCTGCGAAGTTGGAGGCCAGTCCCAACGACAAGCGGATGGTGTTCGGGACCTTGCCAGTGGAGTCATGGATGAGGCGCTGGCAGTCCGTCAACGTGACCGGTACATCGGGCTCTTCGAAGCACCCTGCCATTTCGTCCCGGGAGATCTCGTGAGCGACTTCTCCGTCGCCCGGGTTGCAGAAGCAGCCTGTCCGCAGCGATATGTGCTGCTGGCCGGCGAGGGTCTCGATCCGCCGGACGTCGTAGACCGCTCCGGCGGGATCGAGCAGGTAGAACGCGATCGTGGATCCGCGGTCCTGCATGTCTCCGGGGCCGAACAAGCGCACCATCGGCGATCCGTTGCTATGCCGCATGGAGGTCATCTCGGCGAGCAGCCAGCCGGCGAGTGTCGCGACCCGTGTGTGGATCGCGTCGATGCCTATGCGCTGAAGATGGCGCAGCCCGATCGTCACCGCGGGCAGCCCGAGATAGTCGACCGTACCGTCCTCGAACCCGGTGTGACCGGGTGCCAGGTGGTACCAGCCGGAGTCCTGGACGGATGCAAGAGTGATGGTGCCACCTGCGAACCAGGGTCGCTGGAGTTTCGCGAGCGCAGTCCGCCGGGCGATGAGCGCGCCCACCCCGGTGGGGTAGCCGAACATCTTATAGAACGACAGCGGCACGAAATCCGGGTGCACCCGGGACAGATCGAGCGGGTTAGTGGGGACGAATGCGGCACTGTCGAGCAGGACGTCCCAGCCAAGTCCCTGCGCGCGATCGATCCACTCAAGGGGGTGTTGCACACCGCTGAAGTTGGACTGTGCGGGGTAGGCGAACAACTTGTGAGGGCAACTCGTCTGCTGCGTGAGGCCGCGTTCTATGAGCTCGGCGTCGAGTCGCAGCTCCGGTTGGCGGACGGGAACGTACACCACGTCAGCTCCGCCACGTCGTGCGAACTCACGAATGCCGTTGACCGAATTGTGGTTGTCATAGCTCACCAGATAGCAAGACCCCTGCTCGAAGGGGTACGACTCACCCACAAGCTTGAGCGCGTGGCTCGCATTGAGCGTGAAGATGACGTCATATTCGGCGGGGTCTGCGTTGAAGAACGTCAGGACGGCGTCGCGTGCCTCCTCGATGAGCGCAGTCGCCGCGAGGGAACTGGGATTGTGCGAGTGCGGATTGCCGTAGATGCCCCCGGCCAGCAGGTTCCGATGCGCTTCGAGCTGTGAATCGGCATACAATCCGCCCCCGGTGTAGTCCAGATACACGTGGTCGAGCCGGTCGAGACGGGAATAGTCGTGTGCACGGAGTGCATCCATGTGTGCAGTCTCGGCGTAATCGGGATAATGCTCCAGGAATCCGGCGAAGGCGCTATCGAAACGTGCGTCGTTGTAAGCGGTCATCGAGCCTCCGTGTCACGGCGTATGCACGCTCAATCATAGCGCGGTTGGCGAACGCTGTGACGCCCGCTGCCCTGCTTGCTGCTGCTAGTATGGTAGGTACAGTGAATGCAACCTCCAAGGTGGAGCATCGGAGGCATGATGCGACGCTTCTCGCGACCGATACTGATTCGCGGCAGCCGGAGCTTGAACCTGTCTGCAGAGAGCGCTGATCGAGGGATCATCGACCCGCATACCAAGGAGGTATCGTGTCCGAGAACTATGGTCGACTGCATGTGATAGCCGGCTGCATGAGCAGCGGCAAGACCGGTGAGCTTATCCGGCTGCTCTCACGCCACGCGGTCATCGGTGACACCATGGTCATCTTCAAGCATTCGGTCGATTCCCGTGACGGCTGCAAGGCGCGGTCGCGGCTCGGTACCGAGATGGAGGCCCGTGTCGTATCCGGTCCTGCCGAGATAACCGGGGACGACTGCCGGGTCGTTGCCATCGAGGAAGCGCAGTTCTTCGGAGACGGCCTGGCCCCCAAAGTCCGCGAGCTGCTGGCGGAGGGTCGCGAGGTCTATGTGACCGGACTGAACCAGGACTTCCGTGGTGAGCCGTTCGGCGTGATGCCGGCACTCATGGCGCTGGCCGATGAACTCTCGCTGCTGACCGCCATCTGTCAGCGCTGTCACGGCGTTGCCACGCGCACGCAGCGCGTGGTCGATGGCGCCCCTGCGTCCTGGGATTCACCCACCGTTCTCGTGGGCGGTGCCGACTACTATGAGGCCCGATGCCCGGACTGCCACGAGGTTCCCGGAAAGCCGGAGGGGTACTGATGCAGATCGGCGTTCACTCAGAGGTCGGCACGCTCCGTACGGTGATGGTCCATCGTCCGGGACTCGCGCTGGAGCGGCTCACTCCCTCGAATCGTCAGGACTTCCTGTTCGATGATCTCGTGTGGGTGGACAGAGCGCAGCGCGAACACGATGCGTTCTGCGATGCGCTCCGTAGCCGCGGTGCAGAGGTGCTCGATCTGCACACGCTTCTTGCCGAGACCCTCGAAGCGTCCCAGGAAGCGCGGCGCTTCGTGGTCGAGCGCGCCGTCTCGTCGTTCACCGTTGGCCTATCCCTTGTCGCCGAGCTGCGCGCGTTTCTCGTGGACCTTCCGGCTTCCCGCCTCGCCAGCGCGCTTGTCGGCGGACTGCTTCTCTCGGAGACCGAAGGCATCGACCATGACGCGCTCCAGCGCCACTCCCTTGGCGCGATGATGGCAGGCCCGGCCACGTTCGTTCTGCCGCCGCTGCCCAACACCATGTTCACACGCGACTCGAGCGCATGGCTCTACGGGGGCGTCGTTCTGCCGCCCCTGTTCTGGCACGCGCGTCGCCTGGAGGTCATCAACGTCTCCACGATCTACCGTTTCCACCCGCGCTTCACCGGCGCCGATTTCTCGTTCTGGTATCCGCCGTCGGGTGATGCCGAGCGCTTCGCGGTCGAGGACTTCGGCCAGGGCATATCGCTCGAGGGTGGCGATATCATGCCGATCGGCAACAAGACGGTACTCGTGGGCATGGGCGAGCGATCGACCGGTCGTATGGTCGAGCATCTGGCGCGAGCGCTGTTCACTGCCGGTTCCGCCGAGAGGATCATCGCCTGCCGCATGCCACAGAATCGTGCGTACATGCATGTGGACACCGTGCTCGGCTTCCTGGATCGCGATGCAGTGACGCTGTACCCGCCGGTCATCGAATCGATGAAGGTGTACAGCATCCGGCCCGGCGATGCTCCGGATGCCTTTGAGATCACCGAGGAGAGAGATCTGCTCTCGGCTCTGTCGGATGCACTTGGTGTCGCCAGGATGCGCGTCGTCCCCACAGGCGGCGATAGCTTCCAGGCAGCGCGCGAGCAGTGGGACGACGGCAACAACATCGTCGCGCTCGAGCCCGGCGTGGTCGTCGGCTACTCGAAGAACTCGCACACCAACGCGCGGCTGCGCGCGGCGGGTATAGAAGTCATCGAGGTCGAGGGCTCCGAACTCGGCAAGGGGCGCGGCGGATGTCACTGCATGACCTGCCCCATATCGCGCGACGGAATCTAGGAAGGAGCCGCTATGAGCAGCGGTGACGTGAGCGTCAAGATGTTCGGCGTGCTGCAGGCGTTACGAAAGCAGCGTGACCTGCCGAGTGTCGTATCGGTCTACGTGCCTGCGGATGGTGTTCCCGCTCACCATATCGCTGTCGATCTCGGACTCCCGCTGGATCAGATAGAGGGCGTCTTCTGCAACCACACCGTATACGGCGTTGACCGCATCATCCGACCGGGCGACGAAGTGGCTTTTGTGCCGTACGGTACGCCGGGCCCTCACCGGTACTTCCTCGGCCTGTACAAGGCGGGCAAGAGCAGCAATCCGGAGTCTGAATGACCATGCAGGTGATCGACTTCCACACGCATGTCTTCCGCGATGATGTCGCGGCTGCGGCGGTGAGCGCCCTGGAGTCCAAGGGCACTCTGTGCGCAGTCTACGACGGCACGGTTCGCGGTCTTGTCCGCGCGATGTCACGGTCAGGCGTAGATATCTCGGTGATCCAGCCGGTTGCGACCAAGGCCAGCCAGGTCCGCTCCATCAACGATTGGGTGGCGTCGACGGATGATCCCCGGATCATCCCTTTCGGAGCCATGCACCCCGATCTCGAGGACCCGCTTGCCGAGATCGTGCGGATGGCGGCACTCGGCCTGCGGGGCTTCAAGATGCATCCGGAGCATCAGAGCTTTGCGCCCGATGAGGAGCGTCTTGCCCCGATCTATGTGGCGGCTGAGGCCTACGGCATGATCGTGTTGTTCCATGCCGGAGCGGATGAGATCCACTCGACGGTGCACGGTACTCCGCGCGCGTTCGCCGGGATGCTCGACGAGTATCCCGGACTCACCGTGGTGCTCGCACACATGGGCGGCTATCGGCAGTGGCCCGAGATCACCGATGTGCTCGCCGGTCGCGATGTCTACTTCGACACTGCATACACGCTGGGCCACCTTCCCGATGACGAGTTTGTCGCGCTTGTGAGGAAGCACGGCGTCGAGCGTGTGCTCTTCGGCAGCGACGGACCGTGGACCGATCAGGCGGTCGAACTCGAGCATCTGCGCTCGCTTCCGTTCTCCGCCGAGGAGATCGACGCCATCTGTGGCGGCAACGCCCAGCGCCTCCTCGGAACGTGACCGATGTCGCCTGTGCCGTTCGACTACTCCATCTGCAAGAGTCCAAAAGCTCGTCACGTCCGGATTCGCGTCTCGCTGTCCGACGGCCTGGTGGTGGTCGTCCCGCGAGGGTTTCCCGCTGCCCGTGTACCGGCGTTGCTCGAAACGCGTCGCGGCTGGATCGAGCGCGCCCTGGAACGCGTGCGCATCCAGCGTGAGGAGCGTGCGAAGCAGGCGGCTGCGGGCCCCCCTGTCGTTCTAGCGCTACCTGCGCTGGGCGAGGAGTGGGATGTCGAGTACCGACCGACGGAAGCGTCCGGCGTCTCGGTCCGCGAGCGTCCCGGCAGGCGGCTCGTGGTTTCCGGAGCGATCGATGATGCCGAGGCGACCCGGAACGCTATCCGCCGCTGGCTTGCCAGACGCGCGAAGGCGACGCTCGCACCCAGGTTGCTCGCACTTGCGGCCGAGCACGACTACCCGGTGAAGCGTGTGACGATGCGATGGCAGCGCTCCCGCTGGGGAAGCTGCTCGCCGAGCGGAACCATCAGCCTCAATGCCCAGTTGCTGTTCTTGCCGAGCCGACTGGCCGAATATGTGGTCCTTCACGAGCTGTGTCACACCGTCCGCCTGGATCACTCTGCGGCATTCTGGAGGGTGCTCGCGGGGCATGAGCCTCGATACGAGACGCTGAGGCGCGAGCTGCGGAAAGCCGGTTGGTCGCACGTGCCCGGATGGCTCCTATCTGAATGAAGACCGATACTATCGCCATCGGCGAAATATTCGCTTACACTACTGCTTGGGCCGAGCAACGGCCCACGGATTCGCGGCGTGAAACCCCGGGTCTTCAATATGGCAAGCGCCTGAAGGCAGGCGCGTCGGGGACCTTCATGTCGCTCTGTTTTTGCCCTGCGGGGCGAGAGGATGGATTTAGATGGCACAGGGTACCGTCAAGTGGTTCAACCCGGACAAGGGCTACGGCTTCATCGCTCGCGAGGATGGCGACGATGTCTTCGTCCACTTCTCCGAGATCCAGGGCGAGGGCTTCAAGACCCTCGACGAGGGTCAGGCCGTTGAGTTCGAAGTAACGACGGGCCAGAACGGCAAGCAGCAGGCGAGCAACGTCCGCAAGATCTAGTCGCGGCGCAGCACATAGCATGCAGCGGAAGGGCGGTCCCACTAGGGGCCGCCCTTCTTGTGTGCAGCGCGGTTGGCGAGGCATCGGGTATCATCGAGCGAACGCCGCCAAGTACGGGGGAGTAAGCGTGCTCGCACTGAGCGAGATACTGCACAGCAAGCTCAAGTTCGCATTGATCGCGCTCGCGATCGGTCTGGTCGTTGCACTCACAATGACCCTCTCGGCCATGTCGGAGGGGCTCGTGACAGGCATGACAGGAGCCAAGGGCAATCTGGATGCGGATGCGCTCGTCTTCCAGGGCGATACCTATCTCAATCTCGAGCGCAGCCTGCTCACCGCGGAGGACCTCGATCGCGTGCGTGCGACTGGAGGTGTGGCCGAGGCCTACGGTATCGGACATGTCTACATCTCCGTGGACGCTCCGGACGAGGCCGTGGACACTCATGCCTTCGGACTTGGAGCGGACTTCGGCCAACTCCCTGTCGTCGAGGGCGTGGGCAGGATGCCGGCCGACGGGGAAGCGATAGTGGACGAGACCGTCAAGGCTGACGGCGTCCGTCTCGGCGACACGCTCAGACTCACGCCAATCGACCGCGAGCTCACAGTGATCGGTTTCACCGAGAGCCGCCGCTACGTCATGGCTCCGGTCTTCTACGTCAATCTGGATACCTATGAGGACCTGCGTACCGCGACCATGTTCGGTGCCATGTCTGAGACCTCCGACGTCGAGCTGCCACCGGCCACGCATGTCAATGATGCCGTCGATGGCAACGTCTCGATTGCGGCGGTCAAGCTGGATCCCGGGGTCACGATCGAGGAGTTCGCCGACACGCTTGGCGATGACTTTGACGTGGTCACTCCCGACGAGGCAGCGCTTGCCGGCAATGGCATGCCGGTGATGATCCTGGCAGTGAACGGGATCCAGGGTGTGTCGTTCGTGATCGGGGCCCTGGTCATCGGCGTGTTCTTCTACATCACCACGCTTCACAAGACGGGACAGATCGCGGCGATCAAGGCCTTGGGTGCATCCAACGCATTCGTCTATCGTCAACTGCTTGCCCAGATACTCGTGCTCGTGACGGTGGGTGCACTCATCGGCACCGGGCTTGCCCTTGGAGCTGGCGCAGGTATGCCACCCGCGATGGCGTTCGATCCACGGCTCGATCGCTGGGCCGTCACACTCGGGCTGGTGTACTTCATGGCGTTCGTCGGCAGCCTGTTCTCGCTGCGCAGCATCCTGCGGATCGACCCGGCCACTGCGCTCGATCACGCGGAACACTAGGGAGCGGATGTGAGCCTTCTCGAGGTCAGAGACGTCAGCAAGACCTACGGCAGCGGTCGCTCGGTGGTGACTGCGCTGCAAGGCATCACGTTCTCGATGGAGGCCGGGTCGATGCTCGCGATCCTCGGTCCATCGGGCTCGGGAAAGACCACACTGCTGTCGATCATCGCCGGACTGCTTCAGCCCTCCTCAGGAGAGATCGTCATCGACGGAAGCCCGATCCACCTACGCTCATCCCGAGATGCTGCGGAGTACCGCCGCGAGAAGATCGGCATAGTGTTCCAGGACTACCATCTGATCCCGTATCTGAGCGCGCTTGAGAACCTGCTCATCATGCCGCGACTTGCGGGCAGAGTGACACGGGCTCATCGCGAGAAGGCGCTCGGCTTGCTTCGCGAGTTCGGACTTGAGAAGCGTGCCAAGCACAGTCCTTCGGAACTGTCGGGTGGGGAACGTCAGCGGGTGGCTATCGCGCGGGCGCTCATGAACGATCCGGAGATCATGCTCGTCGACGAGCCCACTGCCAATCTGGATACCGAGCGGGGGATGCAGGTCGTGACGATGCTCGGTGAGCATGTCCGGGGTCGTGACATGACGTGCTTGATGGTGACCCACGACAGGCGCATGTGCGCTGGTGCGGACCGCATACTCCAGCTCGTTGACGGCCGTGTCGCTGAAGGTTTGTAGTCTACAAGCTGGCTTTTTGTGCTGATGGCATGCATACTGCTCCAGGAAGTTAGGATTCACACCTAAGACTCGGTTGTCCTGTGCCTTGCAGAATGCAGCGCGCTCTACGGATCAGCTGCGTCTGCAACAGGAGCGCCAGGAAGGCGCCCGGTACAGGAGACACATGTCATTTCTTTCGTTCGACCTTGAACCACGCCTGCTCAAAGGCGTGGAAGCTTTGGGCTACACCACGCCCACGGCCATCCAGCGTGAGGCAATCCCGCACATCATGAAGGGTCACGACGTCGTCGGTTGCGCTCAGACCGGCACCGGCAAGACCGCTGCTTTCGTTCTGCCCACGCTGCATCGCATAGCGCCGCGCAGTGGGCTGAAGGCACTCATCGTCACGCCGACGCGCGAACTCGCGATGCAGATCGGAGAGGTGACGCGCGACGCTGCCCGCTTCACCGGTCATCGCTTCGTCGTCATCCACGGCGGTGTCGGCTACGAGCCGCAGCTCCAGAAGATCCGCAAGGGCGTCGACGTGGTCGTCGCCACACCGGGCCGCTTGCTCGACATCCACAATCGCGGGGCGCTCGACCTCTCGAAGATCGAAGTGCTCGTACTCGACGAGGCGGACCGCATGCTCGACATGGGCTTTTGGCCCGACGTCCGCCGCATCATCAACCTCCTGCCTGAGAACCGGCAGAACCTGCTCTTCTCGGCGACCATGTCGAGCGACGTCCTGCGTGTCGTGCAGTCGACGCTTCACGAGCCGGTGCGCGTTGAGACCTCGCCGACCGCAACGCCGGTCGACAAGATCCATCAGGCGATCTATCCCGTGAACCAGATGCAGAAGTCCGACCTGCTTGTGGCGCTTCTGGAGCACGCACATCTCGAGCGGGTGCTCGTCTTCACGCGAACCAAGCATCGCGCCGACCGGGTCAACCGTGTCTTGGAGCGCAGCGGTATCCGCTCCGCAGCCATCCACGGCGACCGAACGCAGTCGCAGCGTCAGAAGGCGCTCGACAGCTTCAAGGCCGGCAAGACGCGCGTTCTGGTCGCAACCGACGTCGTGGCACGAGGCATCGATGTCGACGAGATCACCCACGTCATCAACTACGATATGCCGAACTCTCCCGAGGACTACGTACATCGCATCGGCCGCACGGCTCGCGCGGGTGCTTCCGGCAGCGCACTGAGCTTCCTTGCATATGAGGAGAACGCTCAGCTGCAGGATGTCGAACGCAAGATCGGTATGACGATCGCATGCGAAGACCTCGAAGGATTCACTTACAAAGACCGCATCGTTCCTTCAGCGGATCGCGCGGTGCCCAGCAAGGCGCGCCCGGTGTTCTCCAGCGGCGTGATGGGCCGTCGTGGCGGACGCGGCCGGGTGGGCCGCCGCTAGGAACGCACCACCGCTCTTCATCCGGTGCCCGGCACCGGCTTTCCTGCAGGACCACTAGGTTCGGAGCATCATGCGTCAGACTGACGTTCGAAACATCGCGATCATCGCGCACGTAGACCACGGCAAGACGACACTGGTCGACAAGCTGCTTCAGGAGACCCACGTCTTCCGGGAGAACCAGCAGATGGGCGAGCGTGTGCTCGACTCCAACGACCAGGAGCGCGAGCGTGGCATCACCATCCTCGCCAAGAACATCTCGATCCGTTACGGGGACGTGAAGATCAATGTCATAGACACGCCGGGCCATGCTGATTTCGGTGGCGAGGTCGAGCGTGTGCTCAAGATGGCCGACGGCGCTCTGCTCATCGTCGACGCGTTCGAGGGTCCGATGCCGCAGACCCGCTTCGTGCTCAAGAAGGCGTTGGAGAACGGGCTCAAGCCGATGGTCGTAGTGAACAAGATCGACCGACCTGGCGCACGCCCCCACGAGGTCATCGATGGCGTGTTCGACCTGATGGTCGATCTGGGTGCCAACGACTCGCAGCTTGACTTCCCGGTCGTCTACACCAGCGCCACCAACGGCTATGCGCGCTACGAGCCCGAAGACGACAACAACGACATGGTGCCGCTGCTGGACGCCATCATCAAACACATCCCCGCGCCCGATTGCGATCCCGACGGTCCCGTGGCCATGCAGGTCTGCACGATCGACTACTCGTCGTTCGTCGGGCGCATCGGCATCGGGCGTATCTTCTCGGGCACGATCCACAACGGTGAGAAGATCCTCGTCGTCAAGAACGACGGCAGCCGCTACCAGGCACAGGTCAAAGGGCTGTTCACCTTCGAGGGAATGGGACGCCTGGAGTCGGAGGCCGCCCACGCAGGCGACATCTGCGCTGTGGTGGGAATCGAAGACGCCGATATCGGTGACATGTTCACCTGCCGCATCGACCCCGTGCAACTGGATCCGATCCACGTGGAAGAGCCCACGATGTCCGTCGTGTTCGCGCCTTCCACCAGCCCACTCGTGGGTCAGGAGGGCAAGATCGTCGGAGGCCGCCAGATCAAGGAGCGCCTCTTCCGCGAGGCCGAGTCCAACATCTCGATGAACATCGCCGAGACCGAAGACAAGGGCGGTATGGAAGTCTCCGGCCGGGGAGTGCTTCACCTGTCCGTTCTCATGGAGACCATGCGTCGCGAGGGCTACGAATTCCAGGTGGGCCGTCCGCAGGTCATCCTCAAGAAAGAGGGCGGCAAGACGTTCGAGCCGATCGAGCAGGCCGTCGTGGATGTGCCGAGCGAGTACGCCGGCAAGGTCATCGAGATCTTCGGCAGCCGAAGCGGCGAGATGACGGACATGGTGCAGCGTGACGAGCACGTGCACCTTGAGTTCAAGATCCCGTCGCGCGGTGTCATGGGTCTGCGCACGCGCATCCTCAACGCCACGCGCGGTGAAGCGACGCTCTTCCACCATTTCGCTGAGTACGGTCCATACAAGGGCGACCTTGGCGGCCGTATCAACGGTTCACTCATCGCGATGTCTATGGACAAGTCCGCCGCTTACGGGCTTGATGCACTCCAGACCCGTGGCATCCTGTTCGTGGGCCCCGGTGTCATGTGCTACGAAGGCATGATCGTGGGCGAGCATGCGAAGGACAATGACCTTGTGGTCAACGTGGCCAAGGCCAAGCAGCTCACCAACATGCGTGCAGCATCTGCGGACAAGGGCATACAGCTTGCACCGCCGACGACCTTCACGCTTGAGGAGGCGCTCGAGTACATCGAGGACGATGAACTCGTGGAGATCACTCCCACGAGTATCCGCCTGCGCAAGCGTCTGCTGACCGAGAACGAGCGCAAGAAGACTCGCCGCAGCTAAGGATCACACGTAGGAGAGGCGACCTTCCACGCGTCGATCGACGTTCTGGTGGGCCCGCAGCCACTCCTCCAACACTTCTGCGGCCGAGGTCGTCACGACCTTCGGTTTGCCAGCTCGCGAGAGTTCCTCTGCTGTGACGTCGAGGTACGCCTTGGCATTCGCCGCGTGATACCCCTGGAGCGCGACGGTGTACGTGGCGCCATCGTCAACGTCGCTGCCGTTCACCTGCATCGAGACGAGTCGTGCGTCTGCGTCCGAGTAGGTCGCTCGCACGGCGCCGTTGACCTGGTAGCACTCGCCCTCGCCGTCCCGGTTGGGCGTGCGCATCCAGTGCGCGAACATCTTGCGCAGAGTCGCGCCATCCACGGTGTAGCGAGTCACGCTGTCGTCGTAGGGGAAGCACGACATGAAGTCCATCAGCGTGACGGCCGGCCCCAACTCCTCCACGCGTACTGAGCCGGCGCCGAGCAGCATGATATCGGCCTGCAGCGACTCCGCCAGAGCGTCAGCCATCAGGTTGCCGAGTGAGGACTCTTCTTCGCGCAGCGGGTGGGTCAGTGTCTCGGTGAACTTGCAGATCATGACGCCGTACTTGCGGTCGACGATCTGCTTGTAGGAGTCGATGAGCTCCATCAGCTTGCGGTCAGGTTCGATGAGGCGCTCGTCGATGGGGATCAGTCGCCACTTCCAGTCGATGATCGCGTTGGTGTCGTCGTCCACGGTGATGTCGAAGCGACCGATCTGGTTCGTGCCCACACCTGCCTGAGCGATGAGGACCCCGTTGACCACGGCGGGTTCGGTCAGGATCGTGTGCGAGTGCCCGCCGATGATCATGTCGACGCCCCAGTCGGGGTCGAGCAACGCAGCCAGCTGCTTGTCGGACTCGAAGCCGATGTGCGTGAGCAGGATGGTGAGGTCGATGTCGTCGTTTCGGTACGCGTTGCATATGCGGCCCACCTCCTCGGCGGCCTCGTGGACGTTGACGAAGGTCCCCACGAGTTCGTCGAGGTTGATCGCATCCATGATCTTCTCGGTGATGATGCCGGTGAACAGGATGTCGAAGCGGGCCTTCTCCAGGATGTAGAACGGTCGCATCATCCGCTTGTTGAACGGCTTGATGTAAAGGTTGGCGTTCACCAGAGGGAAGTTGGCGATCTTCTCGAGGAACAGGAGGTGCGGCACACCGTAGTCGACCTCGTGGTTGCCCAGGCCCACCACGTCGGGAGCGAGGTAGTTCATGATCTCGATCGTCGAGATGCCCTTGAAGTCCGAGTCGATGATCGAGCCCTGGACCATGTCCCCGGCGATCACGTAGATGACGTTCTCTTCCTCGGCGCGCACCTTGTTCACGTACGCCGAGAGAAGCGGCAGTCCACCGGTGAGCGGGCCCCCTCCGGCCTCCTGCTCGGCGAGGAAATCGCCGTGCATGTCATTGGAGTGCAGGATAGTGAATCGCTTGGTCTCACCCATGACGCCCCCTCAGTTCCCGGGGCGCGCCTCGCCCCACAAGGGGTCTATTCCCGAAGTGCTAGTGGGCTTCGGCCTCGCCGGCCAACACGTCAAGATCGAGCTGCGACGCGTCATGGATGTACACGGTCACCTCGGAGGGCTCGATGGCGGGATTCTCGGCATATACCCTGCGCAGTGCGGTGATGAGCGCGGACTTGAGTTCCGGGGTGCGGCCCTCGTACAGCAGGACCTCGACCACCGTGAAGCGATCGGTGCGGCAAGCGGGGACATCCACGCACTCGGGCGAGGTCTCGAACACGCGCACGGTGACGCGGCTGTCCGGCACACCGAGGGCGCTTGTCACGGCAAGTCGGGCTCCGGCAAGGAGTGCCTTCTTGTAGGCGACAGGTTTGGGACCGGTGATATCGATGCGAACGAGCGGCATGGTGTCTCCTCGACTTAGCGGTTCATCCAGGTCTTGAGGTTTCCGAAAACAACAGCTCCTATCGCGCACAGCACGAGCGCGACCCACGGCGTGGCGCCGGAGCCTGCGCTCCCCGCGATGACCGTGGGGAGGGTTATCGACAGGGCTGCCGCGAGCAGTGTCCCCCCGAAGGACAGCAGGAGCGAGAAGCGTTGTTTGCGCGCACGGGCTATGAGCCAGGAGCCCACGGGGACTCCGAGAACGATACCCAGCAGACCGCCGAAGAGCACGCGTACGATATCCTGGAAACCTTGCGTCCCGAAGATCTTGTCCAGCAGCCACTGCGAGGAGCTGCCCAATGCTATGGCGAGTCCGGCAGCGAGAATGACACCTCCGACCGCCTCGAGCGCGAGGTCGGCTGCCGAGGGATGACTCGGCGCCGTAGGGGCTGCGGATCCGGGCATCATGGTTCCTTTCGCGGGAATCTTGGTGCACCAAGCATACAGCCGCCGTACGGCGCCGTGCTACGTGCAGTGCGCTCTAGCGCTTTGCGTTCGCAAGGATGGCATCGTGCCAGTACTGCGCCATCCCGACATGGATCTTCTCATACGTCGCCGTGAAGCGTGGGTCGGCGATGTACATCTCGGCAAGACCGACGTGCATCTCGCGCGAGCACGGGTAGAACCACTTGTCGATCTGCAGGCGCGCCTGCTCGGCCAGATCCATCGCACGCGGATCGTCGGCGGGCACGCCGGCGTCCATGAGTGCCGCGGTGCCGGTGCCGATCTGCTCGTTCTCGGCCTTGAAACGGGCCCAGTCATCTTTGGTGTAGCGCTTCGTGCGGCGCGCCGACTCCTTGTAGGCGTCGGTCTCGCCCCAGCGCTCCTGAACCTCTTCCTCGTACTCGGCGGGATCGAAGTCGCCGAAGACCTCGAACATCTCTTCCCTGTCCATCGTTATGCCTTTCTGTGCGCCATCGATCGCTCTGTCGACGGCCTCGATCATGTGGTGGAGCGATGCGGCCTTCTCGGCTAACATCCGGCGCTGCGAAGCCAGCGCCTCGAGACGATCGAACCCCGGGTCGGCCATCACGTGACGTATCTCGTCCAGAGAGAAGCCGAGTTCCCGGTAGAACAGGACCTGCTGCAGCATGGCAAGGTCGTCGTCGTTGTAGAGCCGGTAGCCTGCCCTGGAGCGCTCCGAGGGCGAGAGCAACCCGATCTCGTCGTAGTGATGCAGCGTGCGCACGCTGATCGCCGCAAGTCTGGCGACATCGCCTACGGTCATACCCATGTCGATCACCTCCTTCGGGCACCATAAACCCTCACGTTACGTCATGGTCAAGTGTCTGCCGAGAGAATCCGCGCTCATCCTGCTAGGATTGGGTCATCGATATACTCAGGAGGTCCTCATGGACGGCAACAACCCCAACGATCTGGATGCCTACCCGCCCTCGCTGCTAGAGCAGGTCGTCGGCGCCGAGGCCGAGTTCCTTGCAGGTAGTCACGGGCACGCCGAGAACACCGAGAGTGCAGTGCGCATCTTCCTGGAGTTCTTGCGTGGATTCGAGTTCCTCAACATCGATGAGCCGATGGTCACGGTTTTCGGCTCGGCACGTTTCGAAGATGGCCACCCGCACTACGAGCTGGCGAGGAAGATGGGTCGCAAGCTGGCCGAGGCTGGTTACTGCGTGATGACTGGTGGAGGTCCGGGCATCATGGAGGCCGCAAACCGGGGTGCTCAGGAAGCGGGAGGGCTTTCCCTGGGTGCCAACATCCATCTCCCGCACGAGCAGAAACCCAACCCGTATCTCGATCGCGTCATGACCTTCGAGCACTTCTTCGTCCGCAAGGTGATGATGGTGAAGTACTCGCGGGCATTCATCATCATGCCGGGCGGCTTCGGGACACTCGATGAGTTGTTCGAGGCCATCACACTGATCCAGACCGGGAAGATGGAGACGTTTCCCGTGGTGACGCTGGGCACCGAGTTCTGGAAGCCGATGATGGGGTTCTTCTTGGAGAAGCTGGTTGCCGAGGGAACGATCTCATCGGGTGACATAGACCTCGTCCACGTTACGGATTCGTGTGAAGAAGCCATCGAGTACATCAAGGCACACCCTCACGGCAACCACTCCGACTCTTAGGGAAGCGTAGGCGCATCAGCATGCTCAGCATCGACATCCCCGGTCGCGGTCGTCTCGACTTGGAGCACCTCGTCTTGGACCTGAACGGGACACTCACCTTCGACGGTGAGGTACTTCCCGGCGTAAGCGAGGCGCTTGCCGCACTGTCCGGTGTGCTGCATCCTGTGGCGATCACTGCCGATACGCGCGGGACGGCACTGGATATCGCTGCACTGTTGGGAATCGAAGTGCGCATCGTGGAGCATGGGGCTGAAGCCGCCCAGAAGCTTGCATTCGTGCGGGAGCTGGGTGCGGCGAGTGTCGCTGCGATCGGCAACGGGGCTAATGACGCGGTGATGCTGCGCGAAGTCGCCGTGGGCATTTGTGTGATAGCGGGCGAGGGTGCCGCGGTGGAGGCGGTGCAGATGGCCGACGTCGTGGTCACCGATATCATGAGCGCCATCGGGTTGTTCGCGCAGCCGGCGCGGCTTTCGGCGACGTTGAGGCGCTGACGGATGCTGACTCCCGTTCTGGCCCTGATCACCTCGTTCCTTTTCGGTAGCTCAGACTTCCTGGGAGGTCTGGCGAGTCGCCGCGAGTCGCCCGTCACGGTGACGGCGAACGCGCATCTGCTTGAGATCGTGATGTTCATAGTCGTGCTTGTGGTGGCTCCGGCCGCTGAATGGTCCATGACCGATCTGGCATGGGGCGCTGTGGCGGGCGTCGTTGGAGGAGTCGGCGTCGTGTCTCTGTATGCCGCACTCTCCGTGGGCCGCATGGGACTTGTGGCACCGATCACTGCCGGTCTGGCTGGCTCGCTTCCTGCGCTCTTCGACCTGCTTCGCGGGACCGACGTGGGCCCAAGGGCAGTCATCGGACTTGCACTGGCGATCGTGGCGGTCGTCATCGTCAGCCTTGCGCCCGGCCACGAGGACGAGGACCGTGGGATGCCGCCTCGGGCCGTTGCGCTTTCGGTTCTTGCGGGCACGTGTTTCGCCTCGGGTTTCATTGCACTCTCATATACCGCTGATGCATCCGGCTTCTGGCCATTGCTGTCTGCGCGCGTCGTCTCGACGCTGTTGCTATTCATCCTGGCGGCTGCGTTGGGGCGTCGATTCGTGGCGGATGCTCCCGCCCGGGTCTCCGTTGTCGGTGCGGGAGTGTTCGAGGCAATGGCGAATATCACGATGCTGAGCGCTATCCGCATCGGACCGCTCGCTGTCGCATCAGTGCTGGGCTCGATGTTCCCGGTGGTGGTGCTTCTGCTGGCCCGGATATTCCTGGGCGAACGACTTCGCTGGATGCAACGAGGCGGTGTGGTCCTCGCGCTCGTGGCCGTGGTACTGACCGCGATCCCCTAGGCTCCGGGAGTACTCGCAGTTTGCGGTCAGGCTCACCGCGCGATATACCTGGAAGTGCGATCGCTCCGACCACACCCCGGAAGGTGTCGGCATGTTCGCGCGGATCAGGACACGTGTGCGGCTGCATCCCTACTCGACAGCAGCCCGTTTGGCGGTAGCCGCCTTGCTGGTGATTCTCGTGGCTGGCAGGGCTGTCGACGAGGTCGGCCTGCTCGCATTCACAGCACACCTCGACTCGCTCGAGGTGCCACCGTCGGGTGATACGCTCACCACTTCCGAGTGGTCCTTCGCGTTTCAAGACACCGAGTGCTTCGTGAGCGTCGGCATCTCTGAGGATGCCGTGTCCTGTGCCGAGCAAGTCCCCACTTCGGACGTATTCTCGTCGCGGGGTCGCGTGCGGCAGCGCTACGTCCGCCGGCTGGTGGACGCGCTTGCCCAGGGGGATGTGGTCCGACAAGTCCTCGACGACCTCAGGGCCGCGCGGGACCGGCTGGAACTGGATTCCGATGAGTACCTCGAACTCATGGTCCACGCGGTTCAGGCGATACCGTACGGCACAGTCGATGCCGACATCGAGCTACTCGCTGAGATGCTTGCCGAGGGAAGTGGCGTGTGTACCGAGAAGAGCCTGTTGCTTGCGGCCATGATGGTCCGGGAGGGCTACGATACAGTGCTCTGGGTGTTCGACGCCCAACACCATGTGGCGCTCGGCGTCGCGGGGGAAAGCGCGCGATTTCGCGGGAGTGAGTACACCTTCATAGAGACGACAGCGACACGCTACATCGGTCAGGCAGAGGCCAAGTACACTGGCTATGCGGCATACGTGCAGCCGCCCGCGCTGATCAGACTCGGGGGAAAGCGCTCATACGGCGCGACTCGCGAGGTGGAGTTCTTGCTCCGCCAGCTGCGATTGGCCGAACAAGACAGGGCGTTCGGAGAGCGATACGCAGCACACGCCGCTCGCGCTTCAGGGTCCCAACGTGAAGAATATGCCCGCCGAGCAGAAGAGCACCTGGCGGCGACACGGGTCGAGTCGTTCATTATCTCAAACGCACACGATCGCGTCGGTGCGTACAAAGCGCTGGTGTACGATTCCCCTCTTCTTAGGACGCCTTAGGACACATGGTATCCTGGATGCGCGCATAGTAACTGCGCTGAACACTACTCTGACGGGGGGCGTTTGCACAGGTCTGCGCGACACGGAGATGCGTTGATGACACGCCGTTCGGCCGCGTCCTTGGCTGCGGTGTCGATGCTGTCCGTTCTCCTCTTGGCCGCGCTGCTTGTCCCGACATTCCGAAACGCGCTTGTTGCCGAAGGTTTCGGCATCCAGTCGTATCTGCGCTCACTCGCAGCCGACATGAATCTGCCCTGGGCGGATCACGTGGGCTCGCCCGTTTTCGTGACTGCGACTGTAGGCGATGGTCACAACGATATCCACTGGTCTCCAGTGCCTTCGGCGACCGGATACGTCGTATACAGAGCGTCGGTCGGAAGCGAGCGCTACCGACCAGTCGGGTATACGAAGACGCTGGACGTCCAGGACCGCGTTTCGGTGCGGGAAGTCGGTGTCTACCAATACGCGGTGACGGCGGTTTCGGGCATGAGCCAGAGCGCTCTGTCCTACTCGGCCGACGCATCCACGGTACGTATCGCAACGCGCGTTGATGCAACGCGAGATCACACGATCCGAGCCGCGACCGGTGAGGTGGCGCTGTTCGTTCCGGCGGGCACATTCTCCGAAGACTGCACGGTGACCATTTCCGAGATCGCCGTCGATGGCTCCGGACCTGACGAGACGGCCAGCTTCATGACGAGCGCCTACGACTTCGGTCCCGAGGGCAGTGCCTTCGGCGGCGCGCAGCCACGCCTGACATTGAGCTATGCGTTGACCGACGACCGGGACGGCTTCGAACTCGACTGGGTGAGCAAGACCGCGCGCATCTACTACCTGCCGAATGCGGGCGATAGATGGAGTGACGTCACGCAGGCGTTGTCCGTGGATGTCGCGGTGAACACGGTGTCAGGCGACCTCGAGCATTTCTCGACGTACGCCTCGGGATACACGGTGATGCCGCACGGTCGCTTCACGAAGGACAGCACGCTGTGCGGTGCCTGTCACGATCTTCACGGTGCAGTCTGCGGCGAACTGGGTACTCGTGCCGACCTCAATCTCTGCTTGTACTGCCACGGCGCGAAGCTGTCCACCAGTCCTCCTGCAGGCGCGCACGGTGCCAATGTGCAGGCAGAGTTCCTGCTGAGCGACGATCAGAGTGCCGGACAGGATGACTCACGACACCCGGCATACAACCAGGACATGCGGTGCACTGATTGTCACACCCCTCACCGCGATCCGGAGCGATACCCCAAGCTGCTCTTCGCATGGCAGTCGGACGGTAGCCAGCAGTTCGTTGACGACGATAGCGGGGTACTCGGTAACGCGTTCTGTTTCGGGTGTCACGGCACGTTCGAGAACGCGAACATGAAGTCGGGCTACTACGCCGCCTCTGGTGGCGACCACGAGACGCTGTACTCGGGTCCGCATGCTACATACGACTATGAACCTCCGGCGACGAGCGATGCCTCGTGCTCGATTGCTCCTGCGAACGGAAGCGGCGTCCAGTGCCTTGCCTGTCATGAGCGCCATGGCGCAGATGGAGCGCAGTACCTGGGCGCGTTCGAGCTCGGCACATCGGCCGAGAAGCAGGCGCTCTGCTACTCGTGTCATCTGGCCAGCGGCACGGCAGCGACATGGAACGGTCGCTTCATACCGCAGGAGTTCGCCCGTGCGAGCAAGCACGACATCACGGGCGCGACGGGTGCGAAGCTCACCTGTGCGAACTGCCACAACTCACATAACGTTGCGGCGGGTGACGGGGATGAGTGGGATCTTAGTCGGGCCGCCGATCCGGACGACATCACGGCGGGCATCTCCGACCCGGTTGCATTCTGTTTGCGCTGTCATGATGGCGGCACGCCGCCCACCAAGACACTGACGGCAGCCGTGGTCGTCCCGTACACGGTGCAGTTCCCCAACTGGAGCTCGAAACCGTTCTTCACGGGCTTCAGCAAATCAGCCTTCAGCTCGAGCGGGCATGGGGACAGTGTTGCCGCCAATGACAAGCTTGCGGGTTGCGATAACTGCCACGACCCACACGGATCTGACAACGCGCGACTCACTGCGTTCAGTGGCGGACACTTCACCCAGGGCCATCGCACCAACACGACGGCTTTCGCCGAGGAGAAGCTGTGCTACGGGTGCCACAACTTCGGCGGGACGAACTGCTACGTGTCGGGATGCCACCAGTACATGCCGAACATCGCGCCGCAGATGGTCAAGACCAGCGCTCACCCAACAAACACCTACTCCGGTAAACACTCCAGCACCGAGACGGCATCGCAGCTTGGTGGCGGCAATCGCCATGCGGAGTGTGTCGACTGCCATGATGCGCATCTGGCCAAGCGTGGTACTCACACCATGGGCTCCAACCTGGCGTCCAACTCGATCTTGGGATCCAAAGGCGTGTCGCCGAACGGGCGCTCGGCGTGGGGTACGCCCTCCAACTACACCGTCAAGACGATCACCTACGAATACGAGCTGTGCTACAAGTGCCATTCTTCGTACACGACCGGCTACACCGGTCAGGACAAGGCCAAGGAGTTCAACCCTGCGAACTTCTCCACCCATCCGGTCGAGGGCGTTGGGGCCAATCTGGGCGTCAAGGACGGCTCGTTCACACAAGGCACGCCATGGAATCCTACAGCTGGCGATGATGCCGACTATACAGCCGGCAGTCCAAAGATGACCTGTACCGATTGTCATGCCAGCGAGACCGAGGCTGACCCCCGTGGGCCCCACGGTTCCACGATCGCCCATGTGCTTCGGGGTACCGCATCCACGACCATGGTGGGGGACGGCTCCGAGAGCACGTTGTGCTTCGTGTGCCACGCGTACAGTGTCTATGCGTACACATCCGCGAGTGGCTCAGTCAGCGGTGGGCCGGGTATCCGGGGCATCGAGGACGCCAACAGTCGCGTGAACCACCGACACTTCTACGACCGCGGCGCGACGTGCATGGACTGTCACGTGCCTCATGGCCAGAACGAATACCACCTCATGCGGCTCCAGTTCACACATAGCACGGCTGGCAGCTATGGCGGCGGTACGCTTACCCGCACGGGCATCTGCTCCAGTTGCCACGGGAACTCCAGCACGGTCAGTTACACCAACAGCTACTGACAGCTGCTTCAGCCCGGTAGCCCCACCCTGCTCCGCCGCCGTCATTCCCTGCTCGGGTATGATTCCTGGGACGACAAGGAGGAAGCATGAGCGGGCGAGTGCTGGTCATCGGTGGCGCGAACACTGACATCATCGGTTTTTCCAACGCGCGGCTGGTCGCGCACGACTCCAACCCCGGACACGTGCGTATCGGTCACGGCGGGGTTGGCCGCAATATCGCTGAGAACCTGGCTCGACTTGGCGTGGACGTGCACCTTGTGACGGCGGTCGGTGATGACACTGTCGGGCACGGCATCCTCTCGGCCTGTGCCGAGGTGGGCATCGACACGTCGAGTACGCTGGTGGTCCCCGGAGCGGTTTCGTCGAGCTACGTGGCGGTGATGGACGAGCAGCATGACCTTGAAGTCGCCATCAACGACATGCGGGTTTTGGACCGGCTGTCTCCCGGCTACCTGGACCTCGTGGCTACCGCGCTCGGCGTACTGTCGCTCGTGGCACTTGACGCGAATCTTCCTGCGGCGACGCTCGAACATGCTGTGGAGTTGTGGCCGGACTCGCATATCCTGCTCGACCCGGTCTCTGCACCCAAGGCGCCCAAAGCGGCCGGCATTCTGGGCCGAGTGTCCGTGCTCAAGGCCAATGCGCTGGAAGCTGCCATCCTGGCAGGAATCCCCGTAGATGTTGAGGCGGGTCCCGGTGCAGCTGTCGACCGATTGCTGGACTTGGGTGTCGCACGCGTGTTTGTCAGCCGGGGAGATCGCGGGGTCTACTGCGCGGATCGCGATGAGCGTATCACCGTGGACGCGCCTCACGTCGAGGTAGCCAACACCACCGGAGCGGGTGACGCGTTCGCAGCCGGCCTTGCCTACGCTACTCTTGAGGGGATGTCGCTGAAGGCTTCAGCGGGATTCGCCTCTGCGGTCGCCGGCATGACGCTCGCAACAGAGCGAACGGTGAGCGACGCGCTGACGCCCGAAGTGGCGCATAGACTCGCGAAGGGGTTGACGTCGTGAACGCTTACATCGACATCGCACCAAACGTCGCCGAAGCGCTTGCCACCGGAGTTCCGGTCGTGGCGCTGGAGTCGACGATCATCTCGCACGGATTCCCCTACCCGGCAAATGTCGAGTGTGCGCGAGAGGCCGAGCGCGTGGCGCGCGACGCGGGGGCAATCCCTGCGACCGTCGCCGTCGTCAGCGGGAGACCGACCATCGGGCTGACCGACGAGCAGATCGAGCATTTCGGGACATCGCCGGGTATCGCCAAGGCGAGTCGACGAGATATCGCTATGCTGGCCGCACGCGAGCAGGATGGCGCGACGACCGTGGCGGCGACCATGCTGATTGCTGCAATGGCCGGCATCCGCGTCTTCGCGACCGGTGGCATCGGCGGAGTGCATCGCGGGGCGCAGGAGACGTTCGACATCTCGGCGGATCTCGTCGAGCTCTCACGTACGGATGTGGCAGTCGTGTGCGCGGGCGCGAAGTCCGTGCTCGACATCGGCCTGACGCTGGAGTTCCTGGAGACGCATGGTGTGCCGGTTCTTGGCTATCGCACAGATGAGTTCCCCGCGTTCTACACGCGCACCAGTGGATTCGGCGTCGACGCCCGTGTCGAGAGTGCCGAGGAGATCGCAGCATTCCTGCGGGCCAAGCGGGCACTTGCGCTCGGGGGCGGAGCAGTGATCGCCAACCCGATACCGGAGACATACGAGATGGATCCGGAGATGCTTGGCACCGTGATACAGACCGCTCTGGCCGAGTCAGATGAACAGGGTTTCCACGGCAAGGACGTCACGCCATTCCTGCTCGCGCGGATCCATGCACTGACTGGCGGAGCGAGTGAAGAGGCCAACAAGCAGCTCGTCTACTCGAACGTTCGTCTTGCGGCTCAGGTAGCGTCGGCGCTCTAGCTGTTGACGCCGCCGACGCACCGGGGCGAGACGCATGCACTGCAACAGCCGACGCACGTCGGTTGAGGTACCCCGCACTCGGGGCATCTGAAGCGGCGGGCATCCATCTGATGTCCGCATTGTTCGCAAACGCGAAGGCCGCCGGCCTCGTCTGCCCAGGTGTCTTGGAGGAGCAGGCCGACATCGCCCACGTCGTAACGTTCGTGTCTGTTGTGTTCAGGGCCCATGAGCAAGTCCCAGCAAGCCGTACGCCAGTGTGCCTTCACTCGGCAGATAGACGGTGATCCTGCCGGGGCTACGTGCGCGGTGACTCTGGTATGCTCGGCCTCGAACGCGAGATCTGACAGCCAAGGAGACCGATCATGACTCGCTCGCGAGTAGCCCTCGTCAGATGTGAATCCTACGACCCGGACCTGGTGCATGCCGCGGTGGGCAGGGCGCTCGATCTGCTCGGCGGAGCGGCGAAGTTCGCAAGTGCGGGGGAGCGTATCCTCCTCAAGCCCAACCTGTTGGTGGCATCGAAGCCGGATGATGCCGTGACGACGCATCCGTCGGTATTCGAGGCAGTGATCAGGCAGCTGCAGACGACGGGTGCCACCTTGTGTTATGGCGACTCGCCGGCGTTCGGCAAGGCGGAAGGAGCCGCGCGCCGGGGCGGCCTTGTCGAGGTGGCCGAGAGGTATGGCATCGGCTTTGAGGAGTTCAGTGAGGGTCGTCAGGTGTCATTTCCCGAAGGCGGCCTCATCAAGCAGTTCACCCTTGCCGCTCCGGCGCTGGATTCTGACGGGATAGTCTCGCTCTCCAAGCTCAAGACCCACGGGCTCACCCGCATGACCGGCGCGGTGAAGAACCAGTTCGGCTGCATACCGGGTGTTCTCAAGGGCGAATTCCATGCGCGCATGCCTGACGTCGAGCGCTTCTCGCAGATGCTCGTCGACCTGACAGCAGCGGTGTCTCCGCGGCTCTTCGTGATGGACGGTGTTCTTGGAATGGAGGGCAACGGCCCTCGTGGAGGTGAGCCGCGCATGATGAACGTGATCATCGCTTCTGAAGACCCTGTAGCGCTCGACGCGACCGTCTGTGCGATGATCAAGCTCGACCCCGATCTTGTCCCGACCGTGCGGTGGGGCGCGGAGTGGGGACTCGGTACCGCCGATGACATCGAGTATGTCGGAGACCCTCTGGAGACATTCGTCGTCGACGATTTCGTCGTCAATCGCAGCACGGGTTCGACGACGAGTGCTCGTGGGCGTGTCGGTTCGCTCGTCAAAGAGTGGATCGTCCCCCGGCCCGTGATCGATCATGCTCGCTGCACGGCCTGCGGTACATGCGTGCAGATGTGCCCCGTCGACCCCAAGGCAGTGGATTTCGACAGCGAGCTTGGACGTGGCGCGCCTCCGGTGCACCACTACGACAGATGCATTCGCTGCTACTGCTGTCAGGAGCTGTGTCCCGAGCGTGCTATCACGGTCAAGACGCCATTCCTCGGCAGACTCATCCATCGCGACTGACGTCAGACCCTACCACAGACGATAGACACCATCTCTGCACTCCACGTGCACCGGAATCCCGAACAGCGCCGATAGACGGCTGTCCGTCAGAACGGCGGCCTTCGGCCCGTCGGCGAACACGCGGCCGTCCTTCAGCATGATCACGCGATCGACTTCCGGGACGATGTCATCGATGTGGTGCGTGACCAGCAGCAACCCCCGACTCGCCTGCAGCAGTGCGCTGAGTGTCCGGAGAAAGTGGTAGGTCGCGCTGGCATCGAGCCCGTCACAGGGCTCGTCCAGCACGAGCACGGGGGGATCGAACACGAGCGCGCGGGCGATCAGTGCCCGGCGGGCTTCGCCCGTGGACAGCACGTTCATCATGCCTTCCGAGAGGTGTGAGATCTCGAGCTCGGCCATGAGCGAGGCGCCACGGTCCCGCATGGCCGGCGTGATGTCGCGCGGGCGGTAGAGTCCGATCGAGCCGAAGTAACCCGACAGTACGGCATCAGACACGGTGATGCGGCGGTCGTACGCCTCTTGAAGGTCATCCGACACGATGCCGAAGAGCCGGCGCGCCTCGAAGAGGTCCCATCGGCTCCTGCCCTGCAGAAGCACTGCCGGAGGCTCACCTGCCAAAGGAAGCACGTCGCGTGTAAGCAGCTTTATGAGTGTCGACTTTCCTGAGCCATTCGGGCCGAGAATGGCGACCCGCTCACGCTCATGTACCGTGAGCTCCCGGATATCCAGGATGGTCCTGCCATCCCGGACGACCCTTGCGTCATTCAGCTGGAGTAACGCGTTCGTTGTCATGCGTGCATGGTAGCCGACCGCGAAGTCCGTTGCACGAACGGAAGGTGCGCGTACATGGGTACCTACTCGGTAGATGTTCCCAAGCCCCGGAAAGGGGGGAGTGCGATGTCAGACCGTATAGCGACAGCTGTCGTTGGCTTTCTGGTTGGCGCCGTGGTAGGCGCTTTAGTGGCGCTGTTCTTTGCGCCCATGCCCGGCAAGGAGTTGCAGGTGCGCGTACGCAAGGAAGCCGAGGTTGACTGGCAGAAAGCTCGTGCCGAGTACTACAAGAGTGTCAACGAGGTCCAGAAGGCTTTCGATGGCCTCAAAGGACAGATCGCGTCCCTCACGGGTCGCGCCTGATTCTGATTCGCGACGACGCCGGCCTCAGATGAGGCCGGCGTCGATGAATGCCTGCCTGGTGGCGTTGCTGCTGCCGCCGGAGAGTT
This sequence comes from Actinobacteria bacterium UBA2279, assembly GCA_002347365.1. GTDB lineage: Bacteria > Actinomycetota > Coriobacteriia > Anaerosomatales > Anaerosomataceae > UBA2279. Next base: position 106,355 of record DDWT01000012.1, read on the forward strand.
CAAGGACGTACTTCTGGTCGGCGGTCTTGATCACGACCTTGTCGGGGGTGCTGGGCGTATCTGCGTCGCCCACCATGCCCGCCTTATACTTCACCTTCTGGATGGCGGCTATGGCCAGCGCCCAATTGCCGGCCGTCTCGGCAAGTACCTCGTCCGGCGTCATCGCAAGGTAGCGGTCGGCGTAGTTGAATCCGGCCGAGATCTGCGCGCCCCACTGTTTGAAGAAGCCCCCGCCTTCTGCCTTGGCGTTGTCCCGTGCCTGCATCACGTTCTGCTTGAGCATCTCCGACGTGGTCTGAGCGAACAACACCCGGTAGTTCGTCATGACGAGCGTATACTGCACGCGCTTGATCAAGCCCGCCTTCATGCTCAAACCGGCCGCTGCCGAGATGATTCGCTCGACGTTCGGGTCCGCCATTGAGACACCCTGTGCCGGTGCAGTGGCTACCGGTGGCGCTACTGAGGGAACCGGTTGCGGTGCAGTGGGTGTCGCCGCGGCGAGTTTCGCGCCGCAGCCGGTGCAGAATGCAGCTCCAGGCTGTATGGGTGCTCCACATGAGGTGCAGAAGCGTGGCTGTACGGACTCCATGGCCCCCCCCTTTTGCTCCGAATGGCATTTACCACATGAGTGTAGCGGAAGCACGAGTTCTCCAGGACGAGACCACCCCCTCGGGCAGTGGCGCCTTGTGCGACGGGAGTACCGGATCTCTCGCTACAACTCGGGGTGCGACAGCGGGAGGACGAGCGTGAAGGTGGAGCCTTCACCGGGAGTGCTGTGCGCGAGTACCTCGCCTCCGAACGCGCGAGCGAGACGCCGTGAGAGAGGAAGCCCCAGGCCGGTTCCTTCGGGCTTGCCGCCATCCCGGCCCGCCACCTGGATGAACTCGTCAAAGACCTGCTCCAACTGCGCCTTGTCCAGTCCCAGTCCTGTGTCAGTGACCCTGACGTAGGCGGTGGCGGAAGCATCGCAGTCAAGCGAGATAGCGATGCCTCCGGATGTCGTGAACTTGACCGCATTGCCGATCAGATTGTTGAGTACCTGTCGTACGCGCACTGGATCGACACATGCCAGGCATGATCCGCAAGGGCGGCCGCACTCCATGAATGAGACCTTGAGCGACTTGGCATCTGCAAGTGGTCTGAGGTTCTCGAGCGACTCTTTGACGAGCGTGGGCAGGTCCGTGTCTTGAAGTGTCAGCTCCATCTTGCCCACGTCCACGCGTGCAAGGTCGAGAATGTCGTTGACGATGGAGAGAAGATGTCCGCCTGAGTCGCGGATCATCTGGAGCTGCCGGCGCTGCTCATCGTCAAGGTCGCCCGCCAGGCCGCTGAGCAGGATGTCGGAGAACCCGATGATGGAGTTGAGCGGTGTGCGCAGTTCGTGACTCACGTTGGCGAGGAACTCGCCTTTCGCGGCGTTCGCCTGTTCCAACTCCCTGGTCCGGCGACGAACCTCCTCTTCAAGCAGTTCGGCCTGCTCGCGCTGGTTCAGCTCGACGCGGCGCCGGTCGGTGACATCCCTAAGAACGCAATGGGTCTGAAGAAACGAGCCATCGTCAGCCCGCGCGATGATGCCGTCGAACTCGGTGATGATCTCCGCGCCATCAGGTTTGCGAAGGCGCCACTCGATGTCGTGAACCTCTCCGTTGTGCTTGAATCGCTCGGTGAAATCGGTGACGACATCAGGCGAGAGGATTTCCGAGAACGGGCGGCCGATCACCGATTGCTTGTCGAATCCAGTCACCTGCTCCCAGGCCTTGTTGACGGTCAGGAAGTTGCCGTCTTCGTCGAGCGACTGATAGGGCACAGGTGCAAGCTCGTAGAGTCGTTCGTAGTAGTCGGCTTTGGCGCGGACTCGCTCCTCCGAGAGTTTGAGTTCGCGGAACAGGCTGTGAAGGGGGCGTCGGACGGAGACTTCGACGATTGCCAGGTAGAGTGCCTGGAAGGCGACGATCTGCAGGAGGTGCCCGGCGATGTTGTACACCCCCGCCAACTCTGTGCCGTAAAGGGTGAATGCAAACTCGGCGAGCATCAGCAGACCGAGTGACGAGAGGAGCGGCATGAGCGTTTCCCGGTCGTACAGCGATGGTCTGCGGATGACCAGAGCAATGCTCACCGCGAACGCAGCTATGATCACGTACTCGCCGATTATCTTGAACGTGGTCAGGCCGGTCACATTATCGAAGGCAACGGGGAATACGGGCCACACCGACACCGAGGCGAGCAGGCCTCCGGTCACGATGGCAGCAATGATCGCAACAGTGCCGGGGCGCACTTTGCGTCCGGCAGAGAGCACGGCGGCGAGGAACGTGGCCGACAAGAGGAAGCGGGCGATCATCCACAACTGTGTCGTCAGGTTGGGCAGCAGTCGATCCGGGAAGACGCCCAGGCCCTTGTAGGCCAGCATGTGAAGCAGCAAGACGAGGGCGATGAAGGGTGCCGAGTATCCGAAGACGACGAACAGGCCGCTGGATTCCAGCGATTCTCGAGCGGCGAACGCGAGTGCGAAGATGACCAGCAAAACGGCCACCGCGACTACCTCGGCGATGCTGTGGAATAGGAGGAAGTTGAACTGGCTGAGGGGCACGAGAACGACCGTCAGGGCAAGAGCCGTTCCCCAGGTCAGAGTCAGTTGTCGCATGCTTCCTCCGGCTCGCGGGTAGCTCGCTACGGGCAGCATAGCACTCTCGTCAGATCCAGCCCGATCCGTTCGTCGGTGAACGAGTCTCTCGCTGAAGCCCCCCGTCGTTCGTCCCAGGCTTTGCCTCGAAGCCCGTCAGGGTACATAGTACTAGGTGATCGATCAAGGCATGCCGTCGCCTGGGCGGCTGGCCCGAGGAGCTGGACTGCATGGCTGAGAAGATCCTACTGGTGGAAGACAACCCGCAGAACAGGTACTTGGTGGCGTTCCTTCTGGAGAAGAACGGCTATGAAGTCATCTCTGCAGAGGACGGCGAGGAAGCTCTTGCCGTTGTTGAAGAGCATCGCCCGGACCTGATTCTCATGGATGTACAGTTGCCCAAGCTAGACGGCTATGAGGCGACTCGACGCATCAAGGCTGATGAGCGCTTCACCAATATCCCGCTCGTCGCGTTGACGGCTCATTCCATGAAGGGCGATCGGGGCAAGGCGTTGGCGGCCGGGTGTGATGACTACATCACAAAGCCGGTAGATGCCGAGGGTCTTCTCTCACGTATCAAGGAGCTTCTGGCTGCGCGCGCGTGAGCGCGTGCACCACCTCACGCTTCGGCATATACTGGTCATCCACGCTCCGATGTTGGCGTCCGGGTCCGGGCGGCGGTATGTCGTGAACCTGGTCAGATCCGGAAGGAAGCAGCCATAAGCGGCCTCTGCCGGGTGTCCGGATCCGGTCGCGAACATCGCAGCAGAAGGGCCGGACCGCGTGTCGGTTCGGCCCTGTATACTTCTGTGGGTGGCACGCGCGTCCGCGGCACTGTCTTGGAAGGTCCCACACATGGCACATCAATCCTGGTATCGAACGTACCGTCCTCAGCGCTTCGATGAGGTAGTAGGGCAGTCTCACATCGAGCGAACGCTTCGCAATGCCGTCGAGGACGACGGTGTCGCTCATGCGTATCTGTTCACGGGGCCGCGGGGTACCGGCAAGACGACGACGGCGCGGATCTTGGCCAAAGCCCTCGATTGCGAGAAGGGCCCGACGGGAGAACCCGACGACACATGCGAGGATTGTCGGCTGATCGCCGAGGGGCGTCATCCCGATGTCTATGAACTCGACGCAGCGTCTCGGACCGGTGTGGACGCAGTTCGCGAGGAGATCATCTCGCGTGTGAACTACGCGCCCACACGACGCACCTGGAAGGTCTACATCATCGATGAGGTCCACATGCTTTCGACCTCAGCGTTCAACGCATTGCTCAAGACGCTGGAAGAGCCGCCAGCGCATACCGTTTTCATCCTGTGCACGACCCATCCACACAAAGTGCCCGAGACGATCCACTCGCGATGCCAGCGGTTCGACTTCCACCGGCTGAGCGTGGAAGACATCGTTTCTCGGTTGCGACACATCGCGGATGCCGAAGGAGTGCAGGTCGTCGATGCGGCACTCACCCTCATTGCCAAGCATGCTCTCGGCGGCATGCGTGATGCGATCACGACACTCGAGCAGTTGGCCTCGTTCACCTCGGGCAACATCGCCTTGAGCGACGTCGAGGGACTCCTCGGAGAAGTGGATGACGATCTCCTGTTCGAGGTTGCGGATCTGGTGCTGAGACGAGACGTTGCCGGATCCTTCCGGTTCGTGGCTCGCCTGTCTGAAGCCGGCGTGGATATGACCGAGTTCGTGAAGGGCATGGTGCAGCACTTCCGTGACCTGTTCGTCGTGTCGGCTGTCGGCGAGTCCGGTGGGGCTGTCGATGTGACGTCATCGGCCTTGACCCGGCTCGAGGGTCAGGCGACGGCCTTCGGTGGCGATCGTCTCGCGCATCTGCTCGACGTGCTCGCGCGGCTGTCTGCTGAGCTGCGATGGACCGCCGATCAGCGACTTGCGGTCGAGGTGGCATTGACGCGCATGGCACGACCTGAGACCGATCTGTCGCTGGAGTCATTGGCCGAGCGCATAGCGGCGCTGGAAGCATCCGCTCCTCTCCCGAACACGCAGATGACCACACACGTGCCGGACACCGGGGCCGTCTCCGACCGGGCACCAGTCACGCAATCTGCGATGCCCGAGGACACACTGGTCGCCGAGGCCGCCGCTGCTCCCGCACCCGTTCCGGTCGCGCCGTCTGTCACTGTCTCTGCGGGCGGAGCGCTGGACGCAGCGGCCGTCAAGCGTGCGTGGCCCGCAGTCCAAGCCGAGTTCAAGAAGCTGAAGCCCTCCCGGTCCCACCTTTTCGACGGTAGCGAGGCCGAGGTCGAGGGTGATCTTATGGTCATCGAGTTCCCCGCAGGTCAGGACTTCTCGCTGCAGATCGCACGCACTCCTGAGACGATGCAGCTTCTGAAGAAGAGCATCGCCGTCGTACTGCGAGTCGACCCACCCCTGGAGCTGCGCCTTGGTCGCTCCGGAAGCTCGGGGCCGCGCCCGCATACTCCCGCACCCTCACCGGACGACACTGCACCGCAGCTCGCCGATGAGACGGACTCCCGTCCCGTTCCTGCGCAGTCGGATGACGATGTCACCAGGCTCGTCATGGATGAACTGGGTGCCGAGGTCATAGTCGACCACGAATCTGAAAGCTGATAGCGGCAGGACTACCTGAGAGGAGCACGATGAAGCCCAACAACATGGCGAACATGATGAAGCAGGCCCAGAAGATGCAGGCCGACATGGCTCGCGTTCAAGATGAACTCAAGTTCGAGCGCGTCGAGGCCTCGGTTGGCGGCGGCGCGGTCAAGGTCGTCATGACCGGCGAGCTCGTTGTTGAATCCGTCACCATCGATCCCGCAGCCCTGGACCCCGATGATGTCTCGATGCTCGAGGACCTCGTGACCGCCGCAGTGAACGAGGCGGTCCGTCAGACCCAGGAAGTCACGCAGCGCAAGATGGCCGCTGTGACCGGCGGACTGGGCATTCCCGGTCTGATGTAGATGCCATTCTACGCCGCACCCATAGCACGACTTCTCGAGGAGCTGGAGCGACTGCCGGGCATCGGCCCCAAGAGCGCACAGCGGTTGGCGTTTCACATCCTGCGCTCCAACGACGAGGCTGCCGCGCGCCTCGCGGAGGCGATCGTGGACGTGAAGCGCTCGATCCACTTCTGCGCCACGTGCTTCAACTTCGCTGAACAGGAGCTGTGCGATATCTGCGCAGATCCGAAGCGAGATGCCACGTCGGTCTGTGTGGTCGAGGAGCCGCGCGACGTAGTCGCCATCGAACGAACCGGCGAGTTCCACGGTCTATACCATGTGCTGCAGGGAGCGATCTCACCCATCGATGGCATCGGTCCTGAGCAGCTACGGGTCAGAGAACTGATCGACCGGATCGGGGCCGGAGGGATCTCCGAACTCATCGTGGCCACGGATCCCAATGTCGAGGGCGAAACGACGGCGCTCTATCTTGCGCGACTCGTCAAACCCCTCGGCGTACGCGTCACACGTATCGCATCAGGGCTGCCAGTGGGTGGCGACCTGGAGTACGCTGATGAGGTGACTCTCGGCAGGGCACTGGAAGCGCGACGTGAGATGTAGCATATGTAAGTAATTGGCTACCGTTCACCGATTCGTTGCATCCACTCACCGCTGCAGACGACCCCTCGCCCCCAGTCACACCCGTATCCTTGTGTGACCCACCGTCCCGTAGCACAGATGAGCCACCCGAATACGTCCCGCGGACGGGTCACAACGATTCCGGAGGAGGGTGAGACCATGCAGCAGCTGACGGAGATCCGTTGGCATGCGCGCGCCGGCCAGGGCGCCGTCACCGCAGCGAAGCTCGTCGCGGAGACCGCACTGGAGCTCGACCAGTACATGCAGGCCATGCCTGAGTATGGTCCGGAGCGAATGGGCGCGCCGATCCAGGCGTTCACCCGCATCAGCTCCGTACCCATTGAGATCCACAACAACATCGAGCACCCCGACGTGGTCGTCGTGCTCGACGAGAGTCTGCTCTCGATCGTCGATGTCACGAAGGGTCTCAAGGATGGCGGCGCCGTCATCGTCAACACGTGCTCGCCGGCCGCCGATGTCCGCAAACGACTCGGGCGCACGACCGGCCGGGTCGCATCCGTCGACGCTTCCGGCATCTCGCTGGACAAGCTCAAGCGGGATATGCCGAACACCCCGATGATCGGCGCGCTCGCGAAGGTCACGGGACTCTTCGAACTCGACGCTGTGCTCGGTCATCTCCAGAAGACGTTCGGCAAGAAGTTCGCCCAGGATGTCATCGACGCCAATGTCGCGTCGGTACGCTCCGCCTACGAGGAGGTGTCCATCGATGGCTAAGTGGGACATCTCCCGCATCGACGAGTGGAAGGGTGACGACTTCCCGCTCGGCGCCTGCATCCCTGAGTCCGGCAACTCCCGTGACTATGTGACCGGCGGCTGGCGCAGCGAGCGCCCCGTCCGCGATGACGAGAAGTGCACGCAGTGCCTCATCTGCTGGATCATGTGCCCTGACTCCGCAGTCGTCGCTGTCGACGAGAAGGTCACCGACTTCAAGCTCGATCACTGCAAAGGCTGCGGCGTGTGTGCCAACGAGTGCCCGTCCGACGCCATCACCATGGTGCCTGAGGGCTGCGAACTGCCGGAGGTGAAGTAGATGGCCACCCAGAAGACTGTTTCCGCCACCGGCAACGCCGTAGTCGCTGATGCTATGCGCCAGTGCAAGCCCGATGTCGTCGCTGCATATCCCATCACCCCGCAGACGACGATCGTCGAGGAGTTTGCAGGGTTTGTCGCAAAGGGCCGCGTTCACACTGAGTACGTGACTGTCGAGTCCGAGCACTCGGCCATGAGCGCGTGTGTCGGTGCCTCGGCAGCCGGAGCGCGCGTGATGACGGCTACTTCCTCACAGGGCCTCGCGCTCATGTGGGAGGAGCTTCACATCGCGTCAGGCATGCGTCTTCCGATCATCATGGCGAATGCCAACCGTGCGCTGTCTGCCCCCATCAATATCCACTGCGATCACGGTGACGCAATGGGCGCCCGCGATGCCGGCTGGGTCATGCTCTTTGCAGAGACCGCTCAGGAGGCGTACGACAACACCATCATGGCGACTCGGATCGCCGAGAATCCCGACGTGCTGCTCCCGGTCATGAGCTGCCTGGATGGTTTCATCACCACGCACTCGATCGATCGCGTCGACGTGCTCGACGACGAGACGGTCTCCGATTTCGTCGGCGAATACGTCCCCAAGAACGCCCTGCTCGATATCGACCAGCCGGTCACCCACGGCGCTTTCGCGGGTCTCGGCGGTCCGTTCTTCGAGTTCAAGCGCGCCCAGCGCGACGCCATCGAGCGCTCGCGTGACGTCATCAAGAAGGTCGGCGCTGAGTACAGTGAGCTGTCCGGCCGGCCGTTCGGCGTTATCGAGACCTGGGGCATGGAAGATGCCGAGCTCGCCATCGTCGTCATCGGTTCGACCGCAGGCAACGCGCGTCACGTCGCGCGTCAGCTGCGCGCCGATGGCAAGAAGGTCGGCGTCGTCAAAGTGCGCGTCTTCCGTCCGTTCCCGTACGCGGAACTCGCTGCAGCGCTCTCCGGCGTGAAGGCTGTCGCGGTCATGGACCGTGCCGAGTCCTTTGGCGCCGAGGGTGGACCGCTCTTCCTTGAGGTCCGCAGCGCACTCTACGACGCCGAGAACCGCGTTCCCGTCGTCGGCTACATCTACGGCCTCGGTGGCAGCGACGTTCGTCTGGATCTTATCGAGCGTGTCTACTCCGACCTGTCCGATATCGCCACCGGCACCGCCCAGCCAGGTGGACTCGTCTACCTGGGCGCACGGTAGGAGGGAGGTCACACATGGCAACACTTAAAGAACTCACTCATCGCGAGGACCGCCTCGAGGGCGGTCACCGCCTCTGTGCCGGCTGTGGCGCCTCGATCGCCGTCCGCCAGGTCCTTCTCGGCGCCGGTGAGGAGCCAGTCGTGGTCGGTTGTGCGACCGGCTGCCTTGAAGTCTCGACGACCATCTATCCGTACTCGTCGTGGAAGACCCCGTTCATCCACAACGCGTTCGAGAACTCCGCTGCAACCGTCTCCGGCGTCGAGGCCGCGTTCCAGGGCCTGAAGCGTGCGGGGAAGATCCCTGCCGATAAGCGCATCAAGTTCGTCGCGTTCGGTGGCGACGGTGGCACCTACGACATCGGACTGCAGTCGCTCTCCGGTGCGATGGAGCGCGGACACGATATGGTCTATGTCTGCTACGACAACGGTGCGTACATGAACACCGGCATCCAGCGTTCCTCGGCCACGCCGAAGGGCGCCTGGGCAACCACCTCGCAGGTCGGATCGGCGCAGCAGGGCAAGCAGCAGCGCCGCAAGGACTTGACGGCGATCATGGCTGCTCACGGCATTCCCTACGTCGCGCAGGCTTCGATCTCGCACTGGAAGGACCTCACGATGAAGGCCGAGAAGGCCTTCGCAGTGGAAGGCCCGGCGTTCCTCAATGTCTTCGCGCCCTGCCCACGCGGATGGCGCATTCCCTACAACAAGACCGTCGAGATCGCCAAGGCTGCCGTACAGACAGGCTTCTGGCCTATGTATGAGGTCGAGGACGGCGTGTGGCGTCAGACCGTCAAGGTGCACAACAAGAAGCCGATCGAGGAGTTCCTCAAGCCACAGGGTCGGTTCAAGCATCTTTTCAAGCCGGAGAACGCCGATCTGCTTGCTGAGATCCAGGCCGACGTCGATCGTGCGTACGCCATGATGCTCGCTCGCTGCGAGGCATAGTCGCGGCTCTGCGCCGCGTGAGGCACTCTACTTGCTCGGCAACCAGGGGCTCCGCCACTCTCGGCGGGGTCCCTGGTGTTATCATTACGACAATGAACATCGCTGAGCGTGCTGTGCGAAAGGACCCACGATGAGGCGTCGCGCATACTTGGCCCTGTCCTCTCTGCTGGCGCTCGCCATGCTCGTGAGTTGCACGGCGGCGGGTGGCGACTCAGATACGGCCTCCGTCAGCGGCGAGCAGCTCAGAGTCTCCGGTTCGGGTACGTGTCTGCCGCTAGTCCGCCTTCTGACCGAGGACTACCCCGGAACATCGGAGTTTGTCTTCCTGCCCGGCCTCCACTCGGGGGGCGGCATCAAAGGGGTTGCGAATGGCGACCTCGAGATAGGGGCCGTCTCGCGTGAACTGACTGCCGAGGAGGCCGCGCTGGGATTGGACTACGCTGTACTCTCCGACGACGGTCTCGTCTTGGCCACACACCCCAGCGTCACGCTCGAAGGGCTCACTACACAGCAGGTCCGTGACATCTACTCCGGCGTGTACTCGAACTGGTCGGAGCTCGGTGGTCCTGATGTCCCGATCACGATCCTGGATCGCAATGAGGACGAATCCGCGAAGATCATCCTCCGCCAGTATGTTCTCGGCCCGGACCTCGAGATCACCCCGAGGGCAGTCAATCTGTACTACGAGCCGGACATGATCGAAGGTCTTCAGTCAACCGTCGGCGCGATCGGGTACTTCTCGCTCGGCTATGGTCTGTCGCAAGGCGTTCCGGTTCGCTATCTCAAGCTTGATGGTGTTGAGGCAAGCGTGGAGAACATACTGAACGGCTCCTATAGGATGATTCGTCCGCTTGGCGTCGTCACTGCGAGCGATCCTCAGGAGGATATTGCAGCATTCATCGAGTGGGGCAAGAGCGATGCCGCAAGGGATCTAATGGAGAGTCGTGGGTTCGCGCCAGCAAAGTGACGAGAGTCGGATGACACTAAACCCGTTCGGAAAGCATCTGCACAACCAGATCATCGTCCCGCTAGTCGTGGCGTCTTTGGTGGTCGGCGTGGTGGCGACTCTCGTCGCCTGGACTCTTCTCGATCAGATAATCAGAAGTTGGATCGACGAGGCCGCGACTGCGACATCTGCGAGCGTGGTTGCCCGCTTCGATGACAAGAGTCAAGAGATGCAGCGGGCGATCAAGCTGGTCGCCGAGAACCCCCGTTTCGTAGACGCCGTGAAGAGTGGCGATTCTATGGCGATCTCGGCGCAGCTCGTTGGCATCAATCAGGCACTCGACGCTCCGAGATCCGGCTATGAGATGATCGAGACCAGCAACCTGATGCTGCTCGATGACACCGGCAGGGTCGTCGCCTCAACCGGGGGTCTTGGGATCGCACCGGGCATCACGCCTCTGGGCAGCGGTGAGCGCAACTGGGTGGGCCTGGCCATGAGCCACCCGCTGATGATAGAGCTTCAAGGCAGAGACACACTCACTGCCCTTGAACCTGTGAAGGGTCCCGATCAGGCCGTGTACGCCTTGGCGTACTCGGAGATCGTGGACGATGCATTCGTGGTTGACCTGAGTACGGGTGAGCAAGCAGGTCTTGCGCTTTACGACTCCGATTTCGTCCCCATCGGCGTGAACGTCCCCGATGAGTTGGGTGGAGCGCAGATGGCGGCCGCACTCAAATCGCCCACGAGCACGGTGCTCGAAGTGCTTGCATCAGCACGGCAGACCCCCGGCGTCGCGGCGACGCGCAAACTCGTCTTCTCCGGAACCGAGTATCGTGTCGTTGCGAAGCAGGTGCTCTTCGAAAACGATCCGACACGCACTGCCACCTACCTCGTGACGGTGCTAGGTACCGGCGTGGCCGAGCAGACCCGTGTGACGACTCGCAATCTGATCATGCTGTGGTCTGTTGTGGCAGTCGGCGCACTGCTCGGACTGAACTGGTGGGTCGCGCGTCGCGTCTCCGATCCGCTGACTACGCTGTCAGAGAGCGTGGCCCTTGTTGCCGAGGGCGATTTCTCAACCAAAGTGACGTCCGAGGGCTCCAATGAAGTCTCTCAGCTAAGCGACAACTTCAACCGTATGACCGACTCGCTTCGCGATCGCACTGAGAGTCTGACCAAGAAGGTGCTCGAACTCGCGACTCTCTACGAGATGAGCCGGGCACTGGGATCGACGCTGGATCTGGAGATACTGCTCGATTCGGTGCTCGATTCAGCTATGCGTATCTTCAATGTCGAGATCGGCTATGTGACGCTTCGTGACCGGGAGACCGGTGAGTTGCATGTCAGCGCCTGGCGTGGAGGCGGTCTGGCGCGTGCCGATGAAGCTGCGGTGCGAGCGTCTATGTCGGAGTGGGTCATCCGAGAGGGACGGCCGCTCATCTTCAACCCGCCGCGCGATGGCGAAGAGAATCGAGTCGACACGCTGAGTGGAGCGCTGGCCGCGCTCTGCGTCCCGCTTATATCAAGCGAGGGTACGCTGGGCGCCATCACTGTAGGTAGCCGTGACTCAGCACAGAGATTCACGAGCGATGACGTGCGGTTGCTCGCCACGATCGCGAACCACGTGACGATAGCCATCGGCAACATCGAGCTGTTCTCGAGCCTCCAGGAGGCGTACCTCGCAACTGTCCGTGCACTCGCGACCGCGGTCGATGCAAAAGACCCCTACACCCGGGGCCACTCGGACCGTGTCGCGCAGTTCGCGCTCGTCATTGCGGATAGCATGGGGCTCTCGGTAGAACAACGCATCGCCCTGGAGATGGCCGCGTATCTGCATGACATCGGCAAGATCGGTATCTCAGAAGACATCCTGCTCAAGCCGGGCAAGCTCACCGATGAAGAGATGGCCCAGATGCGACACCACCCGCTCATCGGCGCGAACATCTTGCGTCCGGTCGCGTTTCCCTGGCCGATCGCACCGATCGTTCGCCACCATCACGAGCACTACGACGGGGCGGGTTACCCTGCGGGCCTGAAGGGCGAAGAGATACCGCTGTTGGCGCGTGTGCTCACTGTGGCCGATGCCTTCGAGGCTATGGTCGCCGACCGGCCCTACCGTCGCGGAAGGTCGCAGCAAGACGCGATCCTCGAGTTGCGTCGTTGTTCGGGCAGTCATTTCGATCCCCGGGCGGTGGAGGCCTTCATCCGTGTTCTTGAGCACGAAGCTATCGACGAGCAGCCGGAGGACGACGCTCAGGAAGACGATACCGGTAGCGAAGAGAAGTATGCGGTCTTCGTGGCGGTCGCCGACGGCATGATCTCCGGTTTCCGTCGTCTTGGCGGACCTCGTTTGGCCACCAACCTTGAGCGTGACCTGAATCTGCGCTTTGCCGAGCAGGACCTGTCATTCACCGTGACTGCCGGACATCTCAATGTAGTCGGAGACGGCGGACTGCTCGATCAGGAGCAGATGGACGACATGCGTCGCGCGATGAAGGTGATCACCTTCGCAATGGAGCGCACGTCCGGCACGAGCCTTGTCGAGCACTTCTACACCGAGGCGCTTGATGCACTGCCCGAGCGCATGCGCCAGCTGGCGACCCAGATGTGTCTGCTCAATCCCATCTAGGAAACGTACGGGGTGCGACGTCGCACCCCGTACGGCAAATGCTGGTACACTATCTCCCAATCTCGTGGCCTGTACGGCTTTCGTACGGCGCACTGCAGGTGGGTTGGGGATGACGGATGGCCCTCATCGTTCAGAAGTTCGGTGGCACGTCGGTTGGCACGACCGACCGGATACGTGCGGTCGCCAAACGAATCGTTGCCACGCGTGACGCGGGAAACGACTGCGTTGCTGTCGTATCCGCTATGGGGGACGTCACCGACGAGCTGCTCTCGCTTGCCGAGGCGGTGAACCCCGAGCCTCCCGAGCGCGAGATGGACATGCTGCTGGCGACAGGCGAGCAGGTCACCATCGCGCTGCTGGCGATGGCTATTCACTCGCTTGGCCACGAGGCCATATCGTTCACCGGCGCGCAGGTCGGCATCGTCACCGATGCAGGTCACACCAAGGCGCGCATACAGGAAGTCAAAGGCGACTGCGTGCGTGAAGCACTTGCGGAGGGCCGCATCGTCATCGTCGCGGGCTTCCAGGGCCGCACTCCCGAAGGCCAGATAACCACGCTCGGCCGCGGCGGGTCGGACACGACCGCCGTCGCGATCGCCGCCGGCATAGCCGCCGACGTTTGCGAGATATACACGGATGTCGACGGTGTCTTCACGGCTGACCCGCGGGTCGTGCCCGATGCACGGAAGGTCGACACCATCTCCTATGAGGAGATGCTTGAGATGGCCGCCACCGGTGCGCGTGTGCTTCAGCTGCGCGCGGTGGAGTTCGGCCGGAATCATGGAGTGGTCATCCACGTCAGGTCCAGCTTCAACGACCTGCCGGGAACCGTCGTCAAGGAGGCTGACGCGTCAATGGAGCAGGCAATCATCTCCGGTGTCACGCATGACACTTCTGAGGTCAAGATCACCATCCGCGACGTTCCGGACCAGCCGGGTGTCGCGGCACAGGTCTTCTCCGCACTGGCCGAAGCCAACTGCAACGTCGACATGATCGTGCAGAACGTCTCCGAGGAGGGCAGTACGGACATCTCCTTCACCATCCCGAAGGAGGACCTCGTCAGGGCGAAGCGCACTGTCGAGGCCGCGGTGAGGCATCTCGGGGCCCGCACCTGGTCGGTGGACGAATCGATTGCGAAGGTCTCACTGGTCGGTGCAGGAATGAAGACCCATCCCGGGATCGCTGCGCAAATGTTCAACGCCCTGGCTGAGGCGGGCGTGAATATCGACATGATCTCCACATCATCCATCCGTGTCTCTTGCGTGATCGGCGCCGACCAGGCGGACCAGGCTGTGCTGGCGCTTCACTCAAGCTTCGGACTATCGGACGAGGATGTGCGCGCCGAGACCGCTCCCACTGCCGGAGGGGGTAACTGATGTCCTGGAGCAGAGTCATGCCTGCCCGCCCCGTGGTGGCCGTCGCAGGAGTGACCGGGGCGGTGGGGATCGAGATGCTGAAGACTCTCGAGCAGAGGGGATTTCCGGCGTCGCGTGTCGTCGCACTCGCCTCATCGCGCTCAGCTGGCAAACGTCTACCCTTCGCCAATGGCGAGCTGATCGTCGAGGAGATGACCGAGTCATCCTTCGAGGGAGTGCATATCGCGCTCTTCTCGGCAGGAGCTGCTGTGAGCAAGGCGATGGCGCCCGCCGCCAATGCGGCCGGGTGTGTCGTGATCGACAACTCGTCCGCGTTCCGGATGGACGACACCGTGCCCCTCGTCGTACCCGAGGTGAACGCGTCCGATCTGGCGTGGCACTCCGGTGTCATCGCCAATCCGAACTGCTCGACTATCCAGATGGTTGTCGTGCTCAGCCCCCTGCATGAGATCGCGCCTATTCGGCGGGTGGTCGTCTCGACCTACCAGGCTACCAGCGGTGCCGGGCAGGCCGCGATGGACGAGCTCTACGACCAGACGCGGGACTTTCTGGAGGGCCGTGAGCTCGCGCCCGCCGCGTTCGCGCACCGCATCGCGTTCAACTGCATCCCGCAGATCGATGTCTTCCTCAACGACGGTTCAACCAAAGAGGAATGGAAGATGGTCGTGGAGACGAAGAAGATCATGCACGCTCCACAGGTCGAGATCGCGGCGACGTGCGTGCGTGTTCCGGTGCTGCGCTGCCATTCAGAGTGTCTCAACATCGAGTTCGAAGCCGACGTCACGGTGGCTGAAGCCCGTGCAGCGTTGGAATCTGCATCGGGCATCACGGTGATCGATGATCCGGTATCGCTCTCATACCCGATGCCCGCTCTTCTCGAGGGCAGTGACGATGTGTACGTCGGTAGGCTGCGCGCAGATGAGAGCGTCTCGCACGGTCTCGCACTGTGGATCGTGGCCGACCAGCTCCGCAAGGGTGCGGCGCTAAACGCCGTTCAGATAGCCGAAGCATTGCTCCCGCGTTAATATTAAGGAACGAGACCGCAACGCACCGCAGCCTGAAGCGTTGTCTCTTGTCAAAGGGGCATTCTATGAGGGGAGCTGTGTGACTATGACGGAATCCAGCGTTCTCATCGTCGAGGACGACGCCACGATCGCCCGGTTTGTCGAGCTGGAGCTTGAGCACGAAGGATACGGCGTGTTGAGGGCAGGAGACGGCCCGTCGGCGATCGACCTCATGGACGGCAACGACGTGGATCTCGTCATCCTCGACCTTATGTTGCCCGGCATCGACGGCATCGATGTGGCGAAGCACATCCGCAAGCGCGGGTCTGATGTGCCGATCTTGATGCTGACCGCTCGCGCCGAGACGCACGACGTCGTCTCGGGGTTCGAAGCCGGTGCCGATGATTACCTGCGCAAGCCGTTCGAGGTGCCGGAACTTCTGTCGCGCGTGCGGGCATTGCTCAAGCGGGCGAAGGCCGCGGAGCCGAACGCACCGTATGAAGCTTCAGGCGTTCGTATCGACGTGGACAAACGCGAGGCAACGCTCGAAGGCATGGCGCTCGATCTGACTGCAAAGGAATTCGATCTTCTGTGCTACCTGGTGCAAAACGCCGGACGTGTGATCTCTCGCGATGAGATACTTGAGGCGGTCTGGGGCGGCCAGCACGCGACGGACAGCAATGTCATTGAAGTGTTCGTTTGCCACCTCCGCAACAAGATCGGCGATCGCGACAACAAGGTCATTCAGACGATCCGGGGAGTCGGATACTTCTTCGCGAGGGGATAGATGCGCCTTTCTTCGATTCGCGCGCGTGTCTTCTATCTGGCGGGTTTTTTCTCATTACTCCTCGTCGGCAGCGTCACGCTCGCCACGTACTTCTTCGTCGCCAACGGCATGTCGCGCTCCGCTCAGGAAACGACCTGGCGGCTGACGCAAGTAGCATCGCGGGCGATTGCCCGAACAGCGACGACGGTCAAACTGGACGCGGCAAGCAAGGGGCTCGAGGGCGCTGAGCGCGAGGGAGAAGCGCAGCGTCAGCTTCTGCGCGCGATTCCCGACATCCTCGGTTCGGGTGGCGTCGAGGAAGGCGCCTACGCGTTCTACATGGTTGAGGGTGCCGACAGTCTCAGGCTGGTGTGGTACAGCGCTGAGGCGGGCATCAACGACCAGTGGGAGACACGCCTGCTCGCGATCGAGCGACAGCAGCCTATCCAATCGGGTCCGGACGCGACGCGTGCGCTGACGGGCATGCTGGCGAAGGCGGATCTCGGTGCCCACATCGTGCATCTGCCGCTCACGTTGCCTGACCGTACGCAGGGCGTGTTGGATGTCGTCTACATCCCCGACAAAGAAGAAGCCATTCTGGACTCCGCACGCGTTCCCATGTTCATCGTAGCGGCGTTTGCACTCCTCGTGGCCGTTCTCATGATGCAGATCATCATGGGCTGGGTGTTGTCGTTGGTTGACAACGTCCGCATGGCTGCCGACTCGATCGATGCGGGGCAGCTCGACGTGAGCCTGCCAGAAGACGGTGAGCACGAGATCGCGGAGCTTGCCCACGCGCTCAACAACCTGATGAACAGATTGAGGATACGCGCCGAGGCACAGACGCGTTTCGTCGCCGACGCCTCACACGAGCTAGCCACTCCCGTGGCTGGCATCCGCGGCTACGTGAACATCTTGCGAGAGTGGGGTTCTGAAGATCCCGTGACGAGGGACGAAGCCATCGCTGCCATCGATCGCGAATCGAGACGGATGGCGAAGCTGTGCAGCAACCTGCTCTCGATGATTCGAAGCGACGAGATGCTCGAGTATCGGCATGTCCGCTACGACATCAACGCGTTGAGTCGCGAAGTCCTCGCCACAGCGGCTACGCGCTACATCGACAAGGGCCTCGAGTTCATCGGCCCCGATGAAGGTCCCCTTTGGGTAGTAGGTGACCCGGATCGCATAGAGGAACTGCTCGGCATCCTGCTGGACAACGCAGGAAAGTACACCAAGACTCGGGGCGAGGTCGTGCTAAGGACCCGCAAGCAACGCGACAAGGTCATTATCGAGGTGAAAGACACTGGTATCGGGATACCCGAGCAAGACATCCCGAATGTGTTCGAGCGCTTCTACCGCAGTGATGCATCGCGCTCCAAAGACACCGGTGGCTTCGGACTCGGCCTTGCGATCGCCAAGCACATCGTTGACATGAGCAAGGGCGAGATCACCGTTTCGAGCCGCGTTGGCGTGGGCACGACCTTCCACATCGAGTTGCCGCGCTCTCATGCGAAGGAGCTGTAGTGTCTCGATCGCGGTTCATAGCGCAGGCGGGCGTGATAGCAGCCCTCTATGCTGCATTCACGTTGCTCGTTCTGCAGCTGCCGAGCCAACTGGGCTGGGGTCTCGTGCAGTTCCGTATAAGCGAGGCGCTCACGGTGGTGGCGTTGTTCACGCCTGCGGGTGTACCGGGGCTCACGATAGGAACGCTCATAGCGAATGCGTTCATGATCACGCAGGTTGGTCCGCTCGCCCTTCTCGACGTGGTCTTCGGTTCTCTGGGCACATTGTTGGGCGCCACGTGGATGTGGCGTCTGCGGCGCCGTCCCGCTCTGGCGCTCGCCGGCCCCGTCATTGCCAATGCACTCATCGTTCCCGCGTATCTGCCGATACTCCTAAAGGGTTTCGGCCTGTATGAAGTACCGCTTCTCGGGATAGACCTCGAGGGCCACTGGCTGGGCATGTATCTGTTCGGTGTGTTGGCCGTTGGCATCGGCGAGGCGCTCGTTGTGTACGGTCTGGGACTGCCGCTGTACGTCGGGCTGAAGCGGCTCGGGTTCGGTCGGCTTGCCGAAGACGCCTAGGGGGGCGATGGGGACGGACGCACAGCAAGAGAGGTCGCTGCCACTACGGGAGCCGCTGATAACGCATTCCTCGTCACAGTGTCGCGAATGCTGGGGCTGTGTGCGCTTCTGTCCGGTCAGGGCCATCCGCGTCGTGGACGGGCACTCCGAGGTGATCGCCGAGAAGTGCATCGCGTGCGGGCTGTGCGTGGGCGAGTGCGCGAATCACGCACATGTCGTGCGTGACGATACCCCCGATGTCATCGACCTGCTTCGTGGTCAGCGCCCGGTTGTGGCGCTCCTGGCCACCGAGTTCACCGCCGCGCTGCATCCGCTGACAAGCGCGCAAGTCGAGCGCTCGCTCGAGCTGTTGGGCTTCCATGCTGTTGAGAGCACTCTTCTGGGCGAGGAGATAGTCGCTCACGAGTACGAGCGGCTGCACGCGCGTTCGGATGCGCTCTTCATTCTTCGATCCACCTGCCCGGTCGTAACCTCTTTCGTGCGCACGTACTACCCGGCGTTCGTTCCCGCGTTGGCGCCTGTCGTGCCTCCATACGTCGCGCAGGCCCGGCTCATCAAAGAACTCTACAAAGGTGATGTCGCGGTCGTCTATGTAAGCCCGTGTTACGCACGCAAGGACGAGGCGATATCCGAAGAGTTCGATGGCGCCGTGGACGCTGCCATCGACTTCCTTGAACTGAAGCAGCTTATGGACGGTGTTGAGGAGCTGCCTGCCCGCGGTCGTGCCACGACGCGAAGCAGGCAACGCCCGGGCCTTCTCAAGGAGGTCTCGATCACCGACGGGTTCCCGCGACAGACGTTGATCTCGCGGGACATGACCGACACCGAGGTGCACGTGGTTCGAGGCATCGAGTCGCTCGGACGGTTGCTGCGGGCGATGTCTTCGGGTGAGACCGCGCCTGCGATCGTGGACATGCTCAATTGCGAGGGGTGCATCGATGGGCCTGCGGTGAGCCCCGGGCTGTCGTTGTTCGCCAAGCGCAATCTCGAAGCTTCCGCCAACGTCTCGAGCGGCAAGACCCGTGTGAGCACCCGGGCGCTTCTCGGCGTTCTGCCGACTATCGATACGACGCGCTCCTTCACGGCGACGCCGGTCTTGCTGCCCGTTCCTTCGCCGACGCGCATCGATGAGATCCTGGCCGAGGGAGGTTTCGCCTCGCGCAAAGAGGTCATCGATTGCGGTGCGTGCGGGTACGCCACGTGCATCGAGCATGCCATCGCCATCCATCAAGGCAGCTCGACATGGGAGATGTGCTTCCCGCTTCAACGGCGACATCTGCGGGACACCCGACTCTCTCTCGAGGCCGTAGACACCCTCGACGCAGTGACGGGTCTGTGGAACGTGCGAGCATTCGGGGAGCGGCTTGCACTGGAAGTCGCCCGGTATGCGCGGTACAAGTCCCCCACCTCGCTCGTCATGATCGACATCGATGACTTCAGCCAAGTGAACGCATCGCTTGGTGAGGCCAAAGGCGATGTCGTGCTGCGCGAGCTGGGCGAAAGGCTTGCTGCACAGTTGCGTTCGACCGACATGCTCTCGCGCCACAACGGCGATCGTTTCGCGGTGCTGCTTCCCGGCATCGGGAAGACGGCCGCATTCGCGGTTGCCGAGAAGCTCCGGGATGTCGTTCGCGAGGAGCCCATTCGCATCACCGGTGAGGGGTATACACATGACGTACCTCTGACGATCTCTGTGGGCGTGACGAGTGCCGGTCCTTCTCGGGAGGAGCCGCTCCTCGTCTTAGAGAGCGCAGAGTCAGCACTCATCGAGGCGATGGCTGCCGGGAGAGACCAGGCGCGTCTGGCTCCCGGGTAGGGAGGCCCGATGCACGAGGCGCTTCTGTGGGAGGCCGACAACGGTCGCGTCCACTGCCTCCTGTGTCCGCATGACTGTCGGATAGCTCCCGGCCATAGCGGCGTGTGCGGCGTGCGCGAGAACCACGACGGTCGGCTGATCGCCACCACGTACGGTCGCGTCTCATCTGTAGCGGTCGACCCTATCGAGAAGAAGCCCGTCTTCCACTATCGGCCCGGCACCCGCGCGCTTTCGCTCGGCAGTGTCGGGTGCACGATGCGCTGCGAGCACTGCCAGAACTGGCAGATCAGCAGGGCTAAGCCCGCTGACGGTGGATTGGACTACCTGGCGCCGGATGAAGTGGTAGGGTTGGCGCGTCGTCACGGCTGCGAGGGTGTCGCGTTCACCTACAACGAGCCGGTGGTATGGGCCGAGTACGTCGCTGATGTGTCGGACCTGTGCAAGGCTGCGGGACTCTACACGGTCATGGTCACCAACGGCTACATCACCGAAGCCGGGCTGGATCTTCTCGGCGAGCGGATAGATGTGTGGCGCGTGGACGTCAAAGGCTTCGACGACCGCACCTATCGCACGCTATGCAAGGTGAGATCGGTCCAGCCGGTTCTTGAGATGGCCGAGCGCGCGAAGAAGCGCTGGCTCATGCACGTCGAGGTGGTCACCAATGTGATCCCAACGATCAACGACGACGAAGAGACGCTGCGCGGCATTGCGGCCTGGATCGCGAAGGCTCTCGGTCCGGACACGCCATGGCACATCACACGCTTCTTCCCGTATCTCGAGCTCTCGCACCTGCCTCCGACACCCCTGGTGACGCTGACGCGCGCTCGTGACATCGGAGTTGAAGAGGGCTTGCACTTCGTGTACCTCGGCAACGTGGACGACCCCGGGGGAGAAGACACGCGTTGCCCCGCGTGCGGCGCGATCGTATTGCGCAGAGACCGCTATCGGATAGTCGACAACGAGACGTCGGACGGCGCCTGCGCACGATGCGGAGAGCCGCTGAATATCGTCGAATAAGAGGGAGCGCATGGCTGCTGCAGATCGCCGGCGAGCAAGGACAACCCAGTATCGATGCAGATGCGACCCCGCTGGACGGGCCACAGAACCTATCTGCGCCCTCACAGTCGTGAGTGTGGGTCAGGAAGCGGTATCATAGACCCCGAACCGTTTGCTCGCTACCGAAATGAGAGGATGCCTGAGTGTATCCCTGTGTCATACTCCCCACGTTCTGGACGCGCCGCCGCACCCGCGGCTCCGAGCGTTCTCAGGCTGTATACGACCACCCGACTCCCGTCGATCAGGACGGCACGCTGCCTGAACTGCTGAAGTCACTTGATGAGGTTCGCGGTCTCGGCCGGGTACTGGTGCTGGTCGCAACGACCGAGCCGTCGATCGAACATGAAGCGGAAGACCGGGTCAAAGGCATCCTTGCTGACTTCCCGAACATCGACGCACTGGTCGTGGGCGGAGCCGAGATGGGCTCCCTTCACCGTCGGATGGAGCAGCTGGAGTTCGCGGACCTGATCAGTGGCGTCAGTCTCACCGGGTATGGTGCCGTGCGCAATGTCGGCCTGATCGCTGCGGCAGTCCTCGGCAGCGAGACCGTCGTCTTCGTTGACGACGATCAGATCGTCACAGACCCCGCGTTTCTGGAGGTTGCGCTCGAGGGGATCGGCGAG
Organism: Actinobacteria bacterium UBA2279; assembly: GCA_002347365.1. Lineage (GTDB taxonomy): Bacteria > Actinomycetota > Coriobacteriia > Anaerosomatales > Anaerosomataceae > UBA2279. The sequence continues at coordinate 128,027 of DDWT01000012.1, forward strand.
AGAACCGCATCAGGCAAGGTCATCATGGCCAAGAGCGGCTTCTATACCGACGATGCGGGCAACTACCACGCCAAAGACACCGCGCCCTGGTCCGATACCTTCTGGCGCCAGAACGACTCCTACAACGAGGCTCTGGCCTCGGTCACGGCTCCGCCACGCATCCGCCCCAGCACGCTTGCGTTCGGCGGCTGCCTGGCACTGCATCGCGATATGTACTGCAACGTCTCTTTCGACCCGTGGGTCGCACGTGGCGAGGACATAGACTATGTGATCAACGCTCGCATGCACGGCGGTGACGTCTTCCTGGACGGGGAGTGGTCCATCGTCCACAAGCCGCCGGCGGTCGCGGGCACAGCACGCCAGTTCCGCCAGGATGTGTTCCGCTTCATTTACGAGCACCGCAAACTGGAGTTCTCGAAGTCCCAGGTCGACCTGCGTCAGGTAACGCCCGACTCGCTGATGCCGTACCCGGGTCAGTTCGTGAGTTCGTCCATCGGCTGGCGCGCTCGAATGACTGCGGTTCTGCGTGGCCTCGCCGGTGGTGAGCGTCGAGAGTACTTCACCGTCGCCCGGACTGCGGTGCCTCAGGCGTCCTCCTATGCGCGCGCGAACTGCGAGTACTACTTCGCGTTTCAACGGCGCTGGCCGATCATGATGGATCGCCTGTGGGAAGATATCGCCCTCAAGTCGCTGTTCACCGGTGAACGTCGTGTCGATCGCAGCGCGATCACGGGTCGGTTCCCCGTGATTCGCACGGACTGATGTCTGCGGCAGACGTTCTGCTGTCCGTAGTGATCGGTCTGGGTTCGGGCTTCCTGTCAGGCCAGTTCGGCATCGGCGGGGCGATGGTGACGACACCGGCCATCAGACTGCTGTTGGGCAGCCCTGAGCTCATTGCCGTTGGCACGCCTCTGCCGATCATCATTCCGACCGCCATTGCCGGAAGCATCGCCTACGCGCGCAGAGGGCTGGTCGACCTGCGCGCCGGTATCACCATCGGGCTTGCGGGGTCGATCGCCTCCGTGCTTGGTGCGTGGCTTACCAGGTTCGTCGGCGGCTCGTTCGTCCTCGTCGTCACAGCGGCTGTCATCTGCTATATGGCTGCGGATATGGCGCTGCTCGCGTTCCGCAGAGCACCCGAGACGGAGGAGCCGGGTATCGTTCCCGCGGTACCACGCGGCGTTACCCGGAAGACACCGCTCGGGTATGTGGTGCTAGGCATGACGACGGGTCTCTACTCGGGGTTCCTCGGTCTTGGCGGCGGCTTCATCGTCGTGCCTGCACTCATCAGGTGGTTTGGCTTCGATGCGAAGCGGGCTATCGGGACGAGCTTGGTCGTTGTCTCGGTGCTCGCGGTTCCCGGCAGTATCACGCACTACCTGCTCGGCCATGTGGACCCGTGGATCGCGGCGTGGATGGCTCTCGGAGTCGTGCCCGGAGCGCTTCTCGGGGCCCGGGTCACGTCACTGGCCAGCGAGCGCGGCGTGAAAGTAGCGTTCGCGACCCTGTTGCTCGTGGTCGGCGTCGTGCTGGCTACCGCGGAACTGGGAGTGTTCGGGTGAGAGACGTGCTACGCGTGGCGACCGGGGCCGACCTCTCGATGGTGTGGACTGCCGTCCGTTCGGCCCACGTGTTTGCCGGGCGCAGCGAACTCGACCGGTTCTTCGCGGAGGCTCCCTGGCGTGTCCAGGTGACAGATGCCGGGGAGGCCGCGATCCTCGAGCGTTGGCGCGAGCACCTCGACGTGTTGAGTGTACGACGACTGTGGTGCTCCGAACGGCGGGTGCTCGCGCTGATGCGTGCCCTCGACACGGTGGCCGCACGACAGGGCTTCACCGACCTTCTGAGCCCCATCATTCCCGAGTCGCATGCGGGACCCTATCGTGATGCCGGAATGAGCGTGTGTCAGCGTATCATCACCATGCGATTGGATCATCTCGGCAGACGTGATCTTCCGGCCGCACCCGCGCCCATCGGTGTCACTCTGCGTCTTGCCGATCACAGCGACCTCGAGGCACTGATGGCGGTGGACATAGTCGCATTCGGCGGCTTCTGGCGTGGGGATGTTCCTACCATCAACCGGTATCTCGCAACGGGTCGGGTGGCGGTTGCCGAGGCCGAAGGCCAGGTCATCGGCTATACTCTTTCCACCGCGGAGCGCGGGGAAGGCACGCTTGGTCGCCTGGCCGTTGATCCGAGACGTCAAGGTCGAGGGATCGGAACCGCGCTTCTGCACGATGCGGTGGAGTACCTGGTACGGGCTGGCGCCTCGGCCGTGTCGTTGTGCACACAGGAGGACAACGCGTCTTCCCGGTCTTTGTACGCGCGAATGGGATTCGGCGAGATCGGCGAAACGTCGGTCTTCCTTTCATACGCAAGGACGCCGGAAACACACGCGATCTAGGGCGCAAAGGGGATCGGATGTCGAGCAGGCGGACCATCGTGATCGATATGGTGCTGGTGATCGCCACCTCGGTCATCGGAATCATCAGTGCGGCCGCCATCGTGGTGCCCGGGAGCATACCCCGGCCAGTGTTCATCACCTCGGTCATCGGCCTTGTCATGGTGGCGTTCGGCTCGGTCATCGCGCGGATGGCGACCCGGCCCGATCACCTCAAGGCTCTTCAGTCTCACCAGATACTCGAGATCGCCGATCGCAGTCTGGCGTATCTGCGTCGCGGACTCGACCAGGAAACCGCTGGTGCCGTGTGCCGCCTGGCGCTCGAGGAGAGTGAGGCTGCGGCGGTCGCCATCACGGACACAGAGACGGTTCTGGGCTTTGCCGGCCTGGGCGAGGATCATCACGAAGTGGGTGGCCCCATCCTGACCCGTGCCACACGCGAGGCGATCGAGACGAACGAGCATCGAGTGCTTGCTACCCGGGAAGAGATCGGATGCCCGAAGGCGGGGTGTCTGCTCCGTGCAGCAATCGTGGTGCCCCTTGAGATCCGCAACGAGCCGGTCGGCACGCTGAAGTTCTACTACACGACCTCGCGACTGCTCAATGAGACGCAGGTCACGATGGTGGAGGGCTTGGCCAATCTGCTGTCGACCCAGTTGGAGCTTTCGGAGCTCGAGCGTCAGACTCAATTGGCATGCCGTATGGAGCTCAAGGCCCTCCAGGCCCAGATCAACCCGCATTTCTTGTTCAACACCATCAACACGATCGCGATGCTGATCCGCACTGATCCCGCGAACGCACGCGAGCTGCTCCGCGAGTTCGCACACTTCTACCGCAGAATGCTCGAGAACAACGAGGGGCTCGTCCCTCTCCGCGAGGAGCTCGAGTACACTCGCAGCTATCTGACGTTCGAGCGTGCCCGGTTCGGCGAGCGGCTGCGTTTGGCCGAGGACGTGCCCGAGGAGATACTCGACGTCGTGGTGCCTGCATTCATCTTGCAGCCGCTTGTCGAGAACTGCGTGCAGCACGGCATCAGCGCCCAGAACGCGCTCAACATCGCGATCGAGGGTTCTCGTGAAGGCCGCGTCATCACCCTGCTTGTGCGCGATGACGGTGCAGGAATCAGCGAAGAGGACCTGCCGCAGGTCCTTGTTCCGGGCTTCGGGAAGGGTCTAGGCATAGCGCTCAAGAACATCGACGATAGACTGAAGGGGTACTTCGGCACCGGGAGCGGCCTGAAAGTGGACAGCGTCGAGGGCACCGGGACGAGCGTCACACTGACATTGATGCTGCCCGAAGAGTGGGAGGTAGGTCGTGATGCTTAAGGCACTCGTCGTTGACGACGAGGCCCCCGCGCGCTCCGAACTCCGCTATCTGCTGGAGGAGGCCGGTGGCGTCGAGGTCGTAGGAGAGGCATCCAACGCACAGGAGGCCGTGCAGCTCATAAAGGCGATACCGTACGATGTCGTGTTCCTGGACATCGACATGCCGGGTCTGTCGGGTATGCAGCTTGCCGAGGCCCTTGTCCAACTCGAGCGTCAGCCGGCGGTCATCTTCGTGACTGCGTACAGTGAGTACGCGGTGAAGGCCTTCGAAGTCCAGGCGACTGACTATCTCGTCAAGCCGGTTGAGGTGAACCGGCTGCGACAGGCGATCGAACGGCTGGCCCCTGCCGAGGATGCGCCGGTGCGAATCGAACGCATTCCTGTCGAGAAAGCCGGGAAGAAGCTGCTCCTGCAAGTCGGAGAGATCTTCTACATGATGGCGAAGGACGACTACTCCTACATCTTCACTTCTGAAGAGCGCTATCTATCGACGATCTCTCTCGCCCAACTGGAGCACAAGCTCGAGCCGCAAGGCTTCTTCCGCGTGCACCGCCGCTTCGTTGTGAATCTCTCGCAGGTCAAAGAGGTCGCCCCCATGTACGGCGGCACCATGTTGCTGACACTCAAAGACAAGGCGGCGACGCAGGTTCCAGCGTCCCGCCGCCGGGTGCCCTCTCTCAAGAAGGCGCTGGGACTCTAGATCGTGCGCGTCGGCGTCATCTCGGACACACACGGCATGCTACCGGCCTCGGTCCACGAGGTGTTCGCGGGCGTCGATCGCATCCTGCATGCAGGCGATGTTGGCTCGGCGGCCATATTGGCCGAGCTCGAGATGATCGCCCCGGTGACGGCCGTCTGCGGCAACACCGATCCTCCGGGGCTGGCCTTCGCTCTGCCGGCCCGCATCTCCGTGGCTGTGGGAGGCGTGCGCTTCTTGGTGGGGCATATCCTCGGCGAGCTGGTTCACCCTGCGGTTCCCGCAGATGTCGATGTGGTCGTGTTCGGCCACACGCACATCCCGACAGCCGAGGCCCGCAACGGTGTCTGGTACCTCAATCCGGGCTCGGCGTCTCGCAGCAGGGGTGGACACGGGCACACCGTTGCCATCGTCGAAGGCACCGCTGGCGGTCTTGAGGTGCGGTTCGTCACGCTCTAGCACCTGCAGACGGCTGTCCCGCCGCCGGTGAGCGGCTGTTTGTGGCCGTGAGTGGTCATGCCCCAGCCGGCGGCGCGTTCCTTCGCCACTCACCCCTCCACTCACCCCTCTGACCGACGCCCGTGCGCCACACACGGCGACTTCATCGCGCGTACACCCGTGACGTCGTACGTTCATTGTGCGGGCGGCCGATCCGCCCGTCTGTCTTTGAGGAGGTGAAGCGCATGAAGGTCTGCATCAAGGGTGCAGCTGAGGATCTGAAGCTCGGCGATATCCAGGAAGTGTGTCATGAGATCGACCGAATCCTGCTTCCGACCGACGGCTCCGAGCCTTCGGTCGCCGCAACGGAGTACGCGGTCATTCTGGCCAAGACGTTCGGCGCCAAGGTCAGGGCAATCTACGTGGATACCGGCCTGGAGGCGCTGGAGTATCCCGAGGAGGCCATGAGCGAGGACGTTTACGAGGGAGTCCACCCGTCGATCAAAGGGCTCGTCATCGCAAGAACGATGTGCGAGCGCAATGGCGTCCAGTGCGAAGTGGACGTCATCAAGGGCGGCGTGGCCAAGCGCATCATCGCCGAGGCTGAGTCCTGGAAGGCCGACATGCTCGTCGTCGGCGATACCGGTCGCACCGGTATCAAACGAATCGCTCTCGGTTCGGTCGCCGAGACGGTCGTCAAAGGTTCGCCCATCCCCGTGGTGGTAGTGAAGGCCGACTAGTACGTCCGTTCCCTGCCGAAGGACTCGGCTGGAAGGCAATTAGGGAGGTGCAACATGGGAGACACGACGATGCAGTCCTCTGCGGCAACTGCGCCGAACGGCTCGGGTGCGCAACTCCAGCACGGGGATCACATCGACACTATCGAGAACGTCGACATCGTCTTCCGGGCTCAGAGGAAGCTTTCGTTCACGTATGGCGCCATATTCTTTGCAGTGACGCTGGCGATCCCGGCGTCATCGGTGTGGTGGGAAGGGTGGTACGCGACCCCCGTCTGGGGTGGGTTCACCCTCAACTACCTGTTCGTCTCGCTTCTGTACTACGTATTCCTGTGGACGATGGCCTGGACCTACTCCAAGCAGGCCGACAAGCTCGATGAGGAACTCATGCACATGGCCGATGCCGATCGGTTGGCGGCCGCGATGACTGGAAGGGAGGAGTAGAGGTGAGTGGTCTCAATACCATAGCGATCGTGCTCGTGATCGGTTTGATCATCTTCACGGTTGCGCTGTCGATATTCTCTCGTCGCTTCACCCGCACGACTGCTGACTTCTACCTGGCGGGTCGCAAGGTCGGGTCCTTCTCCAATGCGTCCGCGATCTCTGGTGACTATCTGTCTGCCGCGTCTTTCCTTGGCGTTGCCGGTGCCGTTTACGCATCAGGTCTCGATGGTGTCTGGTACGCAGCGGGATTCGCAGGCGGCTTCATGGTCGTTGTGCTCTTCATAGCGTCTGCATTACGTCGCTTCGGTGAGTACACGGTTGCCGACTTCGCATTCGGGCGTTTCGGCTCTCACCGCATCCGACTTGTCACCGTGGTCATGGTTCTCATAACAAGCATGTTCTACATGGCGCCCCAGATGTACGGGGCAGGCACCACTTGGAAGGTGCTCGTAGGCCGAGGCATGTTCGGAATGGACCCATATACTACCGGTGTGGTGGTCGTTGCTGGGATCATCATGTTCTACGTTGCAGTCGGTGGCATGAAGGGCACGACGCTCAACCAGATCTTCCAGTTCTGGTGGATGACGTTCGCGATGCTTCTGATCGTCTTCTTCGCTTTCGGCAACGGTTTCAGCTACTCCGGTGACCTGCAGGCTGCTTCAGATGGGACGTTGGTCAACACCAAGGTTATGACGGTCGAGCAGTTAACCGCTGATGATGGTGCGATACTGGCAAAGGCCGAAAGCGTCATGTCTGCCGACGAGTTCGCCGATGTGCAGGCGACAGTTGATGCTGGCGACATGACCGTACGGATCCCCGTTGCGATTCCGGCGGTCAACAAGCTCCATGAGTTGCGCGACATGATATTCAGTGAGCCCGGGCATCGCTACAATGCATTCGATCAGTTCTCGATGGTGCTGGCGCTCGTCTTGGGCACGGCCGGTCTGCCGCATATCCTGAACAGGTACTACACCAATCCGTCAGGTGCTGCAGCACGCCGCTCCACCTTCTGGGTGCTCGTGTTCATCGGTGTCTTCTACATCATGGCCCCGATCGTCGGTCTTGCGGGCATCGGTTTCATCCGCGATGCTGTAGCGAGCGGAACAGCTCCACCTACCGCTGACTACGTCAACGGCATGCTTGTGAAGTCTGATGCACTTATGCCGACGATCGCGCAGATCCTCGGTGGCGAGTGGCTCATGGGTGTTGTCTCCGCAGGTGCCTTCGCGGCTATGTTCTCAACCGTCGGTGGACTGCTCATCGCCTCCGCCTCCGCGGTCGGCCATGACGTCTATGAGAAGTACGTCAACCCGAACGCGACTGAGAAGCAGCGCGTGTTCGTCGGCAAGGCAGCTGTTGTGGCCTTTGCCTTGATCGCCATGGGCATCGGTCTCGGCATCCCGGTCTCCGGTCTGGACCAGGCCTACCCGGCCCTCATCGCGATGATGGTGACCTGGGCGTTCGCGGTCGGCGCCGGTGCATTCGTCCCGATGCTGCTCACTGGCATCTGGTGGAAGGGCACCACGGAGAAGGGTGCGATCTCGGGGATGCTCGTCGGCGGTGGCGGCTCGATTCTCATCATCGTGCTGAACATCCTGCGGCAGCTGGGTGTCCTGGGAGGCGATGGTCTCGTCGGCTTCCTCGGTAGCCTGACCTTCCCGACACTGTTCACGTTCCCCCTCGCACTCGCGACGATCATCATCGTCAGCAAGCTCGACGGACAGCTTCCCAAGAACGTGGACGAGATCTGGATGCGCATCCACGGCACCGCCCACGAGCGGTACGAGAAGCAGTACGGCTTGGACAAGGTCGGCACGATGTTCGGGAAGCAATAGACGACTCACTCCCCTGTCGAAGCTCTTCCCCCCAGGGAGCTTCGCATTCGGTGCCGGCCCTCCGCCCCCGGAGGGCCGGCACCCTCACGTTCTCAGCTGGTCGCGGCCTGAGTGATGTCGTCGGCGAGCGTGCCGATCTCGTGCTGGCTGAGGCCGGGCAGATCGATGCGCATCACGCGACACCCGTGCTTTGCCAGGGTGGCCAGATCCCCCTCCGCCTGAGCTCGATGCAGCGGCGCCAGGCGGAAGTCCTTCTTCGGTATCTCGAAATCAGTGCGGTCGCGCGTCGTGATCATCAGGAACACGCCGTTGTTGGGCCCGCCTTTGTGGAGCTGCCCGGTCGAATGCAGGTAGCGCGGACCGAGCTCGAAGCAGACCGCTACGCCTGTTGCATCGGCAAGTCGTTTCACTGCGATACGCAGCGGCATGATCAGCGACTCGTCTTCGGGCAGATACGCGAGCAGTGCCACGTAGTCGCCCTCCTTGATGCTGCTGAGAGCCACGCGCAGCGCCTCGACCTGATCCGCCGGAGGCGCGTCCGGCGCGGCCAGCCCGCCCGCATAGGTGATCCAGGTCCCGGCTACATCCGCCGAGGCGCGTGGCGCGGTCGCCTTGCCCGCGAGGATGGCGGTCGTAGCGTTCTTCGCCTCGGTGACGTTGGGCTCATCGAACGGGTTGACGCCCATCAGGAATCCCGCAAGTGCGATGGCGTACTCCCACCGCAGGAACTCCGCCCCGATGTCGTAGGAGTCCGTCAAGACGAGCTCGAAGACGGGGGTGTCGGCAGCGGCTGCCTTAGACCACGTCCTCAAGTCCTCGTCATCGGAGTAGCGGATGACCACAACGCCGCGATCGTCTCCGTAGCCCGTGGGGATGGACGTGCTTTGCTCTACGACTGGGACGATACCTTTGCCTTCCTTGCCGAGCGATTCGGCCACGAGCTGTTCGATCCACAGCCCGAAGGAGCGCAGTCGGGGAGAGCACACGATCGTGAGCTTGTCGCGTTGGGCCTCGTAGCGTTCGATGATCCACGCCGCGAGCGATGCCCCCGGGTTCTGCTCGGCAGGAGCCTTGCACGCGTCCTCCATCACCGCAGCGCGCTCGATCAATGTGGGCAGATCGACTCCGATGAGTGCTGCGGGTGCTAGGCCGAACATGCTGAGAGCCGAGTAGCGTCCCCCGACCGTCGCTGGGGATGACAGCGTCACGCGCATCAGCTCGCGCTGCCGCAGCTTCTCCAGCGGCGAACCGGGGTCGGTGATGACGATGAAGCGACGACCCGCTGCCGGGCGGGGCATGGCGGCTTCCATCCACTGACGGAATATCGCATACAGCGACAGCGGCTCGATGGTCGATCCCGACTTGGATGCCACGATGAAGAACGTCCGAGTGGCATCGAGTGTATCGAGCAGTGTCCTCACCGCCACCGGCGAGGTCGTGTCGAGCGCGTGCAGTCGCGGCATCCGGGGCGAGGAGCCGATCACACGTGACAGAACGAGAGGGGCGAGAGACGAGCCGCCCATGCCGAGCAGGACCAGGTCGTCGGCTCCCTCCTCGGCAAGCGCCCTGGCAAGATTCTCGAGCAGCGGCAAGCGGCCCGTGGCCTTGCTGGCTAGGTCGGTCCAGCCCATACGCTGGACGATCGGGATGCGCGCGTCGAAGTCTTCACAGTACAGGCTGGCGTCCCGGCCGTTGAGTCGACCGATGGCGTCGGCCTCGACGAGCCGTTGGAGGGCATCCATGACGGTCTCCTTACCGGGGGGTCGGTTCAGTGAGCAGACTCGGCGCCTCTATTGCCGGCGCCGGTTCCATTCTAGCCACTATGACTCCCCCTGCGACAACAAGCGTCCCACCGAGCATGACGAGCGGTGTCAGCTGCTGGCCGAGGAAGACCGCGCCGAATACCACGCCGCTCACCGGCTCCGCGTAGGTGAGGATAGCGCCGTGGTCAGCGCGCACCCGCTTCAAACCGGAGAGGAAGAGGAAGCCGGTGAGGACGGTTGCAACAAGCGAGAGCATGGCGAGCGCCGTCCATTCGCGCGTGGTGGACGGACCCGAGAACAGCAGCAGGGCGGGGGAGAGCAGGGCTGCTGCGACGAGGTCTTCGACCAGCATGAGCGCGTACGGGCTCACTCCGCCGAGCAGCCGCTTGGCGTTGAGGATCAGCGCCGCATAGGTCGCCGATGAGGCGAACGCGATCAGACTGCCGATGAGTACGGAACTGCCGGACTCATGGCCGACGGTGGCGAGCAGGACGGCGGTCGTGCCTCCCAGGGCCAGCGCGAGGGGTAGAAGAACGCGGCGGTCGAAGCGCTCCTTGAGCAGCAGTGGCAGCAGCACTGCTACCCACACAGGGCCCGTGTATCCGAGGATCTCGCCGATAGCGACGCCTGCAAGGCGCAGCCCGAAGAAGAAGAGCACCCAGTTGAGCGCCAGCAGTGCGCCGTTGGACGCAAGTCCCAACCACGTTTTGCGCGACAGGGTCTTGAGTTCGCGGATGACGCCGAGGAACGGCGCGGCTAACGCGAGAACGAGTCCGGAGATCCCCACGCGGTAGAAGACGATCACGACGGGGTGAACGCCCTCGGCCATGTCGAGCATGATCGGAATCGTGCCCCAGGTGATCGCGGCGGTGAGGATGAGTGCGAGACCGACAGCAGAGTCGCTACGTGCGGCGCGAATCATAGCGTCTCAGCAGATCCTCGGCAGTTGCTCGCCCACGAGCATGTCCATGATGCGAGTCGCGCCGAATGCGGTCTTCACGTAGACCTTCCCTGCCGGACCCTCTGCCACGGTGCCCACGATCGCCGCTTCCTCCCCGTACGGTGCAGTGCGCATTGAAGCGAGTGCCGCCTCGGCCTGCCCGGCAGGGACGACAGCGACCATCTTGCCCTCGTTGGCGACCTGGAAGACGTCATAGCCGAGCATCTCGCTTGCGCCGCGTACCTGGTCGCGCACGGGTACGGCGTTCTCTTCGACTGTGATGGACACTCCGGATGCACTCGCGAGTTCGTTCAGCGTCGATGCAAGGCCACCCCTCGTGGGGTCGCGGAAGCAGCGCACGTCGGGAGCAGCTTCCAGTACTGCCGCTATCAGCGCTGCGAGCGGGGCTGCGTCGCTCTCGATATCGGTGGAGAAAGAGAGGCCCTCGCGTGTGGATATGACCGCGATGCCGTGATCTCCAAGCGTGCCCGAGACGAGCACGATGTCGCCGGGACGGCAGTGCGAACCTGAGAGATCGACTCCCTCGGCAAGTACCCCCACGCCGGCTGTGTTGATGTAGCAGCCGTCGCCATGACCCTTCTCGACGACCTTCGTGTCGCCGGTGACGATGCGTACGCCCGCCTCGGCGGCGGAGTCGCGCATCGATACGAGGATGCGGCGCAGGTCTGCGATCGGCATGCCTTCCTCCAGGATGAAGCCCACCGAGAGGTACAGGGGGCGTGCGCCGGAGGTCGCGATGTCGTTGACGGTGCCGCAGACCGCGAGGCGACCGATGTCGCCACCGGGGAAGAAGAGCGGGTTGACGACGTAGGTGTCGGTGCTGATCGCGAGCCGGGAGCCGGGGAAGTCGAGCGCTGCAGCATCATCCATGCGCATGAGGACATCGTCGGCGAAGCCCGCCATGAAGACGTCTTCGATGAGCTCTCGCATCATCGTTCCGCCGCTGCCGTGCGCAAGCAGTATCCGGTCTTGTCGCAACGCGATCCCTCCCTCAAGAGTACGGCGGCCTAGGCCCTGCCGTAGTCGGTGTAGCGATAGTAGGCGGCGCAGGAGCCCTCGGAGGACACCATGCACGGGCCGATGGGGTGCTCGGGTGTGCAGCCCTTGCCGAACAGCTTGCACTCGTAGGGGAGCACCACGCCGCGCAGCACGTCGCCGCACTGGCAGCCCTTGATCTCGCGCGGCTCCGGCGGCGTGACCGGGATGCGCATGCGTGCGTCGTAATGTGCGAACTCCTCACGCACCATCAGGCCGGTACCCGGGATGACGCCGATCCCTCGCCATTCGGCGTCGGTCGCCTCGAAGACCTCTTCGATTGCGGCGACTGCCGAGGGGTTGCCTTCCGGCATGACCGCACGCTTGTAGCCGATCTCGACTTCCGCGCGACCGTCGGCGAGCTGCTTGGCAAGCATGTAGACGCCCTGGAGGACGTCGACGGGCTCGAAGCCGGTGATGACACACGGTACGCCGTACTTCTCGGCAAGGAAGCGGTAAGGCTCCACGCCGATGATGGTGGACACGTGGCCGGGAAGGATGAAGCCGTTGATCTGCACTTCGGGGTCGTTGACCAGCGCCTCGAGCGCTGCTGGGACCGTCTTGTGCAAGGAGAGCGCCGACCAATTCTCAAGACCGCGCCTGGACGCCTCGCGGATCGTGAGTGCGACTGCGGGCGCGGTGGTCTCAAAGCCGACGCCGAGGAAGACGACGTGCTTGTCGGGGTTCTTCTCGGCGGTGGTGAGTGAATCGAGAGGCGAGTAGACGATGCGGACATCGCGCCCGTCCGCCTTCTCGCGCGATAGCGAGGAGTAGCTTCCCGGCACCTTCATCATGTCGCCGAAGGTGGTGAGGATGACATCGGGTTGACGGCCGATCTCGATGGCGAGATCGATCTCGGCGTTCGCGGTCACGCAGACCGGGCAGCCGGGTCCCGAGAGGAGCGTGACGGTGTCCGGCATGACCTCGCGCAGGCCGTTCTTCGCGATCGCCATCGTGTGCGTACCGCAGACTTCCATCAGCTTGCAGGGCGCTATGGTGAGACGATGGAGTTCGTCGATGAGGTGCCGGGCTACATCGGGGTCACGGAAGCCCGACAGCACGTCGCTCACGAGGCCTCCGCTTCTTCGGTCTCGATCTCCTCGAACTCCGTGGGGATGCCGTATTCCTTGATGATCTCCATCGTCTCGGCAGCGAACTGCTCTGAGACGACCTCGATGGCGAATCCGGCATGCACGAGCACGTGGTCTCCGACGCTGGCGCCCGGAACCATCATGACGTTGACCTGTCGCTGCACGCCCAGGATATCAACCAGTGCGACCGGGCTGCCCTCAGGCTGCTCGATGATCTTTGCGGGGATCGCAAGGCACATGCCGTCCTCCGTTCGTCACAGTTCGTGTCTGCGCGCCCACGCTACCACGGCTTGCCCGTAGGAGATACCACCATCGTTCACAGGGAGGCGCACATGGGTGAGTGGCCGCATGCCAGCGGCGGTCAGCCGCTCGATCGCTCCACCTAAGACGAGCCGGTTCATGAAGACCCCGCCTGCCATGGCAACGGTGTTGGTTCCGAGCTCAGCAGACGCCCGGGCGCATGCGTCAACTATAGCGGCAACCACCGCACGGTGGAAGCGAGTAGAAATTACCTGGGAGGGTATTCCAGCAACGAGGTCGTCGAGCACGGCCGCCAGTACGGGAGCGCTGTCGATGACGAGGGGGCCGGCTCCGCGCAGTTCGAACCGGTAGGCGCCCTCCGCGTTCGGGTCTGCGAGGGCCTCGACTTCGATCGCGGCCTGGCCCTCGTAGAGCGCGTCGTCGCGTACGTCGCAAAGCGCCGCCACGGCGTCGAAGAGACGTCCCATCGATGAGGTGGGCAGGCTGTTCACGCCGCGTTCGATCATTGTGAGCAGCGTCCGCTCTTCTCCCTCGGCAAGTCGTGAGCGCAGGGCGTCGGCTCCGCGATGGCCGAGAAGCCCGGCTGCCTGCAGCGCCGCCACAGCCATGCGGGCGGGGCGACGGATCGCCGAGGAGCCGCCCACAAGCGGCATCTCGCTCAGGTGTGCGAAGCGGGTGAACCCACCCCAGGTGGAGAGCAACACCTCGCCGCCCCAGATGTGACCGTCGGTGCCGTAGCCCGTGCCATCGAACGCGACGCCTACGAACGGGTCGCTCACGCCATGCTCGGCCGCGACGCCCACGACATGCGCGTGATGGTGCTGCACGCCCACGCTCGGAAGTCCCAGACCGAGCGCGAACTTGGTCGAGAGGTACTCGGGATGCAGGTCGTAGGCGATGAGCTCCGGACGGATACGGAAGAGTCGCTGATAGAGCTCGAGCGTGCGTTCGTAGTGGTCGAGCGTCTCCGCGTTCTCCATGTCGCCGATGTGCTGGCTCACGAACGCGTAGTCGCCTTTCACGAGCGCGAACGTGTTCTTCTGCTCGGGACCGGCGGCGAGTATGTCGATGTCGCTCTCGAACGGCAGGCGCAACGGGAACGGGGCGAATCCGCGCGCCCGACGCACTAGCTCGGTCGTGCTGCGCACGACGCGTACGACCGAGTCGTCGTAGCGTGAGTAGATCTCGCGGTCGTGCAGCAAGAACGCGTCAGCGATCCCGCTGAGACGCTCGAGGGCTTCAGCGTTGCCCGTCGCGATCGGCTCTTCGGACAGGTTGCCGCTGGTCATCACCAGCGGGCGGCCGATATCGCGAAGCAGTAGGTGGTGTAGTGGCGTGTAGGGGAGCATGACGCCTATCTCGGCCAGGCCCGGCGCCACGGATGGTGCCAGAACAGAAGCACCCTCGCCGATGTGAAGAAGGACGATCGGCCGAGAAGGGCCGGACAGCAGTGCTTCCTCATCAGGCGAGAGCGCACACAAGGCGCGCACGTTTTCGATGGTAGCGACCATGATCGCCAGCGGCTTTCCCCAACGATGCTTGCGTTCACGCAGCACGGTGACGGCATCCTCACTCGTCGCGTCGCACGCGAGCTGGAAACCGCCAAGACCCTTGATCGCCAGTATCTCTCCAGCGAGGAGTCGCCGTTTCGCCTCGGCAAGGAGCACATCGGAGCGTGAACGCTCGGCATCCCGGTCGCGATGCGGGCGTGGAGCGATCTCCCGCTTCTCGGTCCAACACCAGCCGTCCTCGACTCCCCCGGCATTGAGGTAGAGACGGGGGCCGCAGATGAAACACGCATCAGGCTGTGCATGGAAGCGGCGATCGGCCGGATCTCCGTATTCAGCCGCGCACTCGGGACACATCGGGAAGTCCCGCATCGTCGTCATGGGGCGGTCGTAGGGAACGTCCTCGATGATCGTGAATCGGGGACCGCAGTTCGTGCAGTTGATGAAGGGGTAGCGGAAGCGCCGGTCAGCGGGATCGAGCAACTCGCGTTCGCAGGCCTCGCACGTGCCGATGTCGGGAGAAACGAGTGTCATCGCCCCGTCTACCGTCTCGGAAGCGACTATCGTGAAGCTATCGAAGCCCTCGGGGTCCACGTCCTCGGCTACCACCGACTCGACGACCGCCATCGGCGGAGCCGCGTCCCGCAGCATCCGCGCGAATGCGTCGACATCTTGAGGAGACCCTTCGGCGACGCAGTAGACACCGTCAGAGGAGTTACGGACCCAGCCCGTGATGCCGGATTCGCGCGCCAGCTTGTAGACGAACGGGCGGAATCCCACGCCCTGTACGACCCCCGTGACATGCAGCGAGAGCGCCTTTATCACGCTCTCACCCCTTGTGGACGCCGTCCGCGACGAAGCGGTTGTTGAGCAGTACGAACAGTCTGTACGCCTGGTTCAGCAGGTCCATGGCATCGGTCGCCATCTGCGCATTGAGCGTCTCCTGCGGACCGTTGAACGGCGAGTCATGGATGAACGCATTGCGGGCCTCGCGCATCTGGCGCCAGCGCTTGGGGAAGTCCCGGTAGCCGAGCTCAGCAGCAGCATCCTCGAACTCCTCGCCAGCAAGCGTCGGGAAGACCTTGCCGATGCGTACCCCGATCGACCGTTGCGTGTCCATGACGGTACGACGCAATCGGAGATCTGCGCCATGGCCGGCCATGATGCGGTCGAGGAGGTCTTCGAGGATGGCTTCGAGAAACGCCATCACGAGTATGACGACGACTTCGGAGTCGCCCTGGCGTTCGTAGGCGCGAATCCGCTCGTCCAGGCGCCGGACGCGGTCGGTGGGGAAGGTGCGCCGTGTCTTGCCGCTGGCGTGGCAATGCGGACAGGGGTGCTCAACATCCAGGAACTTGGGGTCACCTGACAAGTATCCGCAGACGGGGCACTCCCAGTAAACGGGCGCGGAGTCGGTCGTCTCGGCGAACACGGTCTTCGGAGTATGTCGCTTGGATGTCATCCAGCAGATTGTAACAGTACCGACCGGTGCTGAGACGCAAAACGACCCCGCCATCTCGTTGGATGACGGGGTCGCATCTGTTCGATGATCAGACGCGCTCGACGGTCACGTCGTCGCCTGTAACGTCGAGATGGTTGCCTGCATGCTCGACCTTCTCGCGAGCCTGGCCAAGCATGACCGTGACCTGTGCAAGCTCGGCGCTGGCTTCCGGACGGTGTCCGTCGTCAGCCATGTGGTGCAGCTGTTCGAGCCACTGCTGCGCCAGCGCAAGCTGGTCGTCGACCATGGACAGCGCGTGCTTCATCTGACCGGTGTTGATGCCACCTTCACACATGCGGACCCCTTTCTACAGCGGCCGCGCGTGCGACCCGGGCGTTGCGGATTCCAGCGACACAGTGGATGACTAGCCGAGCCAAGCGCCGAGTTCTTCGACAAGGCGCTTCTTGGGCATCGCTCCAACGAGCTTCTTCACGACCTGTCCATCCTTGAAGACGAGCAGCGTGGGAATCGAGAGCACGTCGAACTTGGTAGCCGTCACAGGGTTCTCGTCGACATTCAGCTTGGCGATCGTGAGCTTGGAGGCGTACTCGACAGCGATCTCTTCCAGGACGGGCTCCATCATGCGGCAGGGGCCACACCAGGGTGCCCAGAAGTCGAGAACGACCGGTTTGGCGCTTCCAACGACGTCAGCCTCAAAGCTATCGTCGGTGACGTGCTTGAGATTCTCGCTCATTCGACGCTCCTTTCAAGTGGGACGTTCAGATGGAGCAGAGTCTGCTGTCAAGATACCGCAACGCCTCGAACGCTGCCGAAGCGCCCTTCGCAGCTGCGGTTACAACCTGCTTGAGTTCGGAGTCGGTGACGTCACCGGCCGCATAGATGCCCGGATATGAAGTGAGGCCGTTATGGTCGATCTTCACGAATCCGCGTTCGTCGAGGTCGCACAGGTCTGTGACGAGTTCGCTCTTGGCATCGACGCCGACGAAGATGAACACGCCGTCGAGCGGAAGCAGCAGGTCCGGTTCACCGCTGGTGGATGCAAGCACGATGCCGGAGACCTTGCCGTTCTCGCCTTTGACCTCTTTGACCACCCGACTCCACTGCATTTCGATCTTGTCATTATCGAAGCAGCGCTCCTGAATGCACTTGGTTGCACGGAGTTCGTCCCGGCGATGGACGATGTGTACGCGACTGGCGAACTTCGTGAGGAAGATGGCTTCCTCGATCGCAGCGTCGCCACCACCGATGACCGCTACGATCTTGTCGCGGAACAGCGCGCCGTCGCAGGTAGCACACCACGAGACGCCGCGACCGGTGAATTCGGCTTCGCCGGGCACGCCGAGTTTTTTGGGTACGGCTCCCGTGGCAAGGATGACCGTGCGAGCCATGAACTCCTCGTCATCGGCCACCAACTTGAAGTCGAGATCTAGCGGTTCGATCTTCTCCACCGAGGCGAACGTGCGAAACTCCGCGCCGAATCGCTCGGCCTGCTTGTGCATCAGGTCACCGAGCTCAGCGCCCGAGAGTCCGTCGGGAAAGCCCGGGTAGTTCTCGACCCAGTCGGTGGTGACTATCTGGCCACCGGGAAGTGCTGACTCGAATACGACGGTCTTTGCACGCGCTCGTGCGGCGTAGAGTGCTGCGGTGAGTCCGGCGGGACCTCCGCCGATGATTGCGATGTCGATGAACTCCATCTAGATGCTACCTCCGGGGATACTCACTGGCTGTCCGGCGTCCTGGGCCTCCTGGATCACGGCGCCGAGACTTGCCTTGGCGTCCTGGTTGATGAGCTGCGTGTGCGCATCACCGTTCCGTGTCAAGCTCTCGACCTTCGTGAACTGTAGCGCTGCCGCTTCGTAGTCTTGGCGTCCGCGCCAGTAGAAGATACCCAGATTGTAGTTGGCCCCGATGTGGTCGGGTTCGATCTCGAGTACTTTGGTTGCCTCCTGGATCGCGCGGTCCGTGGCGCCGGAGTAGAAATACATGGCCGCCATGTCCGTCCGAACGAGGACATCGTCCGGATGCTCGGCAAGATAGCCTTCGTAGTAGGTGATCGCCCGTTGGGCATATGCGACGTTGCCCGTCTGATCCCGGAGGTTGTAGTAGGCGTTCGCCACCGACTTCATGGCGGCGAAGTCGTTCGGGTTCGCCTCGAGTTCGATAAGCCCGTCGAGCAGGGCGCGGTTATCCGTGTTGAGCTGGTCGCGGAACTCGTCAGGGACGCCGGAGACTGTGGAGGCCGGCTGTATGAGGTTGGTGCTATATACCGCGAACGCCACGACGCCGGCGAAGACCGCGATCGCGATGGCGAGGATGGTTATCGGGATCTTGTACCTCTGGAATGGACGGACGATATAGCGTTTGGCCCAGCTTCCGTCCGAGGCGTCCTCGCGCCGTTCCACATTCAACCCGAACGCTTGCGCCTTGAGCAGCATGTTCAGGTCGTTGGTGACCAGGGTGAGGCTTTCACACCCGCGGATGCATGCCTGATGGGCAACGGCCAGGATCCGGTCGTCGGCGTTGCGCGTGGAGAGGCCCTCGGGCATGTCCATGTCGCTGTCGAGCGGTGCGATACGAAGCCGACCACCTTCGGGCAGGTCAACGCCTTCCAGCAGGTTGCCCTTCTCCGAGAGATCGAACAGTATGCGGCTGACTTCGCGTCCGCGGAAGCGGAGCTCCGGGTCGACTCGGCTCGTCTTGAGCTTGTCGATCTCCCCGAGCACGGTCTCAGGCAACAGCACCTCCGCATCCGGGAACGCCAGCAGCGTGTCCGGGTCGGCGAGAAGCACGTTGGTGTCGAGTACTACGGTTCGCATGGGGCCTCGCTCAGTCGTGGTCCGCGTCGTCGCTAGTCGTCTGTATCGGTGACCTCATCTGGCATCTTACCAGCATCTGCGCGTATCACCCTGCGACGAATGAAGAACAGCAAGGTGAACAGAACGAGCACGACGCCCGCCATGGTCGTGAGGCGATCGAGGTACGACGCTCGGACGGTCACCGACGTCTCGGCCACCAGCACATCACCGGCCATGACACGCACGTGCAAGTCGTTGGCCATCGCGGGTCCCAGATCGACGGGAATGGTCAGGAAGTTGTCCGCCGGACGCACTGAGACGGTGGTCTCGGTCGATTGTGAAGCAGAGGGCCCCGTCCGTGTTTCGACACGCAGGACGACCGGGCGATCGAGCGTCGACACGATGGTGAGAGGTACGTTGCCGGCGCGGGCCGCGAGCGTGACATCCCGCATCTGGATGCCGATGCTATCGAACACGGCTCGTGCCGAGCGAGACACGGTAGTTGCGAACGATCTTCCCCGATCCGCGAAGGGATAGCTGGCGTCGGGACCGGCCCAACAGCTGCCTTCCGCGACAAGCACCGAAGACAGCGCCGCAGCCGCTGCGGGATCGTCGGCGCCCCATGCTTCGGCAAGACCCCCTGCGTAGCGCCGGGCTTCGGCGACGTCGTCCCAGTAGCCTCCTGGCGCTTCATCAGGAGCGGGCGCCATCTCGACCAGCGAAACGGTGCCGTTCGGCTCCAACTGCGCCGCCCGGGCTGCGGGTACTGCATCGAGCCACGGAATCTGGTCTACGACGGTGAGCAGTCTCTGGACGTCTTGGGCGCTGTAGTCCCTACCCGGCCCGATGTCCAGTACGATCACGAGTGCAGAGGCGCGTTCTTCGGCGGTTGCCGCGTCGTACAGGTGGTCGTAGAGCCGTTCTGCGGTCCCGGAGGCCAAAAGAGCTTGAAGAGCGGGGTCGGTCACCAGCGTCATCATGCCCGTGGACGACTCGCGGTAGACGCCCGGGCCTATTACTTCGGGCGATGACGCAGGAGAACACACCTGGTAGCCGTGGCCTGTCTCGGCGATGATGTGCGCCGCGTCGGCAGGGATCATGTCATCGGCGAGGATAGTGCCGATAGACGGCTCGATGCCGAGCACGTTCGCGTACACAGGGCGGCCGAGTTCGTAGTGCAGTCTCAGGTCATCGATGGCAGCGATGCTCTGAAGGCCTCCGATATCCGGGCTGGCGAAGGGCACGTCGAGGACTTCGATGCGGCCAGCCTGTGCGGCGCGGGAGAGAGCGGCGATGGTCTCCTGGTAGCGCAAGGGCACTTCGCTGCCGGAAGGCACGTCCTCGACACCGGTGGCGGCCAGGAGCTGGTATCCGGACGCCGTGAGCATCCACTCGTCCAGCAGCATGGGTGACAGGCCGATCGTCAGGCTGTCGCTTCGTGCCGAGACAAGCGCGACAAGGTCATCTGCCGCTCTACGCTGCGCATCATGCGTCCCGGGATCGAGAGCGAAGCGGCCGGACGGGTCCAGCGCCGGGGAGCAAGCCAGTCGCGCGATGACGACAAGAGGGAGTGGGCGCAGGTCGGCAGCGGCTACGAGTATCCGGGACTCGACCAGTGTCGCCTCGGCACCGGATGCCAGCACGCGGACCTCCATAGGGTAGCGTCCGGGTGTGACTGAGAGGTCAGCCAGTGTGCGCTCGAAGCCTACCGAGACGGTTCCGGCAGCTACGTCGTGGCGAACCTCGGTCTTCTGGTAGATGAGCGCGCCATTCGGGCGCATCACGCGGACACGCACTTCGAAGTACTCGGCGGGTGCAGTGAGCGCCACGTCCACACCGAGCTTGAAGGTATCGGTCGGAGTCAGGCTCGGCACATCGAATCTCAGCGATGGCTTGACTGTCTGAACGAGTTCGGACTGCTCCGGACTCGCCGATTGTGCTACCGCCCAGGACGGAAGGACGCAAAGCAGCCCCGCGACCGTCATGATCGCGACCGCGCGACGCAGGAGCTGTGTGCCAGAGTGCCTCACGTGCTGCCGATCGAGATGAAGCGGCCGCCGGGCCGCGGGTTGGGCAGGTAAGACCGTGTACGATAGAGAAGTACTGGGGACAGATTATCTCACGATACAGCCATGCCGACGAAAGGACGTTGACCTGATGTCGACGCAAGACAAGCAGACGACGATTCCGGATGTCTTGCCGCTGATCCCTCTGAGGGACTTGATCATCTTCCCGAATCTCGTGGTGCCGCTCTTCGTCGGTCGGGAGCGTTCCATCAACGCGCTTGAAGAAGCGATGCGCAACGACCATCTTGTCGCACTCGTGACGCAGAGGGCGGCCGAGCTACAGGATCCGGGTCCGGACGACATCTATGACGTCGGCTGTGTTGTGAGCATCCTCCAAGAACTCAAACTGCCGGATGGCACCGCCAAGGCGCTGGTCGAAGGCAGGCAGCGATTCCGGATCCTGGAGTACCTGCAGTCAGACCCTCACTTCAGCGTGCGCATCGAGCTTATCGAAGAGCCAGCCGAAGCGGATGTCGAGACACAGGCGCTCATGCGTGCCCTGGTTGGCGACTTCGAACGCGCATCTGAACTCGGCAAGCCTATCCCGCAAGAGGTGCTCATGGCGGCCAGCGGGATCGAAGAGCCGGGACGGCTCGCCGATTTTGTGGCCTTCCACCTGAGTTTGAAGGTTGAGGAGAAGCAGGAGATCTTGGAGGCGACCGACTCAAAGGCACGTCTGAGCAAGACCGCCGGCTTCCTGCGCAAAGAACTCGAGATCCTCGAACTCGGCAGCAAGATACAGAGTCGCGTGAAAGAGCAGATGTCCAAGACGCAGAGGGAGTACTTCCTCCGAGAGCAACTCAAAGCGATCCAGCAAGAACTCGGTCAATACGACGAGATCCAGGCCGAGATGGACGAGTACCGCGAGAAGATCGCAGTTGCGCGCATGCCCGAAGACGTTGAGCAGAAGGCCCTCAAGGAGCTCGGCCGCCTTGAGAAGATGCCGCAAGCCGCAGCTGAGACTGGCGTCATCCGCACCTACCTCGACTGGCTTATCGGACTACCGTGGCAAGTCGAGGACGAGGAGAAACTCGACCTCGTCGCCGCTCAGGAGATCCTGGATCAGGATCACTACGGGCTCGAGAAGGTCAAGGAGCGCATTCTTGAGTACCTGGCGGTACACAAGCTCACCGATCACATGCGCGGCCCGATCCTGTGCTTCGTCGGGCCTCCCGGCGTGGGCAAGACATCCATCGGCAAGTCGATCGCCCGGGCCCTGGGACGCAAGTTCATCCGCGTATCACTCGGCGGCGTGCGTGACGAGGCCGAGATACGCGGCCACCGCCGGACGTATGTGGGCGCACTGCCTGGTCGCATCATCCAGTCGATCTCTCAGGCCGGCACGAACAACCCTGTATTCATGATGGATGAGGTCGACAAAGTCGGTGCCGACTTCCGGGGCGATCCGACATCTGCATTGCTCGAAGTGCTCGATCCGGAGCAGAACAACTCGTTCCAGGACCACTATCTCGAAGCGCCGTTCGACCTTTCGAATGTCATGTTCATCACGACGGCGAACCTGCTCGACACGATTCCGCCGGCGCTGCGTGACCGCATGGAGATCATCCACTTCCCCGGGTACACGGAAGAAGAGAAACTCCATATCGCCATGCAGTACCTTGTGCCCAAGCAGCTCGCCGAGCACGGACTGACGTTGGGGAAGCTCAATGTTGACGAAAGCGGCCTGCGTGAGATCATCCGTCGCTACACGCGTGAGGCGGGCGTGCGCGGACTCGAGCGGTCGATCGCGGCTATCTGCCGTCAAGTGGCGCGCAAAGTGGTCGAGGGCAAGAAGGGCAAGATATCGGTCACCGTGCGTACCGTGCACAAGTACCTCGGCCCACCGAAGTTCTCCTTCGGCCTCGCTGAGAAGAAGGATGAAGTGGGTGTCTCGACCGGACTGGTGTGGACCGAGGTCGGCGGCGATGTCATCTTCATCGAGGCGACGACCATGAAGGGCAAGGGCAACCTCATCCTCACTGGTCAGCTCGGCGATGTCATGCGTGAGTCGGCGCAGGCTGCGGTCAGCTACATACGCACCAATGCGAAGAGTCTCGGCATAGATCCCGAGTTCAACGAGAAGCTCGACATCCACATCCACGTCCCGGCGGCGGCCATTCCAAAAGACGGGCCGTCGGCAGGCATAACCATGGCCACCGCACTCGCCTCGGTTCTCACCGGTAGAACCGTGCACCGTCACATAGCCATGACGGGGGAGATCACGCTTCGAGGTCGAGTCCTACCCATCGGCGGACTCAAAGAGAAGTTGTTGGCCGCACATAGGGCGGGAATCAAGACCGTTCTGATACCCAAAGAGAACGTGCGTGACCTCGATCTTGTTCCGGGGCGCGTGCAGAGCGAAATGGACATCGTGCCTGTCGACTCGATGGACGAGGTCCTCAAGCGCGCTCTTGTGGCAGACGTCAAGAAGGCCAAGTAAACCTCCGGCAGCAGGCGTGATCGTCCATACCGTTCGTCGTGCCTATGTGAGCGTGATGAAGCTTGATACAGATGTCTGTTACGCATCCTGTGTGACGGGTATCACAGTTTCGTAGTGCATGAAGGTTGCACCGCGATTCAAAGCCGACATACATGCGCGATGTGGGAAGCTTGGATCCTCCGACGTTCGAAGCGGTCACCTTTGGTCGGGGGGGAGCTAACGGTGAGACCGGCCCTTTTCAGGGCCGGTCTTTGCTATTTGGCCCTAACGCGAGGGGCAGCTCGGCGTTCGCGGCGAGGACTCCGAAAGGAGTCGAGGAAGGAGGGGGCAGGGATGCTGATGTCGTATCGGCGCACACCGCGTCGCCTTGTCCCACTGTTGGTCGCCACGGCTGTCATTCTGGCTATGAACTCGCCCGGGCTCACTGCCCTTGCGGGGGAAGTCGCGACCACGGTGGACGATCCGATCGCAGTCACGCAAGAAGGAGCGAAGCCTGACATCGCCGAGGAGGGTGTCGCGGATCTCGCGGAACCACCCGAGGAAGTGCCTGGCCAGACTCCAGAAGGCGGGCTTCCGCCCGAGGCAGAGGTCGTTGACTCCGTAGAAGCTGCTCCGGTGACCGCGGAGACGCTTGCTGTCGGACTGGCGGCCGTCAGCACGCCGCTGGATGTGGAGCTGCTCACCATCTATCCGTACGCGCCGGTGGGCAACGTCCAGCTTGAGGGTTGGACTCGCGCGCCGCATGAGAAATGGACCAGTGGTGACGTCAAGGGCTACGTCGAAGGGGAGTGGATCCCCTTCCGTCTGAGCATCGACAACATCGGTGGCAATGCGGTGACTGTGCAGGTGCCACAGATGATCTACAAGGTCGATCACATCAATGGCGGTGCTATCGCGATCGACGAGACCGCTGGATGGAGGTGGGCGATAGACTCCGGCGCCGAGACAGATTACGCGCCCACGATCCAGGACAGCGACGCTGACAGCATGTACCTGGAAACCCAGCTTCCGGAGGATGAGAATTTCGTTCTTCAGCCGGGTGAGATGGGCTACATCTACTTCGAAGGCCATCTGGCGCTCACGCCGTACTGGATGCCGCTCGAAGGCCTCTACGGCGCTTCCGGTTATCCGGGATCGAGTGCTCAAGCTCGTCTTGTCTCATGGAACGCCACGAATATCGGCGACCGTACCGTTCCATTCCCGGTTGGACGCGAGACCGCACCTACTGGCGATCTGTCCGGTCTGAAGTTCGAGGATCTCGATGGTGACGGCGTGCGCGACGCAGACGAGGGTCCGCTGGGAGGATGGGTCTTCCATCTTGCATATCAGGACCCGACCTACGGCTTCAGCCTCACGGACACGTCGACCGCTGATGGCACCTTCGGTTTTGTGGATCTGCCTCCGGGCGACTACAAGCTCACCGAGGAGTCGAAGGCCGGTTGGACCTTGACCACGAACCTCAGTGGCGCCATTGCGGTGGCGACCGGTCAATCGGTCGGCCCCGTCGAGGTCGGCAATGCGCCGGACATGGTCGACAAGACCTGGCGCCTGACGCTGACTGAGGCGATGCCGAAGGCGGACTCGTATTTCGTCCGCTACGTCATTGGCGGACAGAGCCATGATCGTGCTCTCACGCCGGGCGTTGACTCTGTTATGCAGGTGCCCTACGGCACGACGATCACGAGCTGGCAGTTCTTCGCGATGATGGGCACCGATGAGATTCCGCTCAGCGGTGTGATGGGTCCTGCCGAGCGTCTTATCGAGGCACAGACGAATCCGTTCACGTTCACGCCAGGTCAGATCTCTGGTCACAAGTGGATATCCGGTGATCCGCCCACGGCGGGCTCCGGCTGGACGATCAAGCTGTACCGTGACCGTGTTCTCTATGACACGGCGGTAACAGGTCTTGACGGTTCCTATTCGTTCACGGGCTTGCTCCCCGGCAGCTATCTGGTCGAGGAAGTGCAGCAGCCTGAATACATGAAGGTCGTGCCTGCGGGCGACTTCCTCGGTCCGTTCACCGTGGTGGGCGGCTCGACATTCGCCGAGGGCACTGATTTCATCAATGCACCACGTCCGACCGGCATCACGGTCACCAAGACCGCGGACCCGACGCTGGTACACGTGGGCGACCAGATCATGTACACGATCGATGTGACCAATGTCGGTCAGGTCGATGTCACGCTCTTCACTGTGAGCGATCCACTGTTCGACGGCGGTGCAGACCTGCTGCCGGGCTCTGTGGTGCTTACTCCCGGTCAGTCGCTTTCCGACCTGGGGATGGCCATCGTCAAGTACATGGACGCGCCTGACCAGGACATGGTCGACAACACTGCATTCGCATCCGGCACAACGGTGTTCGGCCCCGTCTCGGGTGATGACGATGCGCATGTCGACATCTTGCTGCCTGACATCGACGTCACCAAGACGGTCGTGGCCGACAGTGTGCTCGACTCCGAGCTGGTCACCTACTACGTGACCGTCACCAACTCCGGCAACACGACGCTGACGATCGATGTGATCGACTACATCGCAGCGGTCCAGCACAAGATCGTTGCCACGGGACTCATCCTGGGTCCTGGTGAGCACATGGACTACGACTGGACGGAAACCATCAGCGAGCCCACCGAGGACACCGTTGTTGCGACGGGCGTCGACGAACTCGGTGGAGACAAAGGCACCGTGAGCGCCGAGGCCTCGGCAGCAGTCGCTGTCGACGTCACCAAGACGTTCACGCTCACACTGTTCGAGGCGATGCCCGAGGCGGACAGCTACTTCGTTCGTTACGTGGTCGGCGGCCAGAGTCATGACCTGAGTCTGCTGCCCGGTGCAGATGACTACTCTGCTTCGATCATCGTGCCATTCGGCACTGAGATCACGAGCTGGCAGTTCTTCGCGCTTGTCGGCTCGGAGGAGGTCCCCCTGAGCGACGTCGCAGGTCCTGAGACCCTCACCGGTCCCATGACCAATCCGCTCGACTTCATACCGGGTCGCATCGCGGGCATGAAGTATGACGACCTCAACGGCAACGGTGTGCTGGATGCCGGCGATTCCGGCATGTCCGGTTGGACCATCAATCTCTATCGCGGCGCCGAGCTGGTGGCCTCGACACTCACCGGTACAGGCGGAAGCTATCTGTTCACCGGTCTACTGCCGGGGACCTATACGCTTGACGAGGTCCAGAAGCCCGGTTGGGAGATGACCGATTCTCCGGGCGAGTACCTGGTCGGTAACAGGACCAGTATCGACGGTGCCGACTTCGGCAACCACCATCTGGATATCACCAAGACGTTCAGCCTCACCTACCCTGATGCGCCTGCTGGTGCGACGTTCTTCGTCATGTACCAGCTATCGGAGGGCGATCCGATCAGGGTCGACCTCACAGGCTCCGGTCCCTACATGGGTTCGGACGAGGTCCCGTGGGGCTCGACCATCGTTTCAGTGTGGTGGATGGCCAGCTACCACGGCCAGGAACTCCTGCTTGGCATGGATGAGCTCGAGGAGCTCCTCACGGTCGACGTGACGAACGAGTTCACGTATACCGCGTCGGCAAGCGGATTCAAGTTCGAGGACATCGACGGTAATCAGACGTGGGACAAGCCTGATGAGACCGGTCTTGAGGGCTGGACAATCGGGCTGTACCGTATGGTCTCGCCAAACGACCTGATCGCTGCTCTGCCCACGCCGGAACTCGGGTTCGAACTCTACGATCAGACCGTGACCGCAGCCGACGGCTCCTACAGCTTTGCGGGGCTTCTGCCCGGCGTCTACTACGTGGCCGAGGAAATGCAGGACGGCTGGGATATGACCGTCAGTCCACAGGGTTACATGCTGATCCTCAACGGCTCAGCGTACGAGGATCTGAACTTCGGCAACCAGCAGCAGTTCCTGCCCTTCACCGACACAGTGCTCAAGAAGGTCGCCGACAAGAAGACGGCTGACCCAGGCGAACTCGTGACGTACACGCTCACGTACTACCTTGCCGAGAATTCGGCGAGTACTGTAGCGACCATCACGGACGACTACGACGAGCGGTACGTGGAACCGGTCGACATCGCTGGCGCCATTCAGGGAGCGGGGAAGCTCACCTGGGTGGACAACGTGCCGCTGATGCCCGGGGACGTACGCACGATCACCTACACGATGCGCATCAAAGAGGACGTACCCGACGACAGCACGACGCACATCGACAACACCGCAGTGATCCAGCCCGGCTTCCACGAAGCCTCATGGAGAGTGACCGTCAGTCCTCCGTATCTGCCGTTCACTGGAGCCACTCTCGCGTTGCTGTTCTTTGCAGCAGCCGGCGCGCTCCTGATCGGTGTAGTGATACGCAGGAAGGCACTGGACGTCTGATCCCCCAGCGTCCCGGTGCAACCGAGAAGGGGCCGCGAGCGCGGCCCCTTCTTCTTTGTGGCAGAAGGCAAGACCCCGGAGAGGGAGTCCGGGGTCTTATCGTGGATCGCTCGTGTCCGTTGGTCTATAGCGCTGGTATGCTCTCGCCCCAGTCGATCACGCCGTTGTCACGCCAGTCGATGATGTGCCCGACCTCGTGCCGGAGGATCGTCGAAAGGCTGGCGGTGTGGTTCGGATTGATGACGATCTTTCCGCTCTTGTAGTAGCACACGGCCTGGTAGTTGTTGGGCGTGCTGCCTATTGTGACTACCGAGCCCTTGAGTATCGGATACTTGGCGATCAGGCCGGCGAGGATGGACTGGGCCTTCGCCAGATCGCTGGTTCCACTCGAGCTGCTCGAGGTGCTGCTGCTTGTGCTCTTGCTGGATGTCTTCTTCGCCGTCGAGCCGCTCGTCGTCGCGGTCTGAACGACGATCTCGGTCTTCTGCTTGGGGAGCGGGCTGGTCTGGATGACCACTGTCTCCTCGGCAGCAACCTTGACGGCTACCGGGTTTGCCGCACCGAGTCGAGCTTGGACCGAAGACCATTCGACTGCGGATGCGTTCGGCGCACCGGATATGACACCCACTGCTACTACGAACGCTACGAGAGTGGTGGCCACTCCGATACTCAGTGTCCGCACACCATTCTTGTTGTTCTTCATCTTGCATCGCCCCTTTGTTGAGCCCCTGGACGCACATCGACCCGACTCCCCTCGAAGGACGCAGGTGGGTCGGGTCGTGTTCAGTGACTCAACCTCGGTAGTCCGGCTGTCATAGGAGACCTTCTGCCTCCCGTAGACCCGTGACTTTGCGGAGTCGCCTTTTGGCGACGGTGCCTTTTTCGGGGTGGTGCCGATGTTCGCTTGTCAATCGCCGTACACTATAGGTATCGGCACTCTACAGGACGTTCTTTACGGTCTTTGTGACGTGCGGCACACAACCAGAGGGTGGAGGGACCGACCGTGACCCGTCGTAGGGGCGATACACTGCATGTCATCAGCAATGTCTTCTTCGGCATCGCACTGGGGCTTGCGGGCTACTACTCTCTGACGAGTGGTATCGGCTGGATGCAGCAGCGAAAACTGGACGACGCTGCCGCGCCTCTCGGTGCTATCGGTGCCGGATCGCCGCAAGAGTACGTATCGCCTTCCTCTGAGACGGGCCCGGTCCTCGACTTCGACGGATGGGACAGCGAGGACCGTGCGTACTGGGATGGCCTTGGAGCGGATGGCGTGTTCGGCAGATTGGTCATCGAGCGCACAGACACTGATGTGATCGTGGTCAAGGGGACCACTCGTTCCGCGCTGCAGAAAGGTCCCGGATGGATCGAATGGACCTCACTGCCGGGTCCCGAAGGCACCTGCGGCATTGCCGGTCACCGGACCACGTATCTTGCGCCGTTTCGAAGTGTCGACCAGCTCGTTCCTGGTGATACCATCGACCTGTACTCGCCGTATCGCCGCTACCGCTACGAGGTGGAACAGTCGGTCGAGGTGACGCCGGATCGCTCTGATGTCCTTGGTGATGTCGGATACCCGCGACTGGGTCTCTCGGCATGTCATCCGCCGTACAGCGCGCGCTATCGGCTCGTCGTCCTCGCGCGCCTGGTGGAGGTACGACGCCTGACCGACACACCCGAGATACCCTAGGAGGGTCCATGCGCATACTCGTGACAGGCGGAGCCGGATTCATCGGTTCGAATCTGGTGTTCAGTCTCCTGAGCGGCGGACACCAGGTCGGCGTTATCGACGACCTGTCCACCGGTTCGATGGCGAACCTGCATCCCGCCGCGTGGTTCAGGCGGTTGGATATCACCGACTCCGCCCTGCACGACGCCGTGGGGGAGTTTCGACCTGAAGTCGTGATCCATCTGGCCGCCCAGGCGAGCATCACGGCATCGCAGCGCGATCCGGAGCGCGACCGTCTGGTGAACGTCGAGGGCACCCGTGCTGTTGCGCGTGCCGCCGCGGACGCGGGCGCTCGCAGGGTCCTCTCGGCATCCTCGGCAGCCGTCTACGGGGTGCCGGTGTCGGTGCCGATAGGGGAGGCGGACCCCAAGGCTCCCGAGAATCCGTATGGGCGCTCCAAGCTGGATGCCGAGCAGGCGCTGGCCGATGAACTGCGCCCCGCAGGGGTGGATTTCGCGGTTGTCAGGTTTGCGAACGTCTACGGCCCCCGTCAGGACTGGCGTGGCGAAGGCGGCGTGGTGGCGATCTTCTGTGGCAGGATGGCCGCGGGCGAGTCACCCGTCATCTATGGGGACGGGACACAGACGCGCGACTTCATATACGTGGGTGATATCGTCTTCGCGCTGCTGGAAGCTGCCGAGGCCGAGGCGACCCTTGCGCTGCCCGGTGAGGACGGTCCCGCCTACAACATCTCGACCGGAGCGGAGACGTCGGTGGAGATGTTGGTGCAGCACCTGCGTTCGCCGATGGGATACTTCGGCATGGTCGAGAAGGAGCCGGCGCGACCGGGCGATGTTGCGCGCAGCGCGCTCGATCCGACGAAGGCGGGAGAGGTCTTCGGGTGGCATGCACGGGTCTCCCTCGAGGCCGGACTGGCTCGCACCGCCGCCTGGTTCAAGCAGCCGCGGTGAACGCTTCGCTCGATAGGTCGCTTGCCGGAATGGTGTCGCGCAAGGCAGCATCCGAACTCGCGGCTGCGCTGTCGGAGTCGCCTGTCCTGACCACGGGATCGGCGCCCGCGGACGTATTCATCGCGAAGGGGACGGCGAGTCCGCTCGATCTGTCGCGGGCAGAAGCGCTTGCTGGCGAAGATGGTGTGGCCGTGCGCAAGGCCCTGGCAGCCCTCGGTTGGGACACATCGCTGTTCGGACTGTGCGTGAGCGCGGGTGAGACCGCGCTGGAACCGGCGTCGTTGGCGCTTGCCATAGAGGCCGTCGACCCGGATCTGGTCATCGCTGTCGATGAGACCGCTGCTCTGAGCGTTGCAGCCGCTCTCGGGGCCGATCCGCTTGTGTTCGGGACTCCCCGGCAGATACAGGGCCGGTCGGTCTTGGCCGTTGACGGGCTTGAGGACTCGCTTGCCGATGATGCCCGCAAACGACGGGTATGGCAGCAGCTCAAGAGCGTACAGCGCGACTGATTCGTCCGGGAATGAGATAGGGCACCCCGGAGGGTGCCCAGTCCAGTTGCTCAGAAACCGTCTAGTCTTCTTCGATCTCCACGATGGCGCCCATCGGACACTCCTCCATGCATGTAGCGCAGGCGGTGCAGTTCTCGTAGTTCTCGGGGCTGGCCACGTCATCGACCAGTTCCAGAACGCCCTCGGGACAGGCATCCACGCAGATGCCGCAGCCGGAGCACTCGTCTTCGTTGATGATGGGTCGAGGCATGTGGTTCTCCTTGCTCGCATCGATCGGCCTTGACGGGCCTTCGGCGGTCGGTTTCGCACGTACCATACCTAAGGCATCGTGGGCTGTAAAGCACCTGTTTCTCAGGACGGTTCAAGAAGCGGCCATCCGGGTATATCTTTCGAATGCATTCAGAAAACTTGACACTATAACGCTTAGATTTTAGACTGACCTTTAGCCAGGCGCCGCACCTACCCCCTGAACGGTGCACGTCCGGCTCAACCACGTAGAACGTGCCTCATGCGAACAGAGTGTGAGGTCTTCCGGAAGGAGAACACGGACCATGGGCAAGATCATCGGCATCGACCTCGGCACGACCAACTCGGCGGTCGCCGTTCTTGAGGGCGGCGAACCCACCATCATCGTGAACTCGGAGGGTGACAGGACCACGCCATCGGTCGTGGCTTTCCGTAAGGACGGGGAGCGCATCGTCGGCAAGTCTGCGAAGAACCAGGCGATCACGAACCCCGAGAACACCATCAAATCCATCAAGCGCTTCATCGGTCGTCGTTTCGAGGAGACTGAGTCGGAGCGCGGAACCATCGCATACAAGGCCGTGAAGGGCAAAGACGGCAGGGCTGTCGTCGATATCGAGGGCAAGAACTACACCCCCGAGGAGATCTCGGCCATGATCCTGCAGAAGCTCAAGGCCGATGCAGAGGCGTATCTCGGCGAGACCGTCACGGAAGCGGTCATCACCGTTCCGGCGTATTTCAACGATATGCAGCGCCAGGCCACGAAAGACGCGGGCAAGATCGCTGGTCTTGAGGTCAAGCGCATCATCAATGAGCCGACCGCAGCCGCACTTGCATACGGTCTCGACAAGGGTCATCACGACCAGACGGTCCTCGTCTTCGACCTGGGCGGCGGCACGTTCGACGTGTCGGTCCTCGAGATCGGCGACGGCGTGTTCGAGGTCAAGTCCACCAACGGTGACAACCACCTGGGCGGCGACGACTGGGACCAGCGCGTCATCGACTGGCTGGCGGACAAGTTCAAGGCTGACCACGGCATCGATCTGCGCGCCGACAAGATGGCGCTCCAGCGTCTCAAGGAGGCTGCCGAGAAGGCGAAGATGGAGCTCTCATCTATGCAGACCACACAGATCAACCTGCCGTTCATCACCGCTGACGCATCAGGCCCGAAGCATCTCGACTACCAGCTCACGCGAGCTGATTTCCAGAAGATCACCTCTGATCTGCTCGACCGCTGCAAGAAGCCGGTGGAGCAGGCCATCAAAGATGCCGGCATCAAGGCCGCCGACATCGGCGAGGTCATTCTTGTAGGCGGCTCGACGCGTATGCCCGCGGTGCAGGATATGGTCAAGGGCATCACCGGCAAAGACCCGCACAAAGGCGTCAATCCGGACGAAGTCGTGGCGATCGGTGCCGCGATCCAGGGTGGCGTTCTTGGCGGCGACGTCAAAGACATCCTGCTGCTCGACGTGACTCCGCTATCTCTCGGCGTCGAGACCATGGGCGGCATCATGACCAAGCTCATCGAGCGCAACACCACGATCCCGACCCGCAAGTCGGAGACCTTCACCACGGCTGCCGACGGACAGACCTCGGTCGAGATCCACGTACTGCAGGGTGAGCGCGAAATGGCCGGCTACAACAAGACGCTCGGCAAGTTCCACCTGATGAACATCCCGCCTGCGCCGCGCGGTGTGCCACAGATCTCCGTCACGTTCGACATCGATGCCAACGGCATCGTGAACGTCTCGGCGAAAGACATGGGTACCGGTCAGGAGCAGAAGATCACGATCAGCGGCTCGACCGCCCTCTCCGACGAGGAAGTCGATCGCATGGTCAGCGACGCCGATGCACACGCGGAGGACGACCGTCGCAAGAAGGAAGAGGCTGAGGTTCGCAACACCGCCGACTCGCTTGTGTACGGCACCGAGAAGACCATTGCCGATCTTGGCGACAAAGTGCCCGCGGAGACCAAAGAGGCGTGCGAGAGTGGCATCGAGGCTGTGAAGAAGGCGCTCGAGGGCGAGGATGTGGATGCGATCCGCTCGGCCAGCGAGGCGCTGCAGCAGGCCAGCTACAAGCTCGCCGAAATCGTCTACGCCGACGCGCAGGCTGACGCCTCTTCAGATGAGGCCGCCGAAGGTGGCGCCGATGAGGACGAGGTCGTCGAGGCCGACTACGAGGTCGTCGACGAGGAGCAGTAGGGATGAGCAAGCGCGACAACGACCGGATCGACCCAGAACTGGAGAGCGATCTGGGCGCTGAGTTCGACCTGCGCGGCGACCAACTCCAAAAGGAGCTGGAAGCCGCGCGGGAGGACGCAGCACATCATCTTGAGACCGCGCAACGGGTTCAGGCGGATTTTGAGAACTTCCGCAAGCGCAACCAGCGCGAGATGGAGGAGATCCGCAAGCGGGCCGGTCAGCGCATCGTCGAGGAGCTTCTCCCAGTGCTGGACAACCTCGAGCGTGCCATCGACCACACGGTGGCCGGTGGCGATCTTGCCCACCTGCTCAAGGGCGTCGAGATGGTCTATCAGCAGATCAACGATGTGTTCGGCAAGGAGGGAGTCGAGGTACTGGACCCCTTCGGGCAGGTGTTCGATCCCAACATCCACCAGGCTGTAGGTCAGCGTGAGGACGCCGAGGTGCCTGAAGGCACGGTTGTCGACGTCTTTCAGAAGGGCTACTCGCTTGGCGGCAGGGTCGTGCGGCCGGCGATGGTCGTTGTGAGCACCGGAGGACCGGCTCCCGAGGAGTAGCGATGGCGGCTCGCAAGGACTACTACGACATACTCGGCGTGAACAAAAGCGCCACGACCGATGAGATCAAGAAGGCATTCCGTAAACAAGCGCGCAAACACCACCCCGATGCAGGGGGCTCCGAGGAGAAATTCAAGGAGCTCAACGAGGCCTACGAGGTGCTTTCGGACGACGAGAAGCGCCAGCAGTACGACCAGTTCGGTCAGTACTTCGGTGGCAACGCGCCCCCCGGTGCAGGCGCATCAGGAGCGGATCCTTTCGGCGGCGGGCAGTACCAGACCGTCAACATGGGCGATGTGGGAGATCTCGGCGACCTGTTCGGCAACCTCTTCGGTGGAGGTTTCGGCGGGGCGGCACAGGCTGGTGCGGGACGCAGCGCTCGCCGCGGCAACGATCTTCAGTACGAGGTCAACCTGAGCTTCGAAGAGGCGCTCAGCGGCGTTTCCACCAAGGTGGATGTGAAGCGTGCCGAGAAGTGCTCCACCTGCAAAGGTTCCGGCGCCAAGCCGGGCACCAGTCCGGTGACCTGCACCACGTGCGGCGGTACCGGCCATGTCAGTCAGGGCCAGGGGATGTTCGGCATCTCTCGGGCATGTCCGCGCTGCGGCGGTACCGGGAAGATGATCGAGAACCCCTGTACGACGTGTCGCGGCAAAGGCTCGGTCGTGAGGATCAAGCCCGTAACCGTGAACGTGCCGCCGGGCTCCACCGATGGTGGCAAGCTGCGCTTCAAAGGCAAGGGCGAGCCCGGAGCGGGCGGCGGGCCAGCCGGCGACCTGTACGTGATCACGCACATCAAACCGCACCCGTACTACACGCGTGAAGGTGCGGATGTATGGCTCGAGCTCCCGGTCACCATGGCCGAGGCGGCGCTGGGCACCGAGATCACGATCCCCACACCGACTGACGGCAAGGTCAAGCTCAAGGTAGCCCCGGGAACGCAGGACGGGACCGTGCTTCGCATCGGTGGCAAAGGCGCTCCGAAGTTGAAGGGCAAGGGAGCCGGCGATCTCAAAGTCAGAGTCAAGGTCGTCGTGCCCGAGAAGCTCAACGCGGAGCAGAAGGAGCTTCTGACCCGGTTCGAGTCTTCGCGCAATGAGAACGTACGCGCACACATCCCCACGTAGGAGGCGGCAAGCATGAAGAGCCAGCGCAGGACGGGCAAAGACCGGCCGCTGTACATGATCAGCGTTGCGGCCGAGCTGGCGGGCATGCACCCGCAAACGCTGCGCGTCTACGAGCGCAAGCAGCTGATCGAGCCTCAGCGCTCCTCGGGTAACACCCGGCTGTACTCCGAGGCCGACATCGAGCGACTGCGCCTTATCCAGAGACTGACCCAGGAAGAAGGCGTGAACCTTGCCGGCGTGATGCGGATCCTCGAGCTTCAGGATCAGATCGAGCGATTGCAGATCGAGCTCGATTGCGCACAGGAGAACTCGACGCGGACCGAGCGCCGCCTGGTTACCGAGATCAACGCCGTTCGCCAGAGTCTGCGCGCGGACATGGTGCACGTACCCAAAGGACGCATCGTCCGGATGGATGGGTGATCCGCATGGCGGACACGCGCAGCGGGCTTGTGCGGTTTCTCGAGGGAATACGCAACGGTGAGATCCATGGCGGCCCTCTTTGACACGTGGCCGCATGGGTGTGGTCACACCTGAGGCCGAACGCCCCCGGCGGTCCGGCTTGAAGCACGACACCGTAGCCCGGAGGGCTACAAGCAAGACGTGCGAGACGCACCGCCGTCTCGATAGGAGTGATGAACATGAGGCTCGACAAGCTCACCATCAAAGCGCAGGAAGCGCTGCAAGCCGCTCAGGGCATCGCCGATGATGCGTCTGCGCAGGTCATAGAGCCCGAGCACGTCCTCAAAGCGCTTCTCGATGCCGCCGAGGGGATCGTACGACCCATCGTGCAGAAGGTGGGCGCAGACGCCGGACTCATTGAGGCTGAGGTCACGTCGGCGATCGACAAGATGCCGAAGGTCACGGGCGCCACCGGTCCGGCAGGGGTAGGGCCGCGTCTCAATTCGTTGCTCGGTGACGCATTCAAGGTCGCCGAGAAACTCAAAGACGCCTATGTATCCACTGAGCATCTGTTCGTCGCCCTCGCCGATGACAAAGGTGAGGCGGGACGCATTCTTGGCAAGGCCGGACTCACGTCCGCTCGCCTCGTTGAGGCGCTGGAGGGGCTGCGGGCCGGTGCGCGAGTGACAGACCAGAACCCGGAAGCGCAGTTCCAGGCGCTTGAGCGGTTCTCGCGCAATCTCACAGACCTCGCCCGCAACGGCAAGCTCGATCCCGTCATCGGTCGCAACGACGAGATCCGTCGTGTCATACAGGTCCTGTCACGCCGTACCAAGAACAATCCGGTGCTCATCGGCGAGCCCGGCACCGGCAAGACCGCCATCGTCGAGGGGCTCGCACAACGCATAGTGGACGGCGATGTGCCCGCGAGCCTGAAGGATAAAGACGTCGTTGCACTCGACATAGGCGCGATGGTGGCCGGTGCCAAGTACCGTGGCGAATTCGAGGACCGCCTGAAAGCGGTGCTGCGCGAGATCGAGCAGGCCGAGGGGCGCCTCGTCCTGTTCATCGACGAGCTTCATACGATCGTTGGCGCAGGTGCAGCCGAGGGCGCGATGGACGCCAGCAACATGCTGAAGCCGGCGCTCGCGCGTGGAGAGCTGCACGCGATCGGCGCGACGACGCTCGATGAGTATCGCGAACACATCGAGAAGGACGCCGCGCTTGAGCGACGCTTCCAACCCGTATACGTCGGCGAGCCGACGGTGGAGGACACCATCGCCATCCTGCGCGGCCTCAAGGAGCGCTACGAGGTGCATCATGGCGTGCGCATCACCGACTCGGCGGTCGTAGCCGCTGCGACCCTTTCGGACCGCTATATCACCGACCGGTTCCTGCCGGACAAGGCGATCGACCTTGTCGATGAGGCCGCATCGCGGATGCGTATCGAAGCGGACTCGAAGCCCACCGAGATCGATATGCTCGACCGGCAGATGATTCAGCTGAAGATCGAGGAACAGGCGCTGCAGAAGGAGAAGGACGAGGCGAGCAAGGAGCGACTGGAGACACTGCGAGCCGAGATGGCCGACCTTGATGAGCAGCTTGTAGGGCTCAACGCCCGTTGGGAGTCCGAGAAGACGGTCATTACCGACGTGCAGCGTCTCAAAGCGGAGCTGGACGAGGCCAGACTGGACGGCGAGCGAGCGGAACGTGAAGGCGATCTGCAGCGCGCCGCCGAGATCCGCTACGGTCGCCTGCCGCAACTGGCCGAGGAGCTTTCAGGCGCCGATGTGCGACTCAAAGAGCTGCAATCCGGTGACGCCATGCTGAAAGAGGAAGTGACCGATACCGAGATCGCCGAGGTTGTCGGCAGCTGGACGGGAATCCCGGTCAGCAAGCTACTCGAGGGTGAGCTTTCCAAGCTCGTGCATCTCGAGGACCTGTTGCATCAGCGCGTGGTCGGCCAGGATGAGGCGGTCACCGCGGTCGCCTCGGCAATACGCAGATCGCGCGCGGGTCTCTCGGATCCCGATCGTCCGATCGGATCGTTCATCTTCATGGGACCCACGGGAGTGGGCAAGACCGAGCTGGCCAAGGCGCTTGCGGCGTATCTGTTCGATGACGAGCGCAATATGGTGCGCATCGACATGTCCGAGTACATGGAGAAGTTCAGCGTCCAGCGCCTCATTGGAGCACCTCCCGGCTACGTGGGCTATGAAGAGGGCGGTCAGTTGACCGAGGCGGTCAGGGCCGTACGGTGAGCTTCCGCAATACCATCGTCATCATGACGAGCAACGTCGGGAGTCAGTTCATCCAGGAGTTCGCAGGCAGCGATGACGAGGAGTCCATGCGACGGCTCGTCGAAGACGCGATGCGCGTGACGTTCAGACCTGAGTTTCTCAACCGTATCGACGACATCGTGGTCTTCCATTCCCTGTCTCTTGAGCAGATCGGTGACATCGTCAACCTGCAGCTGGAGATCGTC
The DNA here is from genome assembly GCA_002347365.1 of Actinobacteria bacterium UBA2279. Lineage (GTDB taxonomy): Bacteria > Actinomycetota > Coriobacteriia > Anaerosomatales > Anaerosomataceae > UBA2279. The sequence goes on from DDWT01000012.1 coordinate 165,806, forward strand.
CGCAAGCGACTCGCCGAGCGCAAGATCGCGCTCGAACTCACGGGTGCAGCGGTCGAACGCATCTCGTTGGAGGGGTTCGACCCGGTCTTCGGCGCTCGACCGCTCAAACGCGTGATCCAGCGAGAGGTGGTCGATCGCATCGCCAAGGCGATGATCGACGGGACGGTGGGCGAAGGCGATTCCGTGGTGATCGATATCGTGGAGGACGAGATCGCGGTCCGAAGCGTAGGGCACACGTCCGGCTAGGCCTCGACGCTCTCGCGCTCGCGTACGGCTACGTGCTCCAGCCTGGCCGGCCAGGGCTCTACACCCAGTTGTGTGAGCTTGGCCTGAGCGGATCGCAGGTCGGTGAGGTCCGTCAGCAGAACGAGGCAGCCCGCGTGGTTCCCGCCGGTTTGGCGCACACGGCCCCAGTACACGAATCCGCCGAGGTCCGCCTCGAAGTTGACGCCTTCGGGATGTCTCTCGAGAAACGTGCGGGCGTGCTGTCCGAGGGTAGAGAAGTACTCGTCGATCGGCATGCCCTCCTCGATCATGGGGAAGAGCCTGGCTGCGGCACGGTTGACGGTGATCACGCGAAGGCGCGAGTCGAGCACGATGGCTGCATCGTGCATCGCATCGAACGCGGCTGCCCGTGCATGTGGAAGAAGGTCTGCCAGCCCACCCGTGACCACCTCTCCCACGAGCACAAGCTCGAGCACGGCGAACAGGACCGGTATCGGATTGAGGGTGGGATCGAGCGGTGTGAACTGACGGAGGAGCTGCCACAGCAGCCCTCCCATGGTGGGTAGCAAGGCAGCGATGCCGAGGAAGATCGCCTGCCGCCTCCCGGCAGTCGTGCCGCGGGTCCATGAACCTCTGATGAGAAGGTACGTACCGAGAGCGACGAGTGCGTATGTGCCCACCAGGTATGGATACGCGAGTAAGCCGATGTCCACGCGTGCGAAGGGCTCGCTCTGTCGAACGAGCAGTGTGTGTGACGGGTTCGTCGCAGTGGCGAGCATGGTGTAGATGCCGGGCAACGCGGCTATCCACGTGACGGGACTTCGGGTCCACGCTCGCTTTCGGGCGTGCTCTGCAGCGAAGAGGAACCAGAAGTAGGTCGAGGCCACTACTCCGAGGGTCAGGGCCGTGCTGATCACGTAGCCTGGAGCGCCGTACGGAAACGTGCCTGCCTCCTGGCCGGGCGCGTGGTTGATGAGGGCGAACGAGGAGAATGACCACAGGGCAGTCGATAGGTTCAGACCGACGAAGAACCGCTGCTTGCGCGAGAGCGGCCGCGGGCGAAGCAGCGTGAACCAGGCGAGTGAAGCCCCCACGATTGCTGCGCCCAAAGGCAGCAGCGAGATGCTGTGAACCATGACGTTCCCCCCAGGACGACTGTCACTATCGTACTATTCGCGGCGACAATGCGCGAAGGGGAGCTCTCGGAGTACCGGGAGCGTCACTCCTTGATCATCTTGACGGGCAGTTCGACCACATCGGTGCGCGAGCCATCCATCGGCGATTCTGTGTAGATGATCAGTGTGCCGATGCCGGTGTGGTCGGTGGTGTACGGAATCTTGATATCGAACGCCTTCCATTCACCCATCGCGCCTGCTGTTGCGAACGTGTCCACTATGGTCCGCCCGGTCGGATCGCGGATCTCGATGAGGAATGTGCCTTCGAACGCATTCGCCATCCCCCTGATCCTAAGCGGGTTCGCAATGGTGATGCCCGGTGTCGGGTCTTCAACGAGAACGGCCGGGAGAACGTTGCCGTAGTCTGCACGCGACTGGGGGGCGTTCAGCACGACGCCCTCCCCGCTGAACACGTCGACCGGCGATCCATCGAGCTTGAAGGCCACCGAGTCTACCGTGGAGAACTGCGTCAGGGTGAACACGACCTGAGCAAGCCTCATCTGCATGGAAAGCGACCCGCCGCCAGACTCGTATTCGCCGCTCAAGTCCACAGTCGCCACATGGTCGCGGATCGTGATCGTGTTGAGATCGGTGCCGACAGGGATCTCCGAGTGCAGTCCGTACTCGCCCTCCAGGCCCGTTGGTCCGAGCAGGAGTTCCCGCATCGCCGCAGTCGCAACCGCCTTGGTGGCGGGAATCTGGCGACGTGACACGCCGAGGACATCGCCACGCGCGAAATAGACGTTCACGTACTGCGGGGCCGGGGGAGTTGCGGTGGGCTCGCTGCTGCCGTCGTCCTCGGGTAGCGGCTGCGCACCGTTGTCCGTCGGTTCGACCGTCGTGGTCGTGTCTGCATCGGTCGTCTGTTCCGCCCTCTTCTTGCATCCTGCGGCCACTGACAGCCCCGACAGACCCACTGCCAGCGCCAGCACCACGAGCAGTGTGCGGTGAAGATCGGAGTGCGACATCGCGGCCTCCTCGGCATTCGTACGTATCATCACAGTATTACCCACGTTGTATGACGTGAGCACGCTTCACTCCGCCGCTCGTCGCGAAGGAGTGCGGCCAGCTTGAGTCTGCGTGCCGTAGTGCCGATAGTCGAAACATGGGCGACCGCGTACGGTCGGGTTCAGATGTGTGGCGTTGCTGGGGGTGCGGAAGACGAGCGGAAGCATCGATAGGATGAACTCGACGAGTGGCGGATGGAGAACCGTGGCTGATGCCGCGTGGCTCACGCTGCTTCTGGAGGGTGTCTCGTATCCTGCCGCGCTGTGGTCCGGTGCGTCGCTGCGATTCTGCTGGACCAACCGCGCGTTCCTCGATCTGATGGACGACCCGCGTCCACAGTGGGACCTGCTCGGCATGCCGATACGCGGGTTTCTCTCGGATACGCCTTCTGCCGTACGCTTCATCGACGTAGCCTACACCGGACAGGCGATCACCGACCCGGAGTACGAGTACCGTGCGTCGTGGGGTGAGACGACATACTGGCAGCTCAACTACCTCCCGGTGCCCGGACGGATCGGCGATCCTTACGATGTCCTGCTCACCGCGGTTGACGTGACCGCCAACGTCAACGAGGGCCGCAGACGTGATGCTGAGGCGTGCGATCTCCGTCAGGCGATGGGGCTCATCGATACGACCGTGCTGTCGTCTCTGGACGCCGAGGAGATCTTGCAGCGCGTGCTCGTCGAGGCCACTGAGGCGCTGAAGGCCGACTGGGGCTGGATCGCGGAGCGAGAGAACGGCTCGTGGGTGTTCCGAAACGTCCACGGCTGGCCCGTGGAGATGATGGGTATCGCCTTCAAGGAGGACGAGCTGTCCTTGCCCGGACTGGCTGCCAGGGAGCGACGGGTCACCTATGCGGCCGGCATGCGTGAGACCGAGAAGTCCAAGCGCGACCTGATGGAACGCCACGACATCGGAGCGTTCGTGATGGTCCCGATCATGGAGCGCGGCGACGTCACCGGCGTCATGGGTTTCTGCTGGGACTCAGAATTCACTCTGGGCGACGCCCACCTCGAGCTCGCGCGCAAACTCGAGGTGTCCCTGTCGCTTGCGTTGGCCAACGCGCGAGCCTACGAGAACGAACGACGCATCACGCGCTCGCTGCAGTCGGCATTCTTCACCGCTCCGCACGCACTTGCGGGCATGGAATTGGGCCACCTCTATCATTCCGCCTCGCGCGGCGCACACGTGGGCGGCGACTTCTACGACGTGCTGGAGCTCGATGGAGGACAGGTCGGGCTGCTGGTCGGTGAGGTGACGGGTAAGGGCGCGGAAGTCGCTGCACTCACCACGCTGGTCAAGAGCTCGATGCGCGCGCAGGCGCTGCGCCTGCCGTCGCCGGGTGTCGTACTCGAGTCGGCGAGCGACATGATGTTGCGAGGCGCCGAGCCGGACGAGTTTGCGACCGCGTTCTTCGCCACCCTGGATCGCTCCACGGGCCACATGGCGTACTGTTCGGCCGGCCATCCTGCTCCCGTACTCGTGCGCAAAGGCGAGCGGCCCATACTCCTCGGCGGTTCTCACGGTGTTCTCGGCGGCGGCAGTCGGGGTCGGTACGAGAGCAAACAGGCCGTTCTCGATACCGGAGACCTGCTCCTGCTCTATACCGACGGGCTGACTGAGGCACACGATCGGCACGGCGAGATCTTCGGGATCGACCGGCTGTTGTCCGTGGTGGACGAATGCTCCGACGAGCCGGCAGATGTGATTCCCGAGTCGGTCTTCCTCTCCGCGTTCTCCCACGCCGACGGCCACCTGCAAGACGACATCGCGATCGTCGCGTTGCGTCGCACCGAAGGGTTCGGTGGCGGCACGCAAGGCCGACTGGAGCTCTCGCTCGCCGGCTGATCGATGTCGGTTGTCGCACTCGACAGCTCCTACATGCTTTGACATGCGCTGCGTGGAACCATAGATTCATTCCAGGGACTCACCGGGCGAGGAGGCGCATGATGGACTGTCCGAACTGCGGCAAGCCGATAGGGGCGGATCAGGCGTTCTGCGGTGAGTGTGGAGCTCGTATCGAGGCGCCTGCCCCGCAACCGGTGCCCGAGCCCGTCGCACCGACGCAGGTCATGCCACAACAGCCAGCTCCGCCAGCTCAACCCGGCCCTCCTGCATACAATGATGCGGCGTATCAGCAGCAATACGCCCAGCACCAATACCAGCAGCAATACGCCCAGCAGCCATACCAACAGCAATACGCCCAGCAGCCCTATGTGCAGCAGCCTCCTCGGAAGAAGAAGACGGGTCTGATCATCGCGATAGTCGCCATCGTGCTCGTGGTAGTGATCGGCGGGGTTGTCGGCGGCATCCTCCTGCTCCGGAGTCTTAACGACAAGTCAGGCACGACTTCGAGCGGGACGTCCACTCAAGAGCCGGCAATCGAGGCTCCCGCAAGTGACGCCTATCCCACGCCCGAGGCGGCGCTCGCTGCGCTCTTCCCGGCCGATTGGGTGTTCAGTCTGCAGACCGACGATCCCGAGTTCAAGACCTATTGGGTTGGACCTCCGAACAGCGAGTACACCGACGAGGTCGTGGTCGAGCGCACCGTGGACGGCCAGTGGACCGTGACCGAGGACCTCCCGCTGGACACCGGTTTCGACGAGGGGAGCCTGCTACCCGAGGACGAGGCTGTGGCGACCGTCATGAACTTCCTGGACCTCATCATGCAGGACCGTCCGCTCGAGGCCCAACGGCTATGCATCCCGCCGTTCTCCGACGACCCGGCGAGCGCCCAGTACTCCAATGGAGACTTCATCGGCTACACGATCGAGGGTGTGACAGCGCAAGACGACATGACGTTCTGGGTCCATACCGCAGAAGAGTGGCGTTGGGGTGTGGATGAGTTCGAATACTATGTCGTGCCGACAGAACTCGGCTACTACATCTCTGAAGCGCGCCCCTACTAGCGCCGCGAGGGCTGGGAGCCGGGCTTCTCGAGTATGCGCCGCGCGTAGTTCATCCCGTACGCGGGTGCGGGGTGCAGACTCTTGGTCGTGTGCCAGTGTTTGCCCTTTTCGTAGTACTCGGCCATGCCCTTGAGCGCGAGCGCCAGGTACGCGCGCTCGAGAACCGGCAGGGTAGCCATCAGGTACTCGAGATAGAGCAGTACGGAGCCCTGTACATCGGCGTCGTCGGGTTCTTCGGGCTTCGAGGCCTTGCTCTTGTAGTCACGCGGACCCAAGCGGAACAGCTCGGCACCGTAGACGCGCGCGTCTACGGCATCCTCGCCGGCAAGACTCCAACCGTGCCCCACCACGGGCGCCGGTCCCTCTGCCGCCGCGATCATTGCTTCAACCGATTCGTTCACCATGTCGAACAGCTCGTTTGCGGTATCGCGGAAGCTGAGAAAGAACATCATGCGCGCGTAGTACATCAGAAACTGCAGAATGGTGTGGTACGCGGACTCTTGCCGCGTGTCGGAGAGTGTCCAGGTCTCGACGGTCCCGGTGTTGTCCGGTCCCACCGCGACGCGAGCGGTTGCCACGAGTTCTCTTGCCGAGAAGAGTCCGCCGAGCGCCATTCCCTCACCCCGTTCTACGCGCGTGTCGTCATATGCCGGTGCTTGGCCGGATGCATCACAGACTACCATCACACCGGCGGCATCTGCGTCATCCGGCATCGATGTAGTCGTCGTCCTCGTAGCACCACAGCCAGTCTTGTGCACCGCTCGCAGGTCCGATCACTGAATGGCCCGTCTCGTGGAAATGAGCGCGGGCATGACGATTCTTCGATGAGTCGCAGCATCCTACGTGGCCGCACGTCTTGCAGACGCGCAGTTGGACCCATGCATCACCGAGCTCCGCGCACTCCTTGCACACCTGCGTTTCGGCGGCCAGATGCGGATCGACATGTTCCATATGGGAACATCTCATGTGTCCTCGCTCTCGTTGTTGAGTGCAGTCGCACCAGTAGATACCCATGCGTCGCGTCCGCAGCTCATGCGTGGCGCCGACCAGGGTGACCACGGTGTATGCTGGATTCTCTGAGTTGTCGGATGCCGCGAGGTATGGAAATGAACACCGCCAGTGACGCACCCCTGTTGCGCTTGCGCGATGTCGTCAAGGTCTACGACACCGGCGAGATCCCGTTCACCGCGCTGAGGGGGATCGACCTGGACGTCCGCACCGGCGAATTCGTCGGCATCATCGGCAAGTCGGGCAGCGGCAAGACCACCCTCATCAACATGATCACCGGAATCGACCATCCGACGAGTGGCGAGGTCATGATCGACGGCACGCCGGTGCACCAACTCAATGAGAACCAGCTCGCGCGCTGGCGCGGTCGTACCATCGGCGTCGTGTTCCAGTTCTTCCAGCTGCTGCCCACACTGACGATTCTTGAGAACGTGATCCTCCCCATGGATTTCTGTGCGATGTACTCGCCACGGGAGCGGGTCGAGCGTGCGATGGACCTGCTCGAGCAGGTGGAGCTTGCCGACCAGGCGCACAAGCTCCCGGCAGCGCTGTCGGGAGGCCAGCAACAGCGGGCTGCGATCGCGCGAGCTCTCGCGAACGATCCCCCGATCCTTGCCGCCGATGAGCCCACCGGCAACCTGGACTCCAAGACCGCCGATGCGGTCTTCGGTCTGTTCGAGCGGCTCGTGGAGCAGCACAAGACCATCATCATGGTCACACACGACAACGACCTCGCTTCTCGCGTACGCCGGGCACTCCACGTGGTTGACGGGGAGATAGCCGAGGAGCACGTTCATCGCCCGCGTCACGGAGCGTAGTGATGGTACCGCCACGCTGGAGGAAGGTCGGTCGCGACCTGACGAGTCACCGGTTCCGTACGGCGCTCGTCGCGGTCTCGATCGCCATCGGCATCTTCGCCGTGGGCGTCGTCATGGGTGGCCGCGAGATCCTGGTGCGCGAGTTCGACAGCGATTTCGCTGCCGCTGCCGCTCCAGGCGCGACGTTTTACACCGGACCCATCGATGATGCGGTCGTGACCAGAGCGGTGTCGCATCCTGATGTCGCAGCTGCCGAGGGACGACACGAGGTCGACCTGCGCTACCGCTGGCGGGGCTCGGCGGACCCTGGGACGCTCTCCATCGTAGCGATGCGGGATTACGAGCACATCACGGTGCAACGGATCGTGCCCGACCAGGTCACGCACTGGCCGCTGCGCCGTGGCGAGATCGCGCTCGAAGGCTCGGCACTGCAGGTCGGTGACTATCGCGTGGGTGATGTGCTCGAGGTGGAGACTGCTGACGGTTCGCGCGTCTCGCTCACGGTGGCGGGGTTCGTCCATGACATCAATGCCATCCCGGCGCAGTTCGTCGGTGCCGAGACGGGCTTCATCTCCTTCGACACTCTCGTCGACATAGAGGAGCCGGAGTTCTACAACCGTCTGGAGATCAGGTTCGAGCGCACCGGGATGGATCGCGAGGCGGCGTCGAGACTTGCGGCAGACATCCGCTCGGACGTGCTGGAGACACGCGGGGTGACGGTCTACGGGACGGCGGTGCCCGAACCCGGCAGTCACTTCCTCGGCGACATCTTCAAGGCGGTCTCGCTGCTCTTGCTCGCTCTGGGCGTGCTGAGCCTCGGACTGTCGGGCTTCCTTGTCGTCAATACCGTATCCGCGATCATGGCCCAGCAGGTACGGCAGGTGGGCATCATGAAGGCCGTGGGTGGCCGAGCTGGACAGATCATGCGCATGTACCTTGCCACCGTGGCCGCGTACGGAGTGCTCGCGGTCATCATCGGGCTACCCTCAGCGGCCTACGCCGGGCGCCGGTTCACCGAGTTTGCAGCAGGCATCTTGAACTTCCGCGTCTCGTCGTACCAGCCGCCTACCTGGGTGACGTTGCTGGAGATCGGCGTGGGGCTTGTCGTGCCGCTTCTGGCTGCGATCGTGCCGGTTCGCATGGGTGCGCGCATGAGCGTCGTTCGCGCGCTCAACTCCACAGGCATGTCCACCGCCTCGTTCGGTCATGGTCTCGGTGACCGGCTGTTAGGCCTCGTGCGCGGACTGCCCCGGCCGGTTGCGCTCTCCATCCGCAACACGTTCTTGCGCAAGGGCCGCCTGGCGCTCACCCTTGCGACCTTGACACTCGCCGCGGCCGTTGTGATGTCCGTGGTCAGCGTGCAGGCGTCCATCAACCGTACGATCGAGAATCTGGAATCGTGGTGGAACTACGACGCCCAGTTGGTCTTGGGCCAGACGACGGATGCCGCCGCGCTGGAACGCACGGTGGCCGACGTGCGAGAAGTCGCGGCTGTAGAGACTTGGTCCGGCCAGCCGGTGGTCTATCTCAGGCCGGACGGCACGGAGAACGAGAGCCTGTACCTCGTCGGTCTGCCCCACGACACGACCTTCGTCCGTCCGCGCCTCGTGGCCGGGCGATGGCTTGAGGCGGGCGACACCGATGCTGTCGTGGTCAACACGGATGTGGTCAACGACGAGGCCGCTATCTCCCTCGGACAGCGGTTCACTCTCACCGTCATGGGTGAGGATCGGTCATGGCGCGTTGTGGGCGTCGTGAGTGGCCAGCTCAGCGGACCCGCGATCTACGCGGATCGCGACAGCCTCGGCCACATCATCGGCGACAGGGGAGTCAACCGTGTGCTCGTGCAAACCGAGGATCACTCGTCCGGCGCGCAGCAGGCCGCCATGGAGGCAGCCGAGGTGAGACTTGATGAAGCAGGCTATCAGGTAGTCAGCACTCGAACGCAGAGTGGTCTGTCGGCGACGATCGCGGAGCAACTCGGCATCCTGGTGACCTTCCTCGTCATCATGGCCGTGTTGCTCGCGGCGGTCGGTGTCATCGGGCTGACCGGCACCATGACTCTCAACGTGCTTGAGAGCACGCGCGAGATCGGGGTCATGCGTGCTATCGGAGCTCAGCACAGATCGATCTATCAGATATTCATGAGCGAAGGCCTCGTCGTTGGCGTGATGAGCTGGGGTTTAGGCGCGATGCTCTCGTTCCCGATGAGTTGGGCGCTGACCAACGCGCTTGCAGTCGCGACCGGCATTCCTCTGGCTTACCGATACTCGTGGGCGGGCGTTGGAGGTACCCTCGCGGTCATGGCACTCGTCTCTGTGTTCGCGAGCGTGCTGCCCGCATTCCGTGCCTCACAGGTGAGCGTTCGCGACGCCATCGCCTACGAGTAGCCCGACCGTTCTGCGGCACGAGGCAGGTTTGTGCCACAATATCGGGTGCCGGGACACCCGGAGCCGGTGAGTGGAGATGGCCGAGGAGCGACGTATGGATGTCATTCGATTCCACAGTCCGTACCGTCACTGGGTCGTGGGTATTCTCTCTGAACTCGCGATCTTCATGGGCTTCATGGCGTTCGTGGGATTGATAGCCTACATCGTGACACTGGTCGGCTAGGCGATCGCATGTGGGTCACACTCGAACGCAGGGACGTACGCACGATCGCCCACTACACCGGGCTGCTGATCGTCGGCATCGGTCTGGCGATGACTATTCCGCTCGTCACGGCGCTGTCTCTGAAGGAGTGGGACCCCGCGCTGGACTATCTTATGGGCATGGGGATCTCATGCGCCGTGGGAATGGCGCTAGCCTTGCTTTCTCCGCCGAACACGCCGCTCAATCGGTCGAACGCCCTCATCGTGACGGCGCTGGCATGGCTCGCCGCATCTCTTGCTGCCGCACTTCCCCTGGCATTCTCGGGCAACTACGGCAGCTACCTGGATGCCCTTTTCGACGCCATGTCGGGACTGACCACCTCAGGACTCACTCTCGTGCAGGATCTGGATCACCTTGCGCTCTCACACAACATGTGGCGCCACTTCACACATCTCATCGGCGGACAGGGCATCGTGGTGGCGGCCGTCTCGATCGCCATCGGGTTGCGGGGTGGCGCCATGTCGCTCTATATCGCCGAAGGCAGGGATGAGAAGATCTTGCCGAATGTGGTGCACACCACACGGTTCATCTGGTTCGTCACGGCAGTCTATGTGGTGCTGGGAACGGTGGCACTGTCGGTGGTGAACCTCACGTTGGGAATGGAGCCGGTCCGCTCCGGTCTTCACGCGTTCTGGGCCACGATCGCCACCTATGACACTGGTGGGTTCGGACCCCAGTCGATGAACGCCTTGTACTATCACAGCTGGGTGTTCGAGTTCGTCACCGTCATCCTCATGATCGGCGGTACCCTCAACTTCAATCTGCATGCTGATGTCTGGCGGGGAGACCGTGGTGAGCTGTTCAAGAACATCGAAGCGCGGGCGTGGAGCGCCAACGTGGTGGTGCTCGTGATCTTCTCGACGCTAGGCCTGGCTGCGACCAAGGCGTTCAACGGTATGCCTGAGATCCTGCGCAAAGGTGTGTACCATATCTTCTCGGCCAACACCGGCACCGGCCATCAGACGCTCTACGCCGCTCAATGGGCGCGTGACTACGGCGGACTTGCGATGGGTGCGGTCATTCTCGCGATGGCGTTCGGCGGCATGGCCTCGTCGACCGCCGGCGGGATCAAAGCGCTTCGCCTCGGCGTGATCGCGAAAGGCGTCGTGTGGCGGGTCCGCGAATCGCTTGCGCCGCCCTCGGCCGTCATCAAGGAACACTTCCACCATCTGGACGACCGTGAGCTCAGCGTGACTCTGCTCAACAGCGCGCTCATGGTGTTCGTACTCTACATGGTCACGTACATCACCGGGGCTTTCATCGGCGCCGCGTATGGCTATCCGATCGGCGAATCCCTGTTCGAGTCCGTCTCGGCTGCGGCGAACGTCGGCTTGTCCACGGGCATCACCAATCCGGCGATGCCCGCCGGTCTGAAGATCGTCTACATCCTGCAGATGTGGGCGGGGCGTCTTGAGTTCGTCGCATTGCTCGCGCTGTTCGCTTCGGTAGCCATCTCTCTGGGACGCCGACGTTCCGGGAGGCGATCAGCATGAGACGCTTGTTTGTGCCGCTGCTGGTATTCACTATCGCGATGCTCATGCCCGTGTCCGCATCGGGTGCGGGCACCATTGTCGACGTCACGCCCGCCGGGCTCGCCTCGCTTGCCCAGGACCTCGATGGCGCCACAGTCCGGTTCTCAGGCGAAGTGGTCAGCGAGGCACTTCGTGCGGACGAAGGACACGTGTGGCTCAACATGCTGGGTGATGGCGTGGCGATGGGTGTCTACCTGCCTTCCGAGATGGCCGAGATGGTCAAGACGTTTGGCAGCTATGCACGCGGAGGGGACGTGGTCGAGGTGGTCGGCGTGTATCACGAGGCATGCGATGAACACGGTGGCGACATGGACGTGCACGCTGTCGAGCTCTTGCTGGTCGAGCCTGGAGCGGAGCGAGAGCATGACTTGCATCTGTGGAAGGGCGTCATCGGAGTTGCCGGCCTGGTCGTCGCACTCGTCCTCTCCCGAGAGCTCCGGCGCGACCGCGATGCGGTGGCCGCGTGAGCGCCGCGCGCACGTTCGCGAGCGACAACAACGCCGGTGTGCATCCGGCGGTGATGGACGCGATCGTTGCGGCGAATGCGGGGCATGTCCACGCGTACGGTGATGACCCCTACACCGCAGAAGCTGTGGGACATCTTCGCCGTCATCTCGGCGAGCAGGCCGCAGTCTACTTCGTCTTCAACGGCACCGGTGCCAACGTCTCGGGTCTCTCGGCAGTGATGCGATCGTTCGAGGCCTGCATCTGCCCCGAGACCGCCCACATCAACATGGACGAATGCGGCGCGGTGGAGCGTCTCACGGGAGGCAGACTGCTGACGGTGCCGACTCCCGATGGCAAGCTCACTCCGGAACTTGTCGAGGCGCGCATCTGGGGAGTGGGAGTCGAACATCACTCCCAGCCGCGTGTCGTCTCCATCACTCAGGCGACTGAGTACGGAACCGTGTACACACCGGACGAGGTGCGGGTCATAGCACGGACGGCCCACGCGCACGAACTGAAGCTGCACATGGATGGCGCACGGATCGCGAACGCCGCGGCTTCTCTCGGCTGTGATCTGCGCGACATCACGTTCGGTGCAGGTGTGGACATCCTGTCCCTCGGCGGGACGAAGAACGGGATTCTCATGGGCGAAGCGGTGGTCTTTGCCGATCCGGCAATGGCCAGAGACTTCTCCTACGTGCGCAAGCAGTCGATGCAGCTCGCATCGAAGATGCGCTTCACCGCCGTCCAGTTCACTGCATTGTTCGAGGGTGACCTGTGGTTGAGGAACGCCCGGCACGCGAATGAGATGGCAGCACTGCTGGCGGAGCGCATGGCCGAGGTGCCGGGCATACGGCTACTGCAGCGCGTTCAGGCCAACGAGGTGTTCGCGTACGTGCCTGCAGAGCACGTAGCGGCGCTGCAGGCCGTTGCTGACTTCTACGTGTGGGACGAACGCACGTCGGCGGTGCGCTGGGTGACATCCTGGGACACTACACAGGCCGATGTCGAGCGATTCGTGGCAGCCGCTCTCACACTGCTCTCCTAGACGCCCTGAGTGACACAGCGGCGCGGCGGGGCGCTTGATGGGAATCATCGATGATAGGAACCGCCTGGTTCCAGGTACGTTCACACCACTGTGAGGCAGGTCCAGGAGATACGAGGACGACGTGACCGAGTTCCTTGCCGGCCAGACCGACTACGCGCTCTTTATGGGGGGCGTGGGTTTCGCCATCGTCGCGACCCATGCGATCAGCCTCTACCGGCTGGGCAATCGCGAGCTTCCGTGGCGCTGGCTGGCGGGGTTCTCCGTGCTGTGGGTCGCCGTGTCCTGGTCGCAGACGCTCGGACTTGCCTATGAACGCCCCGCCACGCTGGTCTACGTCGAGAGTGCGGTATCCGCGATCGCGTACCTCCTGCTCGTGCAGTTCTGGCGACTGGGCTTCAAGACACAGGTCGGGTGGACGCAAGGTCGCTGGATCCTTGTGCCACCCGCGGTACTGATCACCCTCGGACTCCTCGGCGGCCAGGTCGCTCTCAGTGCGGTCGTGGGCTACCTGTTGGGCATAGTCAGTACGCTCGCCGGCGCTGTTGCGCTCGCTGCACTCGCGCGCAACACGAGCGGTACCGCGCGCCCGCACCTTCAGTGGTGTGCAGCGGGGTTGTTCCTCTACGGCGCGCTCGGCATCTGGACTACCGCACAAGCTGACGTGTTCCCGATGTCTGTATTCAACGAGGCTTCGTTCTTCCAGGTCACCGGAGTTCCCGTCCAACTGCTTCGCACGGTTGCCGTGCTGCTGTTCGCCTGGCAGCTGGGGGCATATATGCAGCGGGTGAGCCCCCTGTGGGCCGATGCCAACGCGCGGTCGGGTCTGAGACACCTCGGCGGGCTTATCGCCATCACCATGGTCGCAGCGCTCGTCGGCGGTGCATTCGTCACGTACCTCTTCGGTGAGCAGCGGCTCGCCTCCGAGCTGGAGCGCTTGCAGGTCCAGGTCCGTATCACCGCCGCAGCGCTCGATCCCCAAGAACTAGAAGGCCTGACCGGTCAGGCGGGGGATACTGCCACACGCAGCTACATGGTCGTCCAGCAGCGCCTTACCGCCGCGCGCGAGGCTGCTCCCGACGCGACATTCCTCTATGTGTTAGGGCTGCGCGATGGCAGAGTGGTCATTCTGGCCGAAGGCACGCCGGCCTCGGCGGACGGTGCCGAGGACGCGCCGGGAACGGTCTACGAGGAGGCCAGTCCGGAGCTGTTGGCAGCGCTCGAGTCTCCCCATCAGTTCGTCGAGGGTCCGCTCGGCGACAAGTGGGGCACCTGGTATACAGCCTTCACTCCAGTCTACAGCACCAACGGCGGGTTCGTTGGTCTGCTGGGTGTGGACAAGGCAGCGGACACGGTGGATCACGAGGTTGCTGTTGCGCGCATGAACGGGATCCTCATCAGTCTTGCGGCAAGCATCCTGATACTCACGTTCTGGTCGGCCATCCAGCTCACACGCACCTGGGCTGCGCGAGTGGCCAGCACCGAGCGGCGTTTCCGTCAGATGTTCGACAACGCTCCCGAGGGCATCTTCATCATGAGTCTGGGTGAGCGGACCATTCGTGTCGCTAACCCCTACATGGTGGGCTGGCTCGGCTACTCGATCCAGGAGTTGCGCAGCATGCCGATCGAAGACATCGTGGTCAAGGGACTTGAGAGCATCGCCGAGTGTCTCACGGAAGCGTCTGCGGCCGAGGCCACGACCATCAAACATGAATGCCAGTACCAGCGCAAAGATGGCGGCATCGTTGATGTCGAGGTCACTGCTGTACCGACCAGCTATGAGGACGAGCGTGCGGTGCTGGTCTACGCCCGTGACATGACCGGGTGGCATCGCTCCCAGAGCATGCTCGACTATCGTGCCCGCTTCAACGATCTCATCGTGGAGATCTCGACCGGCTTCATCAACATCGAGTCCGAGCACATCGATGAACGTATCGATGAGGCCCTGAAGCTGATCGGCGTGTTCATGGGCGGGGACAGGGCCTACGTCATGACGCTGTCTCATGGTGGGGATCTGATGTCGAACACGCATGAATGGGTGGCACTCGGCGCGCTCTCGCGGCGTGCTGTTCTACAAGACGTGCCCGTAGACACCTACCCGCACATCATGGAGACCATCGCGGACGATGCGGATCTCATCATCAGCGACGTCCTCCATACACGTGAACTGGATGAGCCGGAACGCCAGGCGTTGCTCGACGAGGATATCCTCTCGATCTGTGCGGTGCCCCTCATGTGGCGCGGTGAGCTTGTCGGCAGCCTCGGATTCGATGCGGTAGGACGACGTGCTGATTGGGATGCCGAGTCGACGGGGCTTCTGCGTATCGCGGCGTCGGCGATCGTCAATGCGATCGAGCGCAAGCGCACCAGTATCGAAGTGAGACGCCTGTCCCAGGCACTGGACCAAAGCCCGGTTGCCGTCATCGTGACCGATCCGGGCGGGGCCATCGAGTATGTGAACCGCAGGTTCAGCGAACTCACAGGCTTCAGCCTGGCCGAGGCCAAAGGGCAGAACCCCCGGATACTCAAGTCCGAGTTCACGCCAAAGGCCGTCTACGAGGAGCTGTGGGAGACGGTCATGGCCGGGAATCCCTGGACGGGCGAGTTCATCAACAAGACCAAGGGCGGGCTGACGTTCTACGCTTCCGCGAGCATCTCGGCGATATTCGACTACACAGGGGAGATCACGAACTTCATCGGCGTGGAGGAAGACATCACTGCGATCAAGCAGGCCGAGGAGGCGCTCGTGTCGGCGAAACATGCCGCCGAGGACGCCAACCGTGCCAAGAGCGAGTTCCTCGCAGCGATGAGTCACGAGATACGAACGCCGATGAATGCGATCATCGGCATGGGCGAGCTACTTGACGAGACAGACCTCTCCCCGCAGCAGTCGCGCTATGTCAGCATCTTCAAGTCGGCGGGAGAAGCTCTCCTGGCGCTCATCAATGACGTACTCGATCTGTCCAAGATCGAGGCGGGACGCTTCGAGATGGATCGGCTGCCCTTCGACCTCGAGGAACTTGTCGAGCGAACCGCTGCGGTTCTCGGCGTCAAGGCGCGTGAAAAGGGTCTCGAGCTGTTGTTTCGGATCGAACCCGGCACGCCGCAGCACGTTGTCGGCGACCCCGACAGATTGCGTCAAGTGCTGATCAATCTTCTCGGCAACGCGGTCAAGTTCACCGAGTCCGGGCAGGTGCTGATCTCAGTATCGTGTGCCCGAAGGGGCATGACCGCGTCCGGCGAGTCTCAAGGAGAGTACCGGTTCAGCGTGGAAGACACGGGCATCGGCGTTCCCACCCACAAGCTCGAAGCGATCTTCGAGAGCTTCACCCAGGCCGACTCTTCCACCACCCGCAAGTACGGCGGTACGGGGCTGGGGCTGACGATCTCGCGCAGACTCGTCGAGTTGATGGGCGGGCATCTCCGTGTTGCCAGTGAAGTAGGCGTCGGCACGACGTTCTCGTTCGATCTGCCTCTCGGGATCAGCGACGGCGAGTACATCACTGAATCTCGGCCCAACCCGGAGCTGGCGGATCTTCGAGTATTGGTGGTGGATGACAATGCCACGAACCGGCTGATCGTCTCCGAGATGCTCGCGGGTACTGGTGCGGTGATCGAGGAGGCGGCAGAAGCGGTGTCCGGGTTGGCAGCTGTGCGTGCTGCCGCTAAGCGGGGTGCTCCTTTCGACGTGATCGTCTTGGACAACCACATGCCCGGCATGAGTGGCGTGGAGTTTGCCGGAGCGGTCAGAAGCGACGAGAGCCTGTCGCACTCCGGCATCATCATGCTTTCATCGGACCAGACGTCTGAGACGGCGAGCGTTCTCAAAGAGCTTGGCGTCAGCGACTACCTCACGAAGCCGATCCGACGTGTGGATCTCCAGTCGGCCATCGCGATTGCGTCTCCGCGTGCACGTGTGAATATCGCCGAGGAGGTCGTCGAAGCAGCGCCCGCCGGCGACGTGTCGGGCGGACGACCGCTGAACATCCTGATCGCGGAAGACTCAGAGGACAACCGCTTCTTGCTCCAGGCGCATCTGTCGAAGACCGAGCACCGAGTGAGTATGGCGAAAGATGGCGCGGAAGCGGTCGATCTGTTCGAGTCACGACCCGGGGAGTTCGACTTGGTGTTGATGGACATGCAGATGCCGGTGATGGATGGATACGAAGCCACCCGTCGGCTCCGTGCGTTCGAGGAGACGACGGGCATACCTCCCGTGCCCGTGATCGCACTGACGGCGTACGCTCTCAAAGAGGAGATACAGAAGAGTCTTGATGCTGGATGTGACGGACATCTGACGAAACCGATCAAGCGCAAGACGTTTCTCGAGGCAATACGTCGATATGGAGAAGAGGCCGCAGATGAGTAGAAGCGCGGACGAGCTACAGGATCTGAGCGCAGAAGATGGCACGGTCGCTTACGTCGACGCGTCTTTGGAGGCCCTGATCCCGCGCTACCTCAGTAGGCGACAGGACGATGCGGACGTGATTGAGCGCGCTGTTGCCGGGATGGACTGGGACACTGTCGCCATGCTCGGGCACACAATGAAGGGCTCCGGGGGCGGTTACGGGTTCGATCGCATCACGGAACTGGGCGCTTCCATCGAACGTGCTGGCCGGGATGAGGATGCGGACACCGCGCTGCAGGCGGTGGCGAGACTCCGCCGCTACATAGACACCGTTGTCATCGAGTTCGTCGAGGAGTGAGCGGTATGGGTGCATCAGGATCGCGGTCCGACGAACGGCAGTTGATCCTCAGCGTCGACGACGATGAGGATATCCGGGAACTCGTACGGTTGCTGCTTGAGCCCCAGGGCTACGAGATCGTGACGGCCTCCGATGCCGGAGAGGCGCTGAAGCTCATCGGCGAGCGGCAGCCCGACCTCATCCTTACCGACGTGATGATGCCGGGCATGGACGGCTATGAGTTCTGCGAGACGCTGCAGAAGCGTGGCATGGCCGAGTACACGCCCGTGCTGTTCATGACCGCTCTGGACGAAGAGAAGGACCGCGCCCGCGCGTTCGCGTGCGGTGCGGTCGACTATCTGATCAAGCCGATCGATCGTGTCGAGTTGCGCGAGAAGGTGGACCGCTACCTCAACACACGTCACGACTGGGATGAACTCAAAGGTGCAACCACAGAGTCCGTGGAGCAGATCGTCCCGGCGGATTTCCCGGGCTTCCGCGAGGCACTTGCCGAGGAGTATGCGAGTCATCCGAGCCAGCTGAGACGCGTCGAAGACATGCGGCCGCAGGATGTCTACTCTGTGGCACACGCGATCGGGATGCCTGATGAGGTCATGGCGCAGCGCATCGCTGAGCACCTCTCTATGGAGTGCCTGCCTTTCATCGACGTGTCCACCACGGCGATGGGTGTGCTTCCGGTCGCGTTCTGTACGCGCAACGTCGTGGTCCCTGTGATGCGCGGAGATATACAGACATATGTCGTGTCAAACCCGTTCAACGGGGAGCTTCTCGACCTGCTGCGGCAGAGTGCCCGGGGCCAGCTGCGCCTTGCGGTCTCGGATCCCGAAAGCATTCTCACGGTATTCAGGCAGAGCGCGGCCGAGGCGGATGCAGCCCGACCGCAAGCCAGCGACACGGTGGAGCTGCACGAGTTCGCGGGACTCGACGAGGGTGCGATGCTGACCTCCGCGGACATCGAATCACGCCCGGTCGTCTACATCGCCAACACGCTCATCATGGAGGCAGTGAAAGAGCGCGCAAGTGACATCCACCTTGAGCCGAAGGAAGACCACTACGATGTGCGCTTCCGTATCGACGGCGACATGCGCGACATGCTCACCCTCAAGCGCCGGACCGGCACGATGCTCATCTCCCGGTACAAGGCGATCGCTGGCATGGACATAGCCGAACGCCGACGTCCCCAGGACGGTACCTTGGAGGCGAATGTCGGAGACCGCAAGCTGAAGCTGCGCCTTGCAACGTCCTCGGGCCCATACGGCGAGAGCGTTGTCATCCGCCTTCTTGAGACGTCGGCCGCTGCGGTGCCGCTGACAAGTCTCGGCATGACTGAGGAACAGGCAGATGCCCTCTACGGCTACGCCAACCGGACGCATGGCATGATCGTGATCGTCGGTCCCACCGGCTCAGGGAAGACGACAACGGTGTATAGCGTTCTCACCAGCATAGACTCCGAGCGCCGCAGCCTGATGACCGTTGAAGACCCCGTGGAGTATCTGATCCCGCGGGCCAATCAGCAACAGGTCAACGACAAGGCCGGCGTGACCTTCGAAAGGCTGCTCAAATCCTCCGTCCGTCAGGACCCCGATATCCTTTTCATGGGCGAGGTCCGTGATGCCTTCTCCGCCAAGACGGCGGTCGACTTCGCGAGCACGGGACACATCACCATATCAACGCTACACACGTCGACCTCCACTACCGCGCTGTTCAGGCTGGAGCGACTCGGTGTGGAGCGGACCATGATGGCCGACTCGATCCTGTGCATCGTCGCCCAAAGACTCATCAAGCGATTGTGTCCGCACTGCAAGCGGATCGAACCGATCACCGCGGAAGAGCGACGCATGCTTGAGCCGTTCACGGATGACATACCCGCCGAAGTAGCGCATCCGGTGGGATGTCCGCACTGCCTCGGCGGCTACTTCAGCCGTGAAGGAGTCTACGAGGTTCTGCAGTTCGATCCTGATCTCACCGAGTGGGTCCGATCGAGCATGCCCATCGCCGAGATCCGTCAGCGCCTGCGGGAACGCGGCGACTACCTGATGTTCGACCATGCGATCAGCAAGATCCGCGACCACAAACTCGCTGTTCGGGACGTTCACGCTCGCGTCCTCATCGAGGAGGAGACCGTGATGCCCGGCGAGTCCGCGGCCACGACGATCCGCTCCGTCCCCGGGCCGGCGGAGTCCGTCGAACTCATCGGAAGCGCGGAAGTGGCCGCTCACGGCGGGGATGAGGAGTTGATCGGCGGAGGCAAGCCGGCAAGCCGGCGCGTGCTGATCGCCGATGACGACGAGTCGACCAGGGAGCTTCTCGGCAAGTCTCTCAGCGACGCCGGCTATTCGGTGTCGTATGCGGTCGATGGTGAAGCCGCGCTGGAGCGCATCACAGGCGAAGGCTTCGACCTGTGTCTGGCCGACCTGAACATGCCCGTGATGGATGGCCTCACACTGCTGCAGACAGTGCGCGACTCGGGGGACTCCACGCCGGTCATGCTGCTCACCGCGACTGCCGGATTCGAGACCGAGGCTACCGCGCTGCGTCTCGGCGCTGCCGACTACCTGCGCAAGCCGATCCGGAAAGATGTATTGATCCTTCGTGTCGAGCGCGTCTTGGGTCGCACCTCGCACACGGGGTAGCGCACACGGGTCGTGCGCCCCTGGCGGGCATGCGGCCGGAAGGGTACGATTGGCCGCATGTTATCGCTGGTAGACGGCTACAACGTGACGAAGGCCGACCCCGCAACGCGAAACCTCTCGCTTGAGGAGCAGCGCGGGGCCCTGCTCGACCGCCTTCGCGTGCGCGGACAGGACCTGCTGGGCACGGGCCGCATCGTCGTCGTATTCGACGGGCCGACGGGCGCTGCGGGCTCTGCGGGGCGCGAGGGCGGGGTCGAGATCCGCTTCTCCCGCGAGGGCTCGGCTGATGACACGATCGTTGAGTTGGCGCAGTCGGTTGCCGAGAAGGTACTGCTCGTCACGTCTGACTCCGAGCTTGCCGAGCGGGTGCGGGTCCACGCCTCTGCGGGTTGTGAGGTGCGGCCGCGCGAGTCGCTGTTCGAGGCGGCCCGCCGGACCAAGAGCGGTCGGGCCCGGCGTTATCCCGCTGGATCGGTCGGCATCCCTGCCGGCGGCAACAGCATCACCGCGGAACTGAAGAAGCTCTGGCTCGACAACGAGGAGTGACATGCCCGGTTCAGGTGTGATCGTGAACGTGCTTGCGGTGCTTGGCGGTACTGCCATCGGCCTGTTGTTCGGTCGCCTCATAAAGGAGCGCTTCAGGCTGATCTCGTTCTCGGCGATCGGTGTTGCCGTCATGATCATCGGCGCCAGCATGGCGATCGGTGGTCTCGGCGATCTTGGAGAGACACACCTGGGTGATTACGCCGCACTCGTTCTCGTGGGCTCGCTCGTCATCGGCTCGCTGACCGGGGAGGGTCTGCGCATCGAATACTGGCTCGAGCAGTTCGGCCACAAGCTGCAGCAGATCGCTTCCGGTGCGCCGTTCCTAGCTCCCGGGAAGGCCGTCGAGCCCGGTGAGAAGGGCCACACGCTCGTAGAGGGTTTCGTCACCGCGAGCCTGCTCTTCTGCGTAGGCGCGATGACTGTGCTCGGCTCACTCCAGGACGGTCTCGGCGATCCTTCGCTGCTGTATCTGAAGGCGCTGCTCGACGGCATCGCCGCGATGGCACTCGCCACCACACTCGGTGCAGGCGTCGGACTCTCGGTGCTGCCTATCCTGGTGATCCAGGGAGGCATCGCCCTCGGCGCGAATGCGCTTCAGCCGTTCATCACGCCCGCGGTCATCGCCGCGATCCGAGCCGTCGGTGGCGCGCTCATTCTGGCGATCGGCCTCGATCTGTCGGGGATCAAGCGCCTGCCGGTGGGAAACATGCTGCCGTCGATCCTGATAGCAGCATTGCTGACCGGCTTTCTCACTTAGACGCTCTCGCGCCAGCCCTTCACCTTGAAGGCGCTCGGGCATAGCTCGGCCAGCACGCATGCGCCGCAGACGGGACGCTTGGCGTCGCAGACCGCACGTCCGTGGTCGATAAGGCGATAGGTGAGCGTGCCCCACTCGTTGCGCGGGAAGAGCTCCATCAGGTCCCGCTCGATCTTCTCAGGGTCGTTGTTGGCCGAGAAGCCCAGGCGCTGCGACAGCCGCTTCACATGCGTGTCCACGGCGATGCCATCGTTTATGCCGTAGGCGTTGTAGAGCACGATGTTCGCGGTCTTGCGCGCTACGCCCGGCAGCCTCACGAGCTCCGCCATCGTGTCCGGGACCCGACCACCGAACTCGGCCACGATCATTCGCGCGGCCCCCATGACGTTGCGTGCCTTGTTGTGGTAGAAGCCGGTGGGCTTGATGGCCTGCTCGAACTCCTCAAGGTCGGCGCCTGCGATCGCTTCAGGCGTTGCATACGTCTCGAACAGCGTCTTGGTCACCTTGTTGACGGTGATATCGGTTGTCTGAGCCGAGAGAATCACAGCTACCAGCAGCTGAAAGTCCGTCGCGTAGTCCAAGACGATATGTGCCCGGGGGTAGGCGTCTTTCAGTCTGCGGTCGATCTGTGCGATGCGCTCGGCGTCCTTCACGATGCCTCCTCATAAGGTCTCCCGTAATCGTACCCGAATGCGTCACGCCCGCGTTTCGCAGCGGTTGGTCTCGCGGTCAGAAGCCGGTAAGGAGGCCGAGTCATACTGGGCGAGGCCCGTTCCGATCGGGGGATGGACGGGCGAGGAGGGACTTCGGCGGAAGCCCTCGGGGCGCTTGAGCGCCGCTCCGCCGTCCGCACCTCATGACCATGTTGGAGAAACGAGGGGGAGACATGAGGATCAAGCACATTCTTGCGCTTGCGATGGCAATCGCGGTCTTCGGAGGTGCCACTCCGGCACTTGCCGAGGGGACGGGAGATGACCCGATCTACACCGAGAACGTGAGCACGCAGCTCACTATCGCGGTCGAGCAGGAATACCAGGACTGGCTGGCAAGCGCGGCGGTGTCCGAGGGGGACACGAGCATCGAGGGTCTGATCGCGCCATACAAGTACTTCTACACGCCGACCCACCCTCAGGCGAACGACCACTACTGCGGTCCGGCCACCGTACAGACGATCGATGACTACTGGGGCACGCCTGCGTCGCAGTGGCGCATAGCGTACTACCTGGGCACGACGTCGGCCGGGACCAACTTCTCCCGGGTTGATGACGCACTGCGGCTGTTCGCCGGGCGTGGCTACGTTTATCGCACCTGCACATCGGCGTACGATTTCTATGCGGCGACAGAGTACGGAATGCTCAAGCGAGGCAACCCGATCGCGATCGACGTCAACATCGATGGCGCCGTCTGGGACAACTACGTCTACAGCCACAGCGGGCATATCGTGCCGCTTGAGGCATTTGACTGGCGGTACAACACGATGCGTCTCAACGACCCGTACGACGAGAGCTACTGGCGTGCTGGCGGAGGCAAGACGCTCGGCCACAGGACGTATCCGAAGGCGCAGATCGCAGTAGGTCTGATGAGTCACTTCAGGCACGCGATAGTGTACTAGCCACCATGGGTGGCCGACCGATCGGTCGGCCACCCGCACTGAAGGGGGGACCTGTGAGGCAATCGTGGAAGGGTATCGCCGTCGCGCTGGTGGCAGTGGGGTGTCTGCTGCTCGGAGGATGCAGCGGCGCCACGGGTGAGAACGTGGGGGGTACGGCGACACCGCCACATGTCGTCGTTGCGCGCGAGACCACCGGCGTGCCTGTACCGTATCGGGAGTATGAGCTGCCGCCCGGGGGCAGGGTGGAGGGCTACGGCGATCGAATCGCGTGCCTTACCGAACCCGAATCCGTCGAATCGGGTCTGAGTGCCATCCGTCTTCTTGATCTGCAGACCGGCGAGCACCAACGTGTCGTCTCGTGCGCGGTGGGATCGGCGCACGGCTTCGATATCCTTGCTGCCCGGTGTTCCGACACATGGCTCGTGTGGGAGGAGATCAGCGGCAACGAGCAAGACAGGCCGCTGGACGTCAGGTGGCGACTCTATGCACTTCCGATAGCCGGAGCGGGGACCGTCGGGGAGCCCGCACTTGTCGCGGAGGCATCGACGTCGGCCCAATCGAGGCCCCTGTTCTCCGTCTGCGCGGATACCGTCTACTGGATGACGAACTCGTTTGCGAACGCCGAGCAGGAGGGCGCGGTGGATCAGGCACGGGTGTGGTCCCGTGCGCTGCCCGACAGCGAGACGAAGCTCCTCTACACCACGGCTTCGGACGCCTTCTCATTCAGCGGACAGTCTGACGAGTTGCTGTTGACGCAGGCGGTGGATCGCAACGCTCAGGCGGCGGAGCTTGTAGTGCTTGAGCCTGACACCGGCGCGGTCCGCGAGGAGATTCCGTTACACAACACGACGTGGCTCTCTCACTTCACCGCGTATAGGGATGGGATGATGGCATGGGCTGAGGGCACGGATGGAGGCAGCGCCGGGGACTTCTGGCTCCGTGACAATGACGGCGTGGTGAGCCTGCTCTCCGGATGCGCCAATGACGCGGTGTTCGTAGGCAGGTACCTCGTCTATGAGGCGAAACCGTATTCGACCAAGGGCGTCAGCACTCGCGTACAGCACTGGCGGGTGTGCGCTTTGGACCTCGAGACGCTGGAGTATGTGGTCGTATTCGATCAGGAGCTCGATGTCTTCGGCTGGTCTGCACCGCTTGCGGTGGCGCCACGGTCCAAGGAGTACGTGATGTCTCGATCCGTGCCACCATGGATCACTGATGAGCCCACCGGTACGTGGGTGCGAATCTATACGCTTGGCTAGGTGCCACCCGTTTGACCGGCTTTCGCGCGGGGCCTACACTGTGCAGGCCCCGCTCCGGTTGCCGGATGCGGGTCTTCGTGCTGTCTGGACCCGTGAGGTGAACGTGTCACTGTTGCCGCTACTCTCCGAAGCATTGCGTGCCGAGCCTGTCCTGCAGCGTGCCGTGAGTTCGCTTGAGGCAGGGGGCGATGTGACCCTGGCCGCCGGCTCTTTGGTGCGCCCGCTGGCCACGGCCGAGGTATTCACGCGCAACCCGCGGCCCACGTTGGTCGTCGTCCCGGGTGAAGATGCCGCGGAGCGCTTCGCTCGGCAGCTGCTCACCTACCTGTCACACGAGGCAGTCCTCACATTTCCCGAGCGCCGCGATATGCCCTGGGACAGGAAGGCGCCCGTCCTTGCTGCGGTAGGGCGCAGATCGCGTGCGCTGTACTCTCTGGACCGCGGTCGCCCCGTTGTGGTGGTGGCAAGTGCCCGTTCACTGCTGCGGACTTTGCCGCCGCAGGGGTCACACGTGTTCGAGCCCCTGGTACTGGAGAAGGGCAGCACGCTCGACCTCGCTGAAGCAGCCGCACAGCTCGCGCGTATGGGTTACGAGCGCGCCGACAGGGCCGACCAGCCGGGCGCGTTCGCGATACGTGGCGGGATCTTCGACGTGTTCCCGTCTGACGGCCTGTATCCCGTTCGAGCCGAGATGTTCGGCGATGAGATCGAGTCGCTGCGTCGGTTCGTGCCGTCCACCGGGCAGGATATCGGCGACGCACCCGTAACGGAGGTATTCACGTGCCGAGAGGTCTCGCTCGGCACGCGCGCCGCTCAGTCGGCGGAGCGTGCGCTTGCACGACAGAAGCCGGACGAGCAGGCAGCCGAGGACCTCGAACTCATCAAACAGGGTGTCTACTTCGACGGCGTCGAACGCTACCTTCCGGTCTTCTACAAGAATCCGGGTAACGTGATGGATTTCCTCTCGGCCGGAGCGCTCGTCGTGCTCGCCGAGCCGCGCGCGCTTTTCGATGACATGGCGCGCTACTTCGACGAGGTCACGGGTCGCGCGAACGCCGCCGATGTGAAGATCGACGGCCTGTATGTGGGCCCTGCGGGCATCGATCTTGGCGGTCGCCAGCGCCTGACCTTCCTTTCGGTGCTGCGCGCGGCCGGCGCTACAGACGGAGAGCTGGCATCGAGACGTCCCGATGTGGCCGGCGGAGAGGACGCGTTCACCGGTGGCCTGCGCGGTTTGATGTCTTCGGGTCATCGCGTGATCATGACCGTTCCCGATCGACGCCGAAGGGAGTCGATCGAGACGACTCTGACGCATGCCGGCCTGAGCTCGCGCCGGGCTGAGGACGACTCTGTGCTGGCCGACAGGGTCGTGACCATCGCCATTGCCGATGTCCCCGCAGGGTACGTGTTGCCCGGAGCGCGGCTGGCAGTGGTCAGTACCGACGATGCGTTTCCACGATCAGCGAGACGCCGGGAAGTGGATACGACGCGACTGACGTTCGCATTCAAGCCCGGCGATTTCGTCGTACACGCCACGCACGGCATCGCCCTGTTCAAAGACCTCGTCCGGCAGACGGTCCTCGGTGCGGAGCGCGACTATCTGCTCCTGGAGTACGCCAAGGGTGACAGGCTCTACGTTCCGGTCGAACAGCTCGACAGGGTCACCAAGTTCGTCGGACCCGATGCATCCGCGCCGCGTCTCACACGTCTCGACACCGCGGACTGGACGCGCGCCACGACCAAGGCTCGCAAGGCGGCCAAGAAGCTCGCCTTCGACCTCGTCGACCTCTACGCCCGCCGTGCGGCGGTGAGCGGCTATCGGTTCAACTCGGACACGCCGTGGCAGCTTGAGATGGAGGCCGCCTTCCCCTTCGAAGAAACGCCCGATCAGCTGGCGGCGATAGCAGACGTGAAGGCCGACATGGAGTCCGACAAGCCGATGGACCGCCTCGTCTGCGGCGACGTCGGATACGGCAAGACCGAGGTTGCGATACGCGCCGCGTTCAAGGCGACCCAGGATGAGAAGCAGGTGCTCGTCTTGTGTCCTACGACTATTCTCGCCCAGCAGCATTTCACCACCTTCTCAGAGCGTTTCGCTCCCTTCCCGGTCCGGGTCGAGGTGCTCTCGCGTTTCCGCAGCAGGGCCCAGCAGACGGCCGCGCTCGAGGGCTTCGCCAGAGGGGACGTCGACGTATTGATCGGAACGCATCGCCTTCTCTCGTCGGATGTCTCGCCCAAAGACCTCGGCGTGGTCATCATCGACGAGGAGCAGCGCTTCGGCGTCGAACACAAGGAGCATCTCAAGAACTTGCGCGAGCAGGTCGACGTTCTGACCCTGAGCGCCACGCCCATCCCGCGTACGCTGCAGATGGCCCTGTCGGGCGTGCGTGACATGTCGACCATCGACACGCCTCCTCCGAACCGCTTCCCGGTGCAGGTTCACGTCGGCGAGTACGACCCCGACGTTGTGAGCGGTGCTGTTCGCCGAGAACTCGAGCGCGGCGGACAGGTCTACTTCATCTCCAATCGCGTCCACTCGATCGACGAGGCGGTGGAGCGCGTACGTGTCGCGGTCCCCGAAGCCCGCATAGGTGTCGCGCATGGGCAGTTGAACGAGAACCAGCTCGAGCGCATCATGGAGCGCTTCGCGGCAGGCGAGATCGATGTGCTGGTCGCCACGACCATCGTCGAATCAGGTATCGACAACCCGCACACGAACACGCTCATCATCGAGGACAGCCAGCGGCTCGGACTCGCGCAGCTCTACCAGTTGAAAGGCCGAGTCGGTCGCAGTCACGTGCGTGCATACGCATACTTCCTCTTCCCACGGGGCACGCAACTCACCGACCAGGCATACGAGCGCCTGACTGCGGTGCGCGAGCACACGGAGCTGGGTAGCGGCATCAAAGTCGCGATGCGTGATCTTGAGATCCGTGGCGCCGGGAGCATGCTCGGGGCCGAGCAGAGCGGCAACCTGTCCGCAGTCGGCTTCGACCTCTACGCCCAGATGCTGCGGGAAGCAGTCTCCGAGACACGTGGCGAACCGCTCATCGCGCACCCGGACGTACGTGTCGACCTGCCCGACTCCGCGTTCCTGCCCGAGGAGTACGTTCCCGCCGTGGACGAGCGCGTGCTGGTCTACCGTCGTCTTGCCGGGGCGGCGACGCCCGACGCGGTGGAGGCGATCACCTCTCAGCTCGTCCAGCGCTACGGTGCGCTGCCGGCGCCGGCTCATGCGCTCATCGGCGTGGCGCGTGCGCGTGCCCTCGCAGCCGAGATCGGCGCGACGTCCGTGTCGCTCACACGTAGGCGTGTGACGGTGCGTCCGGTCGAGCTTTCCTCGGCGCAACGGGGACTGGTTGCAGCGGCTGGCTGTCTGACTGGCGGCAGGTCCGTCGTGACATCTCCACAGGAGCATCACGAGACAGCCACAGACGCCGCTCTGCGAGTACTAGATGCTATACTCAGCGCTGTCCACAACGCGGACTGACTACACTACATCCATGACAGGAGGCACCAACGTGAAGACCCTTTCCAGGCTCGTTCTGAGCCTGATTGTCGCATCCATGTTGATGGGGGCGACGGCATGTTCGGGTTCGAGTGACGACGTGGCCACCGTGAACGGCACGTCTATCACGCGCGCCGATTTCGACAAGGTGTTCGAGATGGCGAAGGCCCAGAACCCGGGGGCGTTCGAAGGTTCTGAAGAGAGCACGATGATCCTGGAGTACAAGCGCAGCCTTCTGGACACGCTCATGGAGAACGAGCTCATCCGTCAGGCGGCAGAAGAAGAGGGCGCCGACATCTCTGACGCGGACGTTCAGGAGCAGATCGACGCGATCGTCTCCGGTTTCGCTGATCAGGCGACGTTCGACCAGGCTCTGGCCGATGCTGGTATGACGATGGACGACCTGCGGCTGAACGTGCGCGATCAGTTGATGTACCAGTACCTCTACGACAAAGTCGCACCCGCGGTCACACCGACCGATGCGGAGATCGCTGCGTACTACGAGGAGAACATGGAGCAGTTCGCCACGCCGGCGCAGTCCCAGCTCAGCCACATCTTGTTCGCAACCGATGACAAGGCGACCGCCGAGAAGGTCCTCGCCGAACTCAAGGGCGGTGCGGACTTCGCTGAGCTTGCCAAGCAGTACTCCATCGACACCGGGAGCGGCGCCAACGGCGGCGATCTTGGACTGTCGTCCACCGACGCCTATGTCACCGAGTTCGCCGACGCCGCCGATGCGCTCAAGGTCGGCGAGATGAGCGGACTCGTCGAGTCGCAGTTCGGCTGGCACATCATCCTGAAGGTGGACGAGCAGCCTGCCGCGCAGCAGACGCTGGAAGAGGCCTCGGCTACTATCAGCAACACGCTGGGACAGCAGGGCCGCAACGACGCGTTCATCGCGTACATGGACAAGTTCAAAGCCGATTCCGAGATCGTTGTCCTTGACGAGACTCTGAAGGCGAGCGAGTAGACCGTCGGCGAACAGGCTGGCTTCGGGGGGCGCGGTAGTGGGATCGATAGCAATCGTCGGTCTGGAGTTCGATGATCGCACCGAGCTCGATGCTGCCGCCGCCAACCGGCTGCGCAGTGCCGACACGGTTGTCATCGTCTCCGGCGAGAACATCGCCGCGGAGCACGTACTGGCGCTCGGAATCGAAGCTGTCACCTTCAGCGATCTCGGACTTCCGTCCGAGGCCCCTGCGGGCATGATCGTCGAAGCCCTTCTCGGCCTGGCCGAGAAGGGCGACGTCGCTTTGGTGGCGGGTGCGTATCCGTTCGTGCAGGAGGGCATCATCTCGGGCATCCTCAGCCGTGCGGTCGGTGGTGTCGATGTGTTCCCGATCGCCTCTCCGCTGCAGGTCCTGGTCCTCGCGCTCGATATCGATCTCACCGCCGACGTCGACATCATCGATGCCGACACCCTGCCGGGTGCTCCGTTCCGCAGGGACACTCACCTGATCGTGACCGGTGTGAGCAACGCGATCGTCGCGCGCGCCGTCGGCATGCGGCTGCTCGAGTTCTATGCATCGGACCACACTGTCGTGACGGCGGGATGGCTCGAGGGCGGCGGTTTCGATCTGGACCTGATGACCGTCGATGAGCTCACGCGTATCGAGCGCGTACACCGCGATACCGCCATCTACGTCTCGCCTTCGCGCATCGTCGCACCCGAGGGTTTCGACGAGCTCGTGCGCATCATCTCAGTGCTGCGGGGTCCCGACGGATGTCCATGGGACCAGGAGCAGACGCATCGATCGCTGGGCAAGCACCTCATCGAGGAAGCGTACGAGACACTCGCCGCGATCGAGGCGGAAGACAGCGCCGATCTGGCAGACGAGCTCGGCGATGTGCTCCTCCAGATAGTGCTTCATTCTCAGATAGCCGCCGAGGAGGACCGCTTCACAATCGAGGACGTCATCGCGGGAATCATCGCGAAGATCCGCCGTCGGCACCCGCACATATTCGGGAACGTGCACGTGGAGAACTCGGCGCAGGTCATGCACAACTGGGATGTGATCAAGCGTGGCGAGAAGCCGCGCGAAGGCATCCTTTCGGGCGTGGCGCCAACGCTTCCCGCATTGATGTACGCGCAGAAGATATCTCGCCGGGCTGCAGGTGCCGGGTTCGATTGGGAGGACATGGACGGCGTGTGGGCGAAAGTCCACGAGGAGATCGACGAGCTCAAAGCTACCGATGCGGGTTCGCCCGAGGCGGCAGACGAGGTCGGCGATCTGCTGTTCACCGTCGTCAACGTCGCGCGCAAGCTCGGTGTCGATTCCGAAGACGCGCTGCGTCGCATGTGCGTGCGGTTCGAGCGGCGGTTCGAGCACATGGAGCGTGCTGTTGCCGAGCGCGGCGCCGACCTCCACGACCTCGATCTGGGTGAGATGGAACAGCTATGGCAGCAAGCGAAGAAGAAGCAGTCCGCCACTGGCGGCGAGTGAGAAGGAGTCTTTGAAGATGAGCTACATCACCGACATCGTGGCACGCGAGATCCTGGATTCCCGCGGCAACCCGACGGTCGAGGTCGAGGTCGAGCTCGACGACGGCTCCTGGGGCCGGGCGGCTGTTCCTTCGGGCGCCTCGACCGGCGCGTTTGAAGCCGTGGAGCTGCGCGACACTGAATCGGCACGCTTCCTGGGCAAAGGCGTGCTCACCGCAGTCGAGAATGTGAACGAGGTCATCGGGCCGGAGCTTCTCGGCGTCGATGCTACCGACCAGCGAGCGGTTGACGCGTTGCTGCTGGAGCTGGATGGCACGCCCAACAAGGCCAACCTGGGCGCGAACGCCATTCTCGGCGTATCGATGGCGGTCGCCAAGGCTGCCGCCGAGTCATGCGAACTCACGCTGTACAGCTACATCGGTGGTGCGAACGCACATACGCTGCCGGTACCGATGATGAACATCCTCAACGGCGGTGCGCACGCCGACAACAACGTCGACCTGCAGGAGTTCATGGTCATGCCTGTAGGCGCCGGAAGCTTCGCGGAGGGCCTTCGGATGTGTGCCGAGATCTACCACACGCTCAAGAAGGTGCTCCACGACCGCAAGCTCGGTACCGGCGTTGGCGATGAGGGCGGTTTCGCTCCCGACCTCGGCAGCAACGAAGAGGCGCTGCAGATCATCTCCGAGGCGGTCGTGCAGGCGGGCTACTCGCTCGGCGACCAGATCATGTTCGCCCTGGATCCGGCGGCGACCGAGTTCTACAAGAACGGCAAGTACGTTCTGGCGGGCGAGGGTCGCGAGTTGACCTCCGCCGAGATGGTCGACTTCTGGGCCGACCTGGTAGAGCGCTACCCGATCATCAGCATCGAGGACGGGATGGCCGAGGAGGATTGGGACGGCTGGAAGCTCATGACCGATCGTCTCGGCGGCAAGATCCAGCTCGTCGGTGACGACCTGTTCGTCACGAACACCGAGCGCCTCCGTCGCGGTATCGAGATGGGCGTTGCCAACTCCATCCTCATCAAGCTGAATCAGATAGGCACGCTGACCGAGACGCTCGACGCTATCGAGATGGCCAAGCGCGCCGGCTACACGTGCGTGATCTCGCACCGCTCCGGTGAGACCGAGGACACCACCATCGCCGACGTGGCCGTGGCCGTGAACGCCGGTCAGATCAAGACGGGTGCACCGGCGCGTTCCGACCGTGTGGCCAAGTACAACCAGCTGCTGCGTATCGAAGAGGAGCTGTGGGACTCGGCCGTCTTCCCCGGCATGGAGGCGTTCTACAACCTGCGCTAGCTGGGACGCGGACACTCGATCGGTGCCCGCTTCGCCACTCATGAGAAGGGCGCCTCACCTGGGGCGCCCTTCCTACGTTGACGACTCACACCGTGTCGCTTCGGGTAGCATGACTAGGGACGCTACACGTGAGGAGACGCCAATGCGGCGCACCAAGATCATCGCCACCATCGGTCCGGCTACCGACTCGCCCGAGGTGCTCGCCTCGCTTGTCGACGCCGGGCTCGATGTCGCCAGGCTCAACGCGTCGCACAGCTCAAGGGCGGATCTCGAACGCAGGTTGACCGCGATCCGTGCGACGGCCGAGGCGGCAGGACGGCAGGTCGCCGTCATGCTCGACCTGGGTGGCCCCAAGCTCCGGGTAGGCGAGATGATACCCGGCGTGCATCTCGAAGCCGGTGCGCCGTTCGACATCGTCTCCGGGGAGTGTAGGGGAGATGCAAGTGAGGCGTGTGTGACGTACGCGGGACTGTCGAGCGATGTCGCGCCTGGGAACCACATCCTGATAGACGATGGTCGGGTCCAGCTGGTCGTGGACCACGTGGAGCCGGGTCGTGTGCATACGACGGTGGAGACCGGTGGCGTCATAACGAGCCACAAGGGGCTCAACGTCCCGGGTGTGCGCCTTGGCGTGGACGCTATCACCGATGAGGACAGGAGCGACCTTCTGTGGGCGCTTGATGCCGGCATAGACCTTGTTGCGCAGTCGTTCGTTCGAAGCGCCGACGACATTCGTCGACTCCGTGAGCTCATGGGTGACCGCCTGCTGCCCATCGTCGCCAAGATCGAGAAGCACGAAGCGGTCGCCGATCTTGC
>DDWT01000012.1:198220-215050 GCA_002347365.1 Actinobacteria bacterium UBA2279
GAGACTTCGCCCGAGGAGGTCCCCGTCATCCAGCGCCGCATCATCGACGCTTGCCAGGGGGCGGGCAAGCCGGTCATCATCGCCACGCAGATGCTTGAGTCGATGACGACCGCAGCCCGACCGACGCGGGCGGAGGCCTCAGACGTTGCGAACGCGGTCTTCGACGGAGTCGACGCGCTCATGCTGTCGGGGGAGACTGCCGTGGGCGAGTATCCGGTTATCGCGCTATCGACGATGGCGAGGATCGCACTGACCGCCGAGGCGGACACGGATCGGACGGTATGGGTGACACCGGCGAGGCGGGGGGCCCGCGACGTCACCGGTGCAGTGAGTGCAGCGGTCTGCGAACTTGCGGGCGACCTGGATATCGCCGCCATCGTCACCGCCACACAATCGGGCGCAACCGCCCGTGCCGTCGCTTCCCGCAGGCCGCTGGTCCCCATCGTTGCCATGACTCCCGATCCGGCAGTTGCGCGCAGGCTCGCGATGGTATGGGGCGTGGTGCCGGTGCTGGTGGAGCGGCACGAGACGATCGATCGGATGCTCGAGCGCGCGGTCGATGCTGCACGCGCGGTAGGTGTTGCGAGCCCCGGTGACCTCGTTGCGCTCACGGCCGGCGTTGCGGTGAACACGCCCGGCTCCACCAATCTCATCCAGGTCCGCACCGCATAACGGCAGCTAGATCGGTGTGACTATCTAAGGCTCAGGGTGAGCTGAAGGGTTTCTTTCGGTTCCCGACGGTGCTAGAATCGCCGAAGAGCCCTGGGCTCCGCATGCATAGTATCGCTGGCCTTCACGTAGTACCGGACGGCACCCATGAGCGCTGCACGTCGAACGCAGAACGGGGCATCAGCGAACGCTCGGCGCACCTCTTCGAAGAAGAAGGGGTCGGCGCGGGCGTCGTCGCGACGCACCACCCCGACAAAGAGCAAGGCTGTCGCGGCACGCGGTCCGCAGCGGCACACGCATCGGATGACCCTGGCGTTCCTCATATCGCTGAGCATCTTCCTCGCGGCGGTCTGGACGCTGTACCCGGTCCTGCGGCTCCAATACCAGCAGCAGCGCGAGGTCGCGTCGCTTGAGGCGCAGCTCGAGGGGATCAAGGAGCGCAACACCGAACTTGCCGAGCAGGTCGACCGGCTGAAGACGCCTGAGGGCGTCGAGGAAGTCGCCCGTCAGAACCTCGGCCTGGTCAAGGACGGCGAGCAGTCCTATGTCGTCACGGGCAAAGAGGATCCGGCTCGCGATCCGGAAGCCGTCAATGACAAGACCCGCAGCTCCACAGAGGAGCAGACTCCGCTGTGGATGAAAGTGCTCGACGCGCTCTTCGGCATCCGATGAACACCGACCGCTACATCGTGTCGTGGCAGCTCGGTCGCGAGCCGCGCGGTTCATGGCGAGCCGTTTCCCGATGCAGACACGGGGCCCCGGTGGTCATCGCCACACGCCCGGAACTCGAAGACGGTGAGCCGTTCCCCACGCTGTACTGGCTGACGTGCCCCACGTTGAGCGAACGAGTGTCGGCCCTGGAGTCAGAAGGTGCTGCCGAGAAGTGGAGTACCCGTTTGAGTACCGACCGCGACCTGGCAGACGCCATGCGCTCTGCAGACGAAGTGTATCGGCGACTCAGGCAGGCCGAGTCGATCGACTCGGACCGATGTGCGATGGTGGGAATCGCCGGACAGCGCGATCCTCTCAAGACGAAGTGCATCCACGCGCATGTGGCCGCATACCTTGCCGGCGTCGCCGATCCGATCGGCGACGCGGTTCTCTCCGAGATGGAGTGGGAATGCGATGATGCCCGCTGCATGGAAGAGGAGCTTGACTGATGCCTGCAAGACGTCGGCTGGCGGCCATAGATATCGGCACCGTGACGACGCGCCTGCTTGTTGCGGATGTCGATGACGCCACGGTGCGCGAGGTCGTGCGACGCCAGAGGATCACCCATCTCGGCGAAGGATGGACCGAGACGGGCACGCTGTCGCCGGATGCGATCGAACGGGTCGCACAGGCCGTAGGTGCTTTCAGCGCCGAGGCGCGCCAGCTCGGTGCAGACAGTATCACCGCCTATGCGACCTCGGCCGCACGCGATGCGACCAACGGTGCGACGTTCCTCGATGCATGCGAGGCGCGGGGCGTCCGTCCGCATATCATCGCCGGTGAACGCGAGGCGGCGCTATCGTTTCTGGGGGCGACCTACGGTCTTGACGGAGATAACATCCTCGTCGCCGACGTAGGCGGGGGATCGACCGAACTCGTCTTGGGGAGCGTCTCGGAAGACGAGATAGGTGGCCGGCGAGTCAACGTGGCGTTCGCGCGCTCAATAGATGTCGGATCCCGACGCCTCACCGAGCTGTTCTTGCACGGTGACCCGCCAGCCCCCGGTGAAGTCGGGGCTGCATCGTCGTGGGTGGCCGAGCAGCTGCGTCCGTACTTCAGCCAGCTGCGGATGCGCCCGAGCGTACTGCTGTCGGTCGCGGGAACGGCGACGAGCTTGGCCGCGATCGATCTGGCGCTCGAACCGTACGACCCGTTGCGGGTGCACGGCTATGAGCTGTCAGGAGGCAGACTCGCCGAGATACGTGCGGAGATCTCGGGCATGACTCTTGCTCGACGCAGCACCTTACCCGGTCTCGAGCCTGCACGAGCCGGCGTGATCGTCGGTGGGGCGATCGTGCTCGAGACCGTGCTTGCTCTGGCGGGTGTGGATTCGACGGTCGTGAGTGAGCACGATATCCTCTACGGCATGGTGATCGACCTGCACCACGGTGGCGGAGATTCCGTCGCGTAGCGCAGTTACGGCGGTGTATCCGAACTGGTACAGGAGGGGGTCTTAAAAACCCCTGGCCCTCGGGCCGTGTGGGTTCGAATCCCACCACCGCTACCAGCCAAAACGACGCAGTGGTCGCGACCGGACACGGTATCGTGACCACGCGTGCGTCTGCCATACTGTCGGTATGCGCGGTCATTCGAAGGGAGCACGCGGGAGACGTGGCAAGCGAGGACGCACATCGCCTTTACGAGGCGTTCGTGAGCCAGGACCCGGCGGAAGCTATCCGGGTCGTTGAATCCGTGCGTGCCTCCGGCGTAGCCCAGGCGCAGCTGTTCGACACGCTCTACGTTCCCGCCATGGCGCTGCTCGGTGGCGCATGGGCCTGCGGAGAGATCGACGAGATCGTGTTCACCCAGGCATCGGTCGTCGCCGAGCAGATCGGCTCGTTCGTCGTGCCGCCTATCGCCCGGCAGGACACTGGTGTGACCGTTGTCATCGGCACGATGCAGCGCGACCGTCACACGGTTGGCAAGGACATCATCGCCGCGGCGCTCAAAGAGTCCGGCTATCGCGTGAACGACCTCGGCCTGGACGTCCGCCCAGCGGAGTTCCTCGAGCGTGTCGAGGAGACAGGAGCGCGCATCGTGATCGTGTGCGCTGAGATACTCGGCGTCGCGCGTTCGACACTACGAGTGCGTGAGATGCTCGTCACGGCCGGTCACGACGACATCATCGTTCTGGTTGCGGGCAGTCCGTTCGGCGCAGACCCGGCACTCGCCCGGAGCGTGGGGGCCAACGGCGTTCTGCACGGCGCGGAAAGCGCTCTGCGTGTCCTCGGTAAGGTCGTTGGCGACCTGGCTGGCAGTGAGGCCTCATGACGAAGCGCTCCTCACAGGTGCTCATGGCGGAAGGACTCGCACGAAGCGAGCAGGTCGCCGCAGCGGTCGAAGCGTGCTACGAAGCACTGGCGGTCACGGACAACGAGCCGTTCGCACACTGTCTGCTCTCGCACTTGTTGCTGGAGGGTGACTTCTACGACGAAGCTATCGCCGAGGCGACGAAGGCCATCGAACTCGATCCCGACTGCTCGCCGGCGTACCTCGCGCTCGGTCTCGCGTATGACCGTCGCGGCGGGATGTGGGATCAGTCGGTACTCGTCTGGCACGAGCTGGCCGAGGTCGTCCCTGACCTGGTGACCGCGCACGTGCAACTCGGCGAAGCCTTTGCTGCCGCACAGTTCGAAGAAGAGGCTATCGACAGCTGGAAACGCGCTCTGGAACTCGACCCCAAAGAGGCCCGGGCACTCTACAACCTCGCTATCGCCGCGCTCAAGCGGGAGGGTATGGCCACAGCGTTGCCCGGGTTCCGCAAGGCAGGTGAGCTTGATCCCAGCCAAGACGATCTGTTCTTCGCCCTGCTCGGCATCAAGTCCATGTCCGACAGGGCGATCGACCCCTCGAAGGTTCGCGAGGACCGGGACAGCCGACTTGGTGCTGCCGCGCTTGCGGCGCGCTCGGACGACCTGTTCGTCAGTGCCGAGCTGGTCCGCATGGTGCTCGACGAGGATCCCGATGACCCCGATGCGCTTGCACTTGCCGCGTTCACGTATCTGAAGCAGGAAGCCGCCAACGAGGCGATGGCGTGTGCGTTGCGGGCGGTCGCGCTCAGACCCGACCTTGCCACCGCGCTCTACACACTGGGCGTCGTCTACAGCCGGCGCGCGGGTCTCAGCAAGCACGCGGCCCGCGTGTTCATCGCATTCACGAAGGCGGCGACCCAACATGCGCTCGCGCACGTGTTGCTCGCCGAGTCTCTTCTCGGCCTGCAGCGCTACGGGCAGGCGAAGAAGGCGTACCGCGTAGCCGTTCGGCTCGATCCTGCGTGCGTCAGGGCGCGATTCGGATTGGCGGCCGTACATCTGACCGAGGGATCGCACGCCGAAGCCGACTGGGAGATACGCCGCGCGGCGTACTACGACACCAAACGGCAGGGCCTCTTCTGGCGTCTGTATGACGACTACGCCGAGGGAGGTGTGTCGTGAGCGCGAAGAAGAAGGAGAAGCCGGCGGAGAGCACCGAGCCGGTCATCGTTCGGCAGGCGGAGTTCCCCATCGGCATCGACGTCTACCCGCTTGACGAGGAGCGTCGTGGTTGGGCGGACTGGTATGACCGTGACATCGAACCGGAGTTCGCGGCGCTCGCCGAGGCCCGCGTGTGGCTGGTGCGGATCTTCCTGTCGTGGAAGTACTTTGAGCCGCAAGTCGGGCAGTACGACGAGGAGGCCGCCGGCCGCCTCGACGCCATCATGGATGCGGCGCGTACGCACGACCTGAAGGTGCTCGTGAGCCTGTTCGCCGACGATCGTCTTGCCGAGATGACCGACGTGCCGTGGGGAAAGCGTCGCGATCCGCGTACCGACGACTACCTGATCCAGCGCGAGGTCTCACTCGCACAGCGCATCGTGAATCGCTATCGTGCCGAGCCTGTCGTGTGGGGCTGGGAGCTTGCAAACGAGGCATTTTGCACGGGATTCTCCAACGAGACGGACATGGAGCGCTGGACGGCCTCGTTGCGCGACGCCGTCCGTGAGGTGGATCCCGAGCGCCCCATCGTGCTTGGCGTAGACCCCGAGACGCTTTTCCGCACGACCGGCGTCGACCCGCGCGCGGCCATCGATCTCAACGAGTACGCGGTCAGTCATGTCACTGCCCCGTACCGCGTCTACGCTGCCGAAGGTCCCGTGACCTCCGGTCCGGCGACGTACCTCGATGGCTTCCTCCTGCGGGCCGCCGCCCGTCATCTCCCGGTCATCGTGGACGGTGTGGGAGTGCATTCACTCGACTTCTCACTTGCCGAGGAGGCCGCGGCCGTCCGGACGTCGCTGTACTCGGCGCTCATGAACGGCGCTTCGGGAGTCATGGTCCGCCGCTATCGCGATCTGGAGACCGAGAAACGCGAGCCGTACTTCCGCGATCCGTTCGAAGTACTCGTGGGTGTGGCCGACGTGGAGGGCGAACCCAAGCCGTCGCTGGGCGAGATCAAGCGGTTCGCACGGGTTGCAGCGCGCATCGACAGACGCCGGTATCAGCCGGCGCCGGAGCGCGTGGCCGTGATGATCCCGGCCGACCGCTACGAACCATTGCCATCGCTCGCGGGTCTTTATGGTCCCCGATCGTGTCTACAAGGCTACATCGGCGCCAAAGAAGCGCACCTCCCGGTCGACGTGTTGCGCGAGGGCGATGAGCTGGGCGCGTATCACGCGCTATTCATCCCCTCGGCCATGAAACTGGGGGCCGGCACGTGGCACGAGATCGCCGGTTTCGTCCAGAGCGGCGGATCGGTGGTCGTGAGCTACGGTGGCGGCGATACCGACCCGGCCGTTCGCGAGATCTTCGGTGTCGAGTTCCTCGGCGACCACGGCGTTCGGCGCACGGTGGCGTGCCGTGTCGCGCAGCCGGGTGTGCTCGGCGACCTACGCTCCTTTGACGCGCGCCTCGAGTTGCCGCACTTCGCGCTGCTCGGTCATGGCGGCGCGACCATCGTCGCGACGGATGCCACGGGTAGCCCGCTGCTCACCGTCAACCAGTACGGCCAGGGTCGGGCGGTCTTCATGGCGACGCCCATCGAGCGTGCGCTTGCGCAGGGCGATCCGTGGGCGGCGCCGCGTGAGGTCCGCGATCTGTTGCGCACGGTCTACGGTGCGGTCGCCCGGGCGGCAGGGGCGGGACCGATCGTGGACTGTGATGTGCCGGAGGTCGAGGTCGCCGTGTTCATGGGCGAGGAGGACGACATCGTGATCGTCCTCAACCACGCTCCGGAGGCCGTGACCGCGACCTTGTCAGTGGAGCGAACGGTCGTCAGTGTTGCTGACGCGCGCGGCGGTCAACCTGCCGAAGTAGGCGGGAAGGTGTTCGGCGTCCCCCTCGGTTCGAACGGCGCATCGGCGTT
The DNA here is from genome assembly GCA_002347365.1 of Actinobacteria bacterium UBA2279. Taxonomy (GTDB): domain Bacteria; phylum Actinomycetota; class Coriobacteriia; order Anaerosomatales; family Anaerosomataceae; genus UBA2279. The sequence continues at coordinate 204,941 of DDWT01000012.1, forward strand.
GCGCCTGACATATACTTAGGCTACGACGGGCGGCGGATCGGATCGGAGCACTCGACATGGCGGAGCGTCACGACGCACATAAGTACCTACTTGAGTCATGGCTTGAGTTCCACGACGCCATCAAAGAGCACCCGGAGATCCGCCGACTCCTGTTCGACCCCGTCACCGGGCTGCCGACGACCCCGCTCCTGTTCCCGCGTATCGAGTCATTGCTCGAGGAGCGTGGCGAGATATCTTTGCTGTGCCTCAATGTGGTGAAGTACTCCAAAGTCGAAGAGATCTACGGGTGGCAGGTCTTCGACGAGGTGATGCGGGAGGCGGCCGCAGCGCTGGAGCAGATCACGGGTAGTGAGCTGCGCGACAGCGATATCGTGGCCGAGCTCATGATCTCGGGCAATGCCTTCGTAGTGCTGCTCTCGCCGCCGCGTACGAGTGAGCGCATGATGCATGAGAACCTGACACGGCTTGCTCGCCGTGTGGAAGCCCGGGTCTGCGAGGCGCTGCGAACGACGCTCGAACCGGCGGTGTTCCTCAAGTTCGGCTGCTACGTTGGTGCGGCCACCGTTCGGCATGACGCGACTATGCGGCTTGAGCGTATCGTCCATGAGGCGCTCGATCAGGCGCTCGATCAAGCCGATTCCCATGAGGCCGTGGATGCCGAGGAGCGGCGCGCCCGGCTTCGCGACATCATCGAGGACGAGGACGTCCGAACGTTGGTCCACCCGGTGATGCACCTTCCCGATCGTACGGTCATCGGCTATGAAGCACTCACACGAGGTCCCGCGGGTGGCGAGTTCGAGCGACCCGACAAGCTGTTCAAGGTCGCCTATGACGCCGATCTTGTCCTGAAGCTGGAGCGGCTGTGCCGTCGCAAGGCACTCGAGGTCGCACGTGACCTGCCGGAGGGACGACTGATGTTCATCAACATCGAGCCCGAGGCGGTCGCCGATCCCGAACTGCGTGATGTCATGTTCTCCTCGCTGCTCAAAGAGTCGAACCTGTTGCCCGAGAACGTCGTGCTCGAGATCACCGAGCGCACCGCCATCACCGACTTCGCCGCGTTCCGCTCCACCCTTGAGTACCTGCGAATGCTCGGGTTCGCGGTCGCCGTCGATGACGCCGGCGCCGGTTACGGCTCGCTGCAGTGCCTCGCCGAGGTGAAACCGGAGTGGCTCAAGATCGATCTGTCGCTGACGCGCGACGTGGAGACCGATGAAGTGCGCCAGCAGCTCATCACGAGCCTGGTGACATTCGCCGATCGCATGGGCGTCAAGCTCATCGCCGAGGGGATCGAGACCGCTGCTCAGCTCTCGATGCTCGAATCGCTCGGCGTCGTCTACGGTCAGGGCTTCTACTTCACCGTGCCGGTGTTGCCGTTCCCTGCCGACGAGGACGTGCGCGGGGACTAGCGCACGGCCATCCTGGTAGTGGCATAATCAATCCTGTACCGTAACATCAGGTACCATTATTGTTCTGCCATGCGTTCTGAGCACCGGGAGGTCAGATGGGCGAGATGGGCGAGATCAGGCTCACACAGCTCTCCACCAAGGCAGGTTGAGCTGCCAAGTGGGGTCCGGGTGACCTGGCAGCCATACTCGAACATCTTTCGCCGGGCGACTCCGACGACTTGATGGCGGGCTTCGAGACCGCTGACGACGCCGCTGTCTATCGTTTCGGAGACCAGGCGATCTTGCTGACCGTCGACTTCTTCACGCCGATGGTGGACGACCCGTATGACTTCGGTCGCATCACCGCGGCGAACTCGCTTTCCGATATCTACGCGATGGGCGGGCGAGTGCTCACCGCGATGAACCTGCTCGCGATGCCATGTTCGCTTCCCGCGGAGGTGACCGCGAAGGTCTTGCAAGGCGGCGCCGACAAAGTCCGCGAAGCGGGCGGCGTCATCGTCGGAGGGCACACCATCGATGACAAGGAGCCCAAATACGGGCTTTCTGTGATGGGCGTCTGCGACCCCGATAGAGTCGTGCGCAACGTGGGCGCGCGCGACGGAGACCTGCTCGTCATGACCAAACGCATCGGCGCGGGCATTCTCAACACCGCGCTCAAGCAGGGGCTGGAGACCGAGGAGTCGCTTGCGACCGTCATCGAGTCCATGGCGCACCTCAACAAGGCCGCCAGCGAGGCGATGGTCGAGATCGGTGTGAACGCCGGCACCGATATCACCGGGTTCGGGCTTCTCGGCCATACACGCGAGATGGCACTTGGCAGTGGCCTGTCTGCCGAGATAGACCTTGCTGCTGTGGCGGTGTGGCCCGGTGTGCTTGAGTACGCGGCGCAGATGGTGCGTCCCGGGCGCACCACGGACGTCATCCGGTTCCTCGAGGAGTTCGTCGAGTGGGGACCTGCCGGCGCCGCATGGAAAGGCGTGCTCGCTGATCCGCAGACGAGTGGCGGACTGCTCATGTCCGTTGCGCCTGCCAGAGCCAAGGATCTGGTGGCTGCGCTCGGGGAGCGGGGCGAGGAAGGCTGCATCGTGGGGAGAATGGTCGCCGGGGAACCCGGTCGGCTTGTCGTGCGATAAGGGGAGACGCAGATGAAGGTCGTTTTCGTGAACTCCGACAGGATCGGCGACGGTGACGAGGCGCTCGGCACAAAGCTGATGCAATCGTTTCTGTACTCACTGGCCCGGACGGAGACCAAGCCCGGTGCCGTGCTGTTCATGAATAGCGGCGTGAGGCTGACCTGCGAGGGTTCCGGGACCCTGGCCGACATCAGGCTGCTGGCCTCGGACGGCGTCTCCATCAAGTCGTGTGGTACGTGCCTGGACTACTACCGTCTGACCGACACGCTGGCTGTTGGTGAGGTGGGAACCATGAGCGGGACCGCCGAGACATTCATGGCTGCCGACGACGTCATCAGCATCGGATGACACACCTGCGGTGCCGCTTGACCCGCGCTGGGCTAGAATAGCCGCATGGATACTCAAGAGCTTCTGCGCACATTGCCCAAAGTCGACCGTCTTCTGGAGCGCGAGGACATCGCCGCGCTGGCTACAGTGCACCCACGGCCACTGCTGATGGATGCCCTGCGCGACGCCATCGAGGAGACGCGCGACGGGATCCGGCACGGGTATGTCGACAGCGTCTCGGAAGACGACGTCGTCATGCGTGCTACCGCGCTGCTCGCTCGCTCATCGAAGCGGTCACTGCATCGCGTCATCAACGCCACCGGCATCGTCGTCCACACGAACCTGGGTCGCTCACCGCTTGCCGAGTCTGCCGTGGAGGCAGTGGCCGAGGTAGCGCGCGGCTACTCCACGCTCGAGTACGACGTGGACAGCGGCGAGCGGGGTTCGCGTCACGTGCACGTCGAGGAGCTGCTCAAGCGCCTGACCGGCGCTGAAGCCGCCATGGCGGTCAACAACAACGCCGCCGCGGTGCTTCTCGGCATAGCGGGTTTGGCGCGCGGCAAAGAAGCGATCGTGTCGCGAGGCCAGCTCGTCGAGATCGGCGGTAGCTTCCGCATACCCGACATCATGCGTGAGAGCGGCGCGAAGATGGTCGAGGTCGGCACCACCAACAAGACGCACCTGCGCGACTACGAGAGCGCGCTCACGCCGGAGACCGGACTGCTCCTCAAGGTCCACTCGTCGAACTACCGGGTGGTCGGCTTCACCGAGGAGGTAGCCCTTTCCGAGCTCGTGCACCTTGGCGCGCAGAATGGCGTGCCGGTCTTCGAGGACCAGGGCTCCGGCGTGCTGATCGACCTCGCGCGCTTCGGGCTGCCGGGTGAGCCCACGTTGGCCGCCGCAGTGGCCGCGGGCGCCGATGTCGTCTCGGCGTCAGGCGACAAGCTGCTGGGAGGGCCGCAGGCGGGCATCCTGGTGGGCAAGTGGCACACCATCGAGAAGCTGAAGAAGCACCCGCTTGCGCGCGCGGTGCGCCTGGACAAGATGACGCTCGCGGCGCTCGAAGTGACGCTGCGCCTCTACCTCGACGAGATGAAGCTGCTGACCGAGCTGCCCACACTGCGCATGCTCACCGTTCCGGGCGCCGAACTCGAGTCGCGCGCCACTGCGTTCGCCGCTGCGATCACGGCGGCGTGTGGCGAGGCGTACGACGTGCGCACGGCGCCCGATGTGTCGCGTGCCGGCGGCGGCGCGCTGCCGATGGTCGACATCCCCACCACTGTCGTCTCGGTCGAGCGGCGCGAAGGCAGCGTTGTCGAGATCGAACAGCGACTGCGTCTGGGTGAGCCCACCATCGTGGCGCGCATCAAAGACGGTCGCCTGCTCTTCGACCCGCGTACGCTTACCCTGGCCGAGGAGATCGAGATCGCCGACGCTCTCGCCCGGGCCGCGCGGGAGGGGTAGCGCATGGGCGACTCGCTCGTGCTCGGCACCGCCGGGCACATCGACCATGGGAAGTCGTCGCTCGTCAAAGCGCTCACCGGCACCGATCCGGATCGACTCCCGGAAGAGAAGGAGCGCGGCGTCACCATCGAGCTGGGCTTTGCCCGTCTCGAACTCCCCAGCGGGCGCAGCATGGGAGTCGTCGACGTCCCGGGCCACGAACGCTTCGTGCGGCAGATGGTCGCCGGTGCCACCGGTATCGATGTGGTCATGCTCGTCGTCGCCGCGGATGACGGCGTGATGCCCCAGACTCGCGAACACCTCGCCATCATCGATCTGCTCGGCATCCCGAAGGGTGTCGTCGCGCTGACGAAGAGCGATCTTGTGGACGATGACTGGCTTGGGCTGGTGAAAGACGACGTGAACACGTTGCTAGCCGGGACGTCGATAGACGGCGCACCGATCGTCGCGGTGTCGTCGAAGACGGGCGCCGGAGTCGATGAGCTGCGCACCACGATCGACGAGGTGGCGGATGCGGCCGAGGCGCGTCACGCGGACATGCTGATGCGGTTGCCGGTGGACCGCGTGTTCACGATCGCGGGAGCGGGGACCGTCGTCACAGGAACGCTGTGGTCGGGTACCGCTGCGCCCGGCGACCCCATCGAGCTTTACCCCTCGGGCAAGACCGGTCGTGTCCGCAGCGTGCAGGTGCACTCCGCAGCCGTCGACAAGGCGGTCGCGGGCAACCGTGTGGCGCTCAACCTCGTGGGCCTCGAGAAGGACGATATCGCTCGCGGTGATATCGTGGCGGCACCCGATACTCTCACGGTCACCGACCGGTTCGATGCGCTGTTCACCTACCTGTCAGGCAACGAGCTGCCCTTTGAGAGCGGCACCCGGGTGCACGTCCATCACGGGACGCGTGAGGTGCTCGGCCGCGTGTTGCTCATGGAGGTCGAACGCCTTGCGCCGAGCGAGTCGGGTTTCGCGCAGGTGCGCCTCGAAGAACCACTGTCACCGCGATACGGCGACCGGTTCATCGTGCGCTCCTATTCGCCGGTGTTCACGATCGGCGGCGGCGCGATACTCGACGCGATGCCCCCGCGCCGCTCGACACTACGCCCGCACGAGAGGGAGCTGCTCGAAGCGCTGCTCGCGCACGATCTCAGTGCGGCGGCGGTGGGCCTGCTCGAGTCGCGGGGCATCCCGATGACCTCCGCGCAGGTCGCAAGCACGCTCGGCGTGCCGCGCTCCCAGGTCGCCGACCAGCTCAACCAGGCGAGACTCGAGCGGGTCAAAGTCGCCGGCGAGATCTACTTCGTGTCTGCGGAGGCGTTCGAGCACGTCCTCACCATGATCGAGCGCGAGTTGCTCGCGTTCCATGACACCCATCCCACAGCGACCGGTATCGCGTCGCTCGCGCTGCGCGACCGCATCGATCGGCGTCTTGCACCCAAGGTGTTCGATGCGCTGCTGGCGGTAGCGGTCGAGCGGGGCACTGCCTCGACCGACGGCGGGCAGGTGCGTCATCCCAAGGCGGCAGTCGCCGCTATGGCCGAGGAAGACAAGGCGTTCGAGGCACTCGGCCCGCTGCTCGAGTCGCAGGGGCTTGCGCCGCAGACCGTGCCCGAGCTTGCCGCCGCCGCGGGCGTTGACGTGGGTGTCGCACGCAAGGCGCTCGGCAAGTTGGTTGCTTCCGGTGCTCTGGTGCGGCTCGGTGGTGATCTGCACTTCTCGGCCAAAGCGGTTGCCGACGCGCGCGAGAAGATCGTCGCCTACCTGCGCGAGCACGGGGACATAGCGCCCAAGGATGCGCGTGACATCACGGGCTCGAGCCGGAAATACATCGTCCCGCTTCTGGAGTACTTCGACTCGCAGGGGGTCACGAAGCGCGAAGGCGATTCTCGCAAGCTCGGGAAGGCGAGTTCCTAGGGCACGTCTATGCGCGGCAACGTGATGGTGAACACGGCGCCGGTCGCATCGGTACGATTGCGCGCGGTGATCGATCCGTCGTGCAGATCGAGCAGCCGCTTGGTTATCGCAAGCCCAAGACCGCTGCCGCCGCTGACGTCGCTCCGTTTCCCCTGAGCGCGCCAGAAACGGTCGAAGACCCGGTCCACATCCTGCTCCCGGATGCCGGGTCCGGTGTCGGTGACCGAGATGAGCACGGCGGCGCCCACAGGCCATGCCCGCAGGTTGATGCTGCCGTTCTCGGGAGTGTGTGTGACAGCGTTGCGGACGATATTGCCCAGCGCCTGGTCGAGCAGTTCCGGGTCGCCCGAGACCCACAGGTCATCGTCCGCATCCACCGTCACGGTGCGGTCGCCCATCGCGAGCGTCCGCCCGCGCGCCTCCTTGAGCAGGGCCGCCACCTGGAGTGGCTGCCGGGCAAGAGCCGCGCCGCTCTCGATCCGGGAGAGTGCGAGCAGGTCGTTGACCATGCGCTCCATGCGGGTCAACTCCCTGCGCATCGCCCTCATCGCGGCATCGCGGCTCTCTGCGCTCACTCGCGGGTGTTCGAGCAGCTCGAGGTTGCCGCTGACGACGGCGAGCGGTGTGCGCAGCTCATGCGAGGCGTCGGCGATGAAGTGTCGCTGGTCGGCGAAGGCCGCCTCCAGGCGTCCGAGCATCCCGTTGACGCTTCGCACCATCGCACCGACTTCGTCGTCAGGGCCGTCGTAGGCGATGCGCTCGCCGAGCGAAGCCTGCGTGACCTCGCCCGTGGTGCGCGCCACGTCTCGCAGCGGTGAGAGTGTGACTCGGGCTACCCACACGGAGAGGGAGGCTCCCACGGCGATCACCACCAGGCCGGACAGCGCAAGCGTCCACGCAAGCTCGGCTGCGACGGCACTCGCGTAGGCAAGCGCAAGGCCCGCTTCGAAGACCGCGATCGGCGTGCCCTCAGTATCGAGCAAGGGCGTGTTCGCGACCCGGTACGCGATCCCGTCCACGCGTACGGTCGTGAATCCCATCGCGGGCATATCGGGTCCTTGCGCCTCCTCGATGCGGATGTCGGAGTTGGAGATGACGCGCCCGTCGGCGAGCTTGACCACGAGCACGGGACGCTGGTCCCCGGTGCTGATCGACCGGTTCTGCAGGTAGGTCCGCGCCGTCTCGGGCAGCGATGTCGTGTCCACAGATGCGATGGCTGCCGAGAACGCCTCGGTCTCCCGCAGCAGCTGTCTGTCGATGTCGGCCTCGAGCCCGCTGCTGACCGCCAGATACGCCGAGACGGACACGGCAGTCACGCCGAGAAACAGCATCACGATCGTGGCGAGCGCGACTCTCCGCCCGGCGGTGAGCCCCCTACGCGCGGACACGGTAGCCCGCTCCGCGGACCGTCTCGATGACCGAGGGCTCGTCGGGCCTATCAAGCTTGCGGCGCAGGTAGCTCACGTAGACGTCGACGATGTTGCTCTCGGTGTCGAAGCCGAAGCCCCATACAGAGTCGAGGATCTGCTGGCGGGAAAGCACCTGTCCCGGGTGACGCATGAGGTATTCGAGTAGCTGGAACTCGCGGGAAGGCAGGTCCACCTGCGCCCCCTCGCGCGTTGCCACGCGCGTCTTGGTATCGAGCTCGAGCTCGAGTGTCCGCAGCACACGGGAGCTTGACTGCCCGTGGCGAGCAGCAGCCCTGACGCGCGCGGCAAGCTCCGCGAACGCGAACGGCTTGACGAGGTAGTCGTCGGCACCCAGGTCCAGCAGCGTGACCTTGTCGTCGATCTCGCCCAGCGCACTGACGACGATCACGGGTGTCTCGGTATCGCGCGTCCGGATAGCTGCGAGCACGTCTCGGCCATTGCTATCCGGGAGCAGCAGGTCGAGCAGGATGAGGTCGTAGGTGTGCGCGAAGGCCAGAGCGTGACCTTCCGCTGCGGTGGACGCCCGTTCCACAGCGTGACCTTCGGCGCCGAGCCCCTTCGCGATGAAGGAGGCGATACCGTCCTCGTCCTCGATGAGCAAGATCCTCACGCGGCCCCTTCCGGCGGTGGGCATGCGGGCTCAGTCGTCCGACTCCTCAGAAGAGTCGGTATTCACTGATGATTCCCACTCGTCGGAGTCGTGGGACGTCTCGTCATCGTCGGAGTCGCGCACCTCCGGCCTGACGACCTCGCGGTCGTCGCTCTCGTGATCGCCCGACACTGTCGCAGGCGGCACCGGCGGTGCCGTGGGCTCCAGGCTGTCCGTCGGCCCCGGTGCGATCGGTGCGGCCGTAGCCGTGGCAGCCGGGATGACGATGGTCGGCAACTCGGCACTCGATGGACGACCGAGGCCCGGGACAGTGGCTGCGAGGGCCACGGCGCCCATCAGCAGCACGGCGGCGGCGGCCGCCCCCACCACAGCGACCGTTGTCCTTCTAAGCTTCATCGGCTCCGCCTCACGCTAGTCGGGGTTGTTCGAGTCATGGCACTTCAAGCACGAGTATGACGAGTACCCGCTTGGATGACAGTTCGCGCAGGCGAAGCTCCGGTAGGTGTGCTCACCGCCGGGGACCCTGGGATGATTGAATGTCGCGCTGCCCCACGATGCACTCGGCGTATGGCAGCTGGAACACGCGGTGCCATAGTGGCCGCGGGGCGCCGAGTGGCAACTCGCGCAGCTCGTGGACGTGGGGTGCTTGAACTTCCAGCTCACGCCGGTCTGGTGGCATGACGAGCATGTTGCCGAGGAGTGTCCGGACGGCTTGGTGTGGCAGCTTGTGCAGCTCGTGGAGGCCGCCGGGTGAACGAACTTCCAGCTCACACCCGTCGCGTGGCACGTAGCGCATGCCTCTACGGAGTGTCCCGACGGGCTGGTATGGCAGTCCACGCAGTTCGCTTCGGCGGCAGGGTGCGTGAACACGGTGGCGGCGAATGCGGTGGCAGGATCGTGACAGCTCGAACACGTGCCGTCGTAGTGTCCGTCAGGGGCCGTGTGGCACTCGGCGCACTCGGTATCCGTGGGATGTGAGAACTGCCATGCCGAGTCGGTCGTATGGCACGTGAGGCATGTCTCGGCGGTAGTGGTCGTGTGCTGGTCAGGCTCGGTATGGCATGACGCACAGCCAGTCGCCGCGAGGTCGTGGCAGGACGAGCACGTGACCGGCGCGTGGCCGTCGAGGTTAGCGACGCCGCTGCCGACCTCGGCGACCTTCTGGGACTGGATCCGGCTGTAGGCCGCAGGGTCGAGGATCCCGGCGTCGGCCAGTGCGGAGGAGGTGACCGTGTGACCGACGCCGGAGTGGCACGAGACACAGGTCTTGCCGGCGCGATGTGTCTCGTGGTCGAAATCGGCGATGCCCGGGTCGATGGTTCCGCCGTGGCATGACAGGCAGCGATCGTCAGGCACCTCGGCAGAGCCCGGGAACGTGGGGTCCTGGGTGAAGTGGATGTAGACCTCCTGCAGCGCCACCGCTTTGTGCGACACCTGCGCGGCGAGGCCCGGGTCGACATGGCAGGTGACGCAGTCGACCGAAGCGTGTGGCCCCGCGGTCCATGCTTCGTAGAAGGGAGTCATCTCGTGGCAGGAGTTGCAGAAGGCGGGCTTGCTGGTAGCTTGAGTCGCCACGACCATGCTCGCAACGAGCGCGATGACCACGCCGAGGAAGATCAGCGCAGTCCGGAGTCTGTTGTGACGCATTCGCGCAAGCAGGCTTCGCATGTTCGTCCGTTCCGGGGGGAGGGGAACTCGTGTATGAGCATCGGGCCTGTACGTGAGCACAAGATGAGCGTCTCGTGAGAGTCTTCTCATCCCGGCGGGTTTGACACCCGGGGGGCCGGTCGGGAGAATACCCCCCTGGAGGCGAATGGGTCCTGGTG
>DDWT01000030.1 GCA_002347365.1 Actinobacteria bacterium UBA2279
GACACCAAGGATGCGCTGGTTAGGCCCCCGCCGGTGGGGTCACATCGCCAACACGGCGAACCACCTCATCGAGTGTCACACGAGTGAGGTCCACAAGTTCGTCAATTACGTCGCCGCAGTAGACGTCCAGCCTCTGACCTGACGGCATCTTGGGCAAATCAATCGTCGCATCTGGACCACCGTGATACTGGTTCTCTACGAAGTAGGTGAAACCCTCAAGCTCAGACACATGCGTGACGGTGTCACGCAGCTCCTTCAACTCCTGAATCCACTTACGACGAGCCGTATCGAGTGTCTCGTGAAGCGCAGGCTCATCGTCACGAATGGCTTCTAGGACTGCGCCACCCGCGATTTGCCCCTTGCCCCTGAACATGTCGAACTGGGACATCGAGGGGACCACTGGCGCTAACACTCGCACCAATGCATCTACTGCAGTCTTTGCCTGGAAGAGAAACGCCTCCGTCTCGTAGAGCAACACTTCATTCCGGCGTACAAAGGCCGCCCCGGACTGCGCCCTATGCTCTTTCGAGTATCTTTCAATCTGGCGGTCAATCTCCGCACGAATAGCTCGCCGATGATAGTCGGCCGCACGACATTTGTGCTGACAATCGCGCACGCGCTCAACAAGTTCAGGCGTTGCCTTGAGCGTTTGAAGATACGGAGTAAACGCCTCTCTGAGCTCAGCATCAGGCTGGTCCGCGTTCTCTACGTGAACCTGCAACCAAATAGAGCCTGGTCTCTCCACCCATTCGCCATTTGGTCCGCCCTCGAAGTGAGTGTTCTTCGGCTCTCCCTCGAGTGGCCGCGCTGGCACGGCAATCCCCTTCACCCTTGGCAGACAGCAGTGCTTGTACTTCCTGCCACTGTTGCATGGGCACGGATCGTTCCTGCCAGGCTCCCGATTCACGACTCCCCCAAGATGCCCACTCGTTGAAACCGGTGGGCCTAACGCATTTGCGCATCACCCGCAAACCGCGGCCGGTGCGCTCCTGTGTTAGCGTACCGCTTCGTGCCGCGGTTTGTCGGCGTGGATGCGCGGGTTAGCGCTCCGTCGATTGTCACTCACGACTGCTAAAGTGGTTACAGGTTGAACTAGGGGGAGGCCAAGTGGCCAATTCGAACTACAGGTCGCTCAACGCATTGATGCGGCACATACGCCAGACCAGCGGTATTAAGATCGCCGGAAGCGCTGACAAGAAGACGCTTGCTCAAGTTGGCTACTTCCATGGCTACAAGGGATACCGATACGAAGGGCACGTCGCCAAGCGCATACCCTACGTGACATTCGCCGAACTTCGAGCGGTCATCCGATTCGACACTCAGATCAAGGGTCTCCTCTACCCGATGCTCATGAATCTAGAGATGTCGATGAAGAACCTGGCGTTGGTCGAGATTCTCGATGAAGCGGACTCCAGCCGCTTGAACGATGTCTACGCTCGACTGATGCCCGGCACGAAGAAGGGTAAGCGAGCTGGCAAGTTGGAGGTGATACACCAGAGCAACGATGTCTTGCTGCGTTCGTACAAGCGCAACAACGCCATCGTGAGGCACTACTACGACTCACCGGATGAAGTGGTGCCCGTATGGGCGCTGATGGAGGTCATCACCTTGGGGCACTTCGCCCGCCTTCTTGAGCAACTGTGTGACCCGGTAGTGTCCAAGATCGCTGATCGCTGGGGCTTGCAGCGTCGTGACGCAGATCTGGTGCCGCACATTGTCTTCGCATTAACGGATCTCCGGAACTGCGTTGCACACAATGGCATCGCGTTTGACACGCGCTTCAAGACCGCATCGATACGACGACAGGTACCCAGCCTGCTGGTCAGAGAGATAGGGTTCCCGGCCAACGTGAAGGTGACCTTTGAGACGATGACTGACTACCTGGCGCTGGCGGTATACCTCGCCTGCTGCTTTGGATTCCCGAAGAGGGACATACGCGCGCTGCTACGGCAATACACCGTTCTGGCAGATGACCTCAGGGCAAGCGTGCCCCTAGGTGTGTTCGACACCATCGTTCATACGGACCATCGAGCGAAGCTGCAGCACCTTGAGCAATGGGTGCGAGCCGTGTAGACGGTTCTGTGTCAACGGGGTATATTCTGCTTAGAATTGCGGTGCACCCCCGCGGGGGCCACCTGAAACGGCCGGATGATTCCGGCCGTTTTCCTTTTCTCCGGAGGTAGCGCTAACGTATTTGCGCGTCAGCTGCGGCTTCCGCGCCTCTCTTCACTCTATCGCTTCTGGCCGTCTGCTGGACGCGCGGGTTAGCGTGCGCCCACAGCAAAGGCAACCGGTCTGTGGCGCCGCGTGCGCCAACGACCTTCCCTGCTCAAGGATCCGCTTCCCCAAAGACCCACCCGCTTGCCGCACCGGCGCCGCCGGTAGTCTCACATCCCCCGAGACCTCACCTGCTGCGATGCCTGCCGAGAACCGAACACTCCCTGGTGGAGCCCTTACCTCATGCCGACTCTTGATGCGTGCGGTCCGGAGCAAGGTCGGCTGTCACGCTAACCCCTGATTCTGCAGTCTGTGTAACTCGATATCCGCACGGTATCGCAGTCTGCATACGCATGTATGCGGCTGCGCGGCTTGCAGAATCCTCCAGCGCCACCCTACACCCTCGGCCTTCACTCCCGCCAGTTCTCGCTCGGCATCTGTTCTCGGCACCCGTAGTAGCTCCTCGCGTGGGCTATTCGGGTACCATCACAGGAGGTCCCGCGAAAGGAGCCCCATGCAACAAGCACCATCATCTTCGTGTGCGACACCGGGCGTCACTCGGCGGATCGTCATTGCCGGTGGCGGCTACGCCGGCACGACGCTCGCGGTCAATCTCGGCAGGAAGCTCAAAGGCGTCCCGGACGTGGAGGTCATGCTCATCGAGCCCAACCCCTGCCAGCAGGCGCTGTCTGAACTCGACCTCGTCGCCGTAGGACCGGCTCGCTCGGAGTTCTGCGAGCTGTGGCACCCTACCGTCTTCAAAGACCTGCCCGTCACCGTTTGCTACAACCGCGTGGACGCGGTGCATCCGGAGCGGCACGTCGTCACGGTGGGTCCGCGCGGTGAGGCCACCGAGGAGGTCGCGTACTGGCGGCTCGCCATCGCCACCGGCGCCATCGCGTTCGTCCCGCCGGTTCCCGGTCTCAAAGAGCACGCGGTCACCATGTGGTCTGTCGCCGACGCGCAGGAGCTGCAGCGCCGCGGCGAGGCGCAGTTCCGCGTGGCTGCCACCCTCAAAGACCCCGCTCAGCGCGCACGCGCGCTCTCGTTCACCGTCATCGGCGGCGGCGCCACCGGCATCGAGATCGTCGGGACGCTGGCACAGCTGCTGCCCAAGCGCATGCGCGCCTTCGGGCTGGACCCGGCAGACCTGCGGGTCCGCCTCATCGAAGGCCGTCCTGACATCCTGTTCGACCTGGGGCCCAAGTTGCGCGAGCGCGCCAAGCGTCGCCTGGCCAAGCTCGGCGTGGAACTGTTCACCGGCTCGATGGTCTCAAGCGTGGAGGCTGACGCCGTCCATCTCGCAGACGGCACCGTGGTCGACTCCTCGGTCCTCGTCTTCTGCGGCGGCGCCAAGGCCGATCCCGACGCCGTGGGCTGGGGGCTGGAAGCGGACCCCGGCGGACGGCTGCTCACCTCGGCAGTTTGTAAATCGCCGGTGCATGACGACATCTACATCGTGGGTGACGTCGCGGCCTTCCGCGACCCGGAAACCAAGAAGACCATCCCCATGCTGGCGCAGTTCGCCATCCGCGAGGCGGAACACACGGCGGGCAACATCATCCGCGAGGTGCGGGGCGAGGCGCCCACGCCGTTCATGCCCACCATGCACGGCGAGTTCGTGAGCGTCGGCCCCAGTTGGGGTGTGGGTTGGATGTTCGGCATGAACTTGTCAGGACTCCCCGCTATCATCATGAAAAGGCTCACGTACGTATTGTACTGGTGGCAGGTGGGCGGCATCCCGCTGGCGGTCAAGCGGCTGCGCGAGATGCTGGGAATGCAGCGCTGATGGGAAAGGGAGCCTGATGGCGAGCAGGACGATACCGCGGGCCGAGTTCGGGATCTGCGGAGGCAGCGGCACACTCTCGTTCGCGTTCCCCGCAGGGCTGGCCGACGAGCGCGTCAACGTCGTGGCCGACAACCTCGTCTTCGACACACCCTTCGGACGCTCCCCCGCGTTCACGCACTTCAGCATAGAGGGTCCGCTTGGCATCCGGCACGCACTCGCGGTCAAGATGCACGGCTGGCGCCGCAATGTGAGGCGCGCCGATGCGTCGCTGCAGGTCTTCTGGGTGTTTTCCGAGTCCGGTGTCCGCAAGGTCATCGCCGACGGCGGCGTGGGCTCGCTCAACCACCTGCTGGACCCGCGCGACATCGTCATCCCCAACGACTTCATCGACCTCACGATGAAGCAGGACATCTACGTGCGTGGCGATCACTTGCTCATCATGCGGCAGCCGGTCTGCCCGGATCTGTCGAAGCACCTGTACCTCTCGGCAAGTCCTGATTTCACGCGCGTGTACCGCCGCGGTACCTACCTGGTCACCGACGGCCCGCGCTTCGAGTCGCCCGCTGAGATCGACTACATGAAGCGTCTTGGCGGCGACGTCATCGGGCAGTCCTTCGCGCCCGAAGTATTCCTTGCGCGCGACATCGGCGCCTGCTACGCCGGCATCTACATCGTCGTGAACTACGGCGAGGGTGTCGTCAAAGAGTGGGAGCACGCGGAGATGAAGTCCATCTTCTTCGATGAGTCGGAGACCATCGCGCGGTGCGTGCTGGACACGGTAGCCGAGGCCGACCTGAGCGCCGCTTGCGGATGCATGGAGCTGCGCAAGCCGAGCTTGCTGGGCCTGCCGGAGGAGCCGCGATGATCATCTCCGGCGACTGGGCGATCCTCCCGGGCGTCAAGACGCTGGAGCACGGTGCGGTCCACATGAACGGCAGTCGTATCGCCGAGGTAGGGACGAAAGACGCCCTCGTGGCGAAGTACCCGGAAGCGATCTTGCGGCACCATCCCCACTGCGTCATCATGCCGGGCCTGGTCAACGCCCACACGCATCTCGCGCTGACCGCGCTGCACGGCGTCGTTCCTCTCACCGGTGAGTTCGACTCCTGGATCGATCACATCACACGCGCGGTACTCGCCCTCGACGGCAACGACTTCGCGGCATCGGCGGCGAGCGGAGCCACCGACTGCCTCCTGAACGGCGTGACGCTCGTGGGTGACATCGTCTACGGCGCCGAATCGCCGGCCGCTGCGGGCGATATCGGACTAGGAGGCGTGTTCTTCTGGGAGGTGCTCGGCATCACGCCGGCCGAGCTCCCCGACACGCTCGCCCGCATCGAGTTCCCCGCAACGCCCGCCGACCAGTGCCCTTCACGCACGCGCTGCGGGCTCTCCCCGCACGCGCCGTACTCCTCCGGCCCCGACCTCCTGCGTGCCATGAAGCGCACCGCCACCGACCTTGGTGTGGACTTCGTCATCCACGCCGCCGAGTCGCCCGCCGAGATGCAGCTGCTCGCCAGTGGCGACGGCCCCTTCGCGGCCAAGGCCAAGCGCCTTGCCCACGGCTTCCAGGCACCCGGCGCAGGCGCCATACGCTATCTCGACAGCCTTGGCGTGCTGGACGACGCGGTCGTCGTCCACTGCGTGCACCTGCTGCCCGGCGAGGCCCATCTTCTGGCCGACAAAGCCCGCGGCGTGGTCCTCTGCCCGCGCTCCAACGCACTGCTCGGCAACGGAAGGGCGCCCGTGCGGGCACTGCTGGACGCGGAAGTGAAGCTCGCGCTGGGGACGGACTCGGCTGCATCCAATGACGACCTGAACCTGTTTGCAGAGGCCCGGGCGCTCCAGGCACTCGAGCCACGGCTCACGACGGCCCGCCTCATCAGGATGATGACCGAGGACGGCGCCGACGTTCTGGGCCTGGGCGAGCACTTCGGACGTCTGGCTCCGGGCTACAACGCGGACATCATCGCTGTCGAGGTGGGCGACACCGGACACCCCCTTGAAGCTCTCCTCGCCCTGGGTGATCCGGCACGCATCCGGATGGTCGTCTCGGGGGGCGTCGCTCGAGCGTTGGGCGGCATGCCCACGTTCTCCACCATCCCCATACGAAACGCAGCCGCCCAGGTCACCTCGAAGGCGGCCCGGGCGGTCAGAGACTAGATTCGGGAGGCTAGACCTCGCCGAGATAGGTCTTGCGGACCTGCTCGTTGTGCAGGAGCTCCTTGCCGCCACCCTCAAGGGCGACGCTTCCGGTCTCAAGGACGTAGCCGCGATCCGCTACCTGCAGCGCCATAGCGGCGTTCTGCTCGACCAGCAGGATCGTGATGCCCTCCTTGTTGATGCGCTCGATCGTCTCGAAGATGATGTCGACGATGACCGGCGCAAGGCCCATCGAGGGCTCGTCGAGCATCAGCAGCTTCGGGCGCGCCATGAGGCCGCGACCGGTGGCCAGCATCTGCTGCTCGCCACCTGAGAGCGTGCCGCCCTTCTGGTTGCGCCGTTCCTTCAGACGCGGGAAGAGTCCGAACACCATCTCGATGTCGTCTTTGACCTCGTTGTCCTTGCGCAGGAACGCGCCCATCTCGAGGTTCTCCTCAACGGTCATCCTCGGGAAGATGTGACGTCCCTCGGGCACCTGGATGATGCCTTTGGCGGTCACCTGGTGCGCCTCGAGTCCGCGTAGATCCTCGCCCTCGAACGTGATCGACCCCTCGCGCGGCTTCAGCTGCCCGGAGATGGTTTTCAGCGTCGTGGACTTGCCAGCGCCGTTCGCGCCGATGAGCGTGACGATCTCGCCCTCTTCAACGTTGATGCTGATGCCCTTGAGCGCCTCGATCTGGCCGTAGAACGTATGAAGGTTCTCTACTTTCAGCACTTCGTTCTCCCCTCCTAGCCCTCGGCCAGCATCGCTTCGGCACCGGAGCCGAGATACGCTTCGATGACCTTCGGATCACGCTGGATCTCCGCAGGCAGGCCCTCGGCGATCTTCTCACCGAAGTCCAGGACGAAGATGCGATCTGCAATATCCATGACGACTTTCATGTCGTGCTCGATCAGCAGGACGGTCACGCCCGCGTCGCGGATCCTGCCCACCAGCTTGGTGAGTGAGGCGCTCTCCTGCGGGTTCATGCCTGCAGCCGGCTCGTCGAGCAACAGAAGCTTCGGCTCACTGGCGAGCGCACGCGCGATCTCAAGACGGCGCTGGTCGCCATAGGGCAGGTTCTTCGCCAGCTCGTTCGCCTGCTTCTCCATCTTCACGAACCGCAGCCACTTCTGCGCCTCATCGACGGTGTGCTGCTCCTCGCGCTTGAAGCCCGGCGTACGGAGCACGGCCTTGAACGGGCCCGCCTTCGACCGGGTGTGCCGTCCCACCATGACGTTCTCAAGCGTCGTCATGTTCTGGAACAGACGGATGTTCTGGAACGTGCGGGCGATACCCATCTCGCAAATGCGATGAGGCTTCTTGCCGCCCAGGGACTGGCCGTTGAAGGTCAGCGAGCCCTGCGTCGGCTTGTAGATGCCCGTCATCAGGTTGAAGAACGTCGTCTTGCCGGCTCCGTTGGGGCCGATCAGCGCAACGATCTCGCCTTCATCTATATGGAAGTCGATGCCGCTCAGCGCCTTGAGGCCTCCGAACATCATCGTCACGCTCTGTGCTTCTACCAATCGTGCCATTTGAGGCCCGACCTTCCTCTCTAGACCTACAGGCCGTGGGGAGTGTCGTGCTTGTGCTCGACCTCCCAGAGGCTCTCGTTCTCCTCTTCGATGACCACATCAGCTTCGGTGAGCTCTCGCGCCCTTCGTTGAGATGGCATGATGCCTTGCGGTCTGAGCGCCATCATGACGACCATCGCGCCGCCGAAGAGCAAGAAGCGATAGTCACCGATCGCCGACGCCAGCTCGGGCGAGAGAACACCGGAGAGCATCGGTGATGCAGCAACGTAGCGGATGATCTCCGGAAGACCAACGATGATGACCGCGCCAAGCGCAGCACCCTGGATCGAACCCATGCCGCCGAGAACGACCATGCAGACGACGAGCACCGACTCCATGAAGTTGAAGGACTCGGGGCTGATGAATCCGACCCAGTACGCGTACGTGATGCCGGCGACGCCGCCCCACATCGCGCCCAGTGAGAAGGCCCATAGCTTGGTCTGCATGATGTTGACGCCCATGGATGCCGCCGCGACCTCATCCTCACGCATCGCGACCCACGCACGACCCAGTCGCGAGTTGTCGAGACGGCGGATGACGAACACGGCCACGAAGCACAGCATCACGATCACGAAGTACCAGAAGAGGTCTTTGGAGAACGTGAAGTTGGCGTTCGACAGGTGCAGGAACACCCACTTCTGACCAGCTGCCGGAGCGATGATCTCGCCCACACGCGGAAGGCCGGCCGAACCGCCGGTGAGACCACCGATGTTGTTGGTGAGCGCGATACGCACGATCTCGCCGAAGCCCAGCGTGACGATCGCGAGGTAGTCACCGCGCAGGCGCAGCACCGGAGTACCCAGCGCGACACCGGTGAGGGCGCCGGCAAGGGCTGCAGGTATCAGGAGGAACCAGTACGAGAATCCCGCCATCGCACCGCCTGCGCCGCCGAAGATGCCCTGGAAGACGTAGCCGAGCAAGACGCCCACGTACGCTCCCATGCCGTAGAACGCGATGTAGCCCAGGTCGAGCAGGCCAGCGTAGCCCACGACGATATTGAGGCCCAGGGAGAGCAGGATGTAGATGCCCACGAGTGCGAAGATGCGCACCATGAAGGCATTGCCGTAGTACTGGAACACGATCGGGAGCACCATAGCTGCCACAAGCAACACACCATATACGATGAGCGTCTTCCTCGAAAGCCTGGAACCACCGATGTTGGTCTTGATGTCCATCTTGCTGCCGCCCATAGCTACACCTTCTCCACGACGGACTCGCCGAGCAGACCGCCCGGACGGAAGATCAGGACCAGGATGAGGATCAGGAACGCGATGACGTCCTTGTAGCCGGAGCTCAGGAAGCCTGCCGCGATCGCCTCGATGAATCCGAGAATGAAACCACCCAGCATGGCGCCGCGCAGGTTACCGATACCGCCGATGACGGCAGCGGTGAACGACTTGATACCCGGTATGAATCCCATGTTGTACTTGATGTTGCCGTAGTACATGCCGCTGAAGATACCGGCAGCTCCGCCGAGCGCGGGGCCGATGAAGAACGTCAGGGCGATGACAGAGTTGATGTTGACGCCCATGAGACCGGCAGCGTCGCGGTCCTGAGACGTAGCGCGCATGGCCTTGCCGATCCTCGTCTTGGACACGAACGTATCGAGTCCGATGAGGAGAAGGATCGTCGAAACGACGATCAGGATCTGCAGCGTGCTCACGTTCGCCGGCCCTATCTTGTAGTTCTTCACGGGGAAGAGTACCGGGAACGGTATCGAGCGCGAGGATATCCAGAGCAATGCCGCGTTCTGCAGGAACAGCGACACACCGATCGCCGAGATCAGCGGGGCGAGACGGGGCGCGTGTCTGAGCGGTCTATACGCGAACCGCTCGGTCAGCATTCCGAGAATACCCGTGCATATCATTGCGAGCAGGAACACTATCACGTACAGCAAGATGAACCCGAGCGTACCGCTCGTGAAAAACGCTATCTTGCTGAGGATGTTCAAGAAGAGGAGTCCGAAATATGCACCCGCCATGAACATCTCGCTGTGAGCGAAGTTGATCATGAGAAGGATGCCGTATACCAGTGTATAGCCAAGGGCGATGAGTGCGTACATCCCGCCCAGCGTCACACCGTTGACGATCTGCTGTGGGACAGTACTCAGGTCGATTGACACAGTCGCTCCATCCAAAGTCGTGTGGACGCGCTTTCCCCGGGATCGCGCGAGCTCAGATCATGTGGCTCTCCCAGTCGGCGCGAACCCGGGCGAGGCCTCAGAGAGGTCCCGCCCGGGTCGCTGACCAGGTCCGCTAAGTAACAGACCTACTGCTCGTAAGGAACGAACGCGCCACCCTTGACCACATAGGCGGTGATGGCCTTGTTGGTGGTGTCACCATTCGCATCAAAGGCGACGTCACCGGTCACACCGGCGTACTTGATGGCTGCGACAGCATCGATGATGGCCTGCTTGCCAGCGGGAGTGGCTACCTTATCGGCACCCATCTCGGCGGCAACCGTCTTGATAGCCTCAACGATGACCATCGTGGCGTCATACGCATACGTGTCGTATGCCTCGATCGTCTGATCCGGGAACGCAGCCTCGAAGGCGGCCTTGAAGTCCTGGCCCTTGGGCTGGAGGTCGAGCGGCAGACCGACAGAGGTCGCGAAATCGCCCTCGGCATTGGCCGCACCGGCGATATCGATGTACTGCTGCGTGTACAGACCGTCGCCACCCATGACCGGGATGCTCATGCCGGCTTCTTTGGACTGCTTGCTGATGAGGGCAGCCTCGGTGTACATGCCGCCGAAGTAGATCATGTCAGGGTTCATGCCCTGGATCTTGGTGATGAGGGCCTTGAAGTCCTGGTCCTTCAGCTGGATCTTCTCGGTCGCGAGAACCTCGCCGCCACGGGCAGCGAACTGCTTGGCGAACTCGGCCGCGAGACCTTCACCGTAAGGGGTGGAGTCGTCGATGACAGCGACCTTCTTGACACCCAGCTCATCGTAGGCAAAGTCGCCCGCGAAGGAGCCCTGAACGGTGTCGATGGTGCACACGCGGAACACGTTGGCGAGGCCCTGCTGCGTGAGCGCGGGGTTCGTCGACGCTGGCGAGATCTGAACGATCCCAGCCTGGTTGTAGACAGCAGAGGTCGGGATGGAGACGCCCGAGTTCAGGTGGGCGACAACGCCGACGACTTTGGAGTCAGAAACCATCTGGTTGGCTGCGTTGACGCCGGTCTTGGGATCAGCCGCGTCGTCAACATAGAATCCGGAGATCTTGATGCCGAGTTCTGCGAGTTCCGGATCGGCGTTCGCTTCCTGGATCGCGAGCGTCGCGCCGTTCTTGATGCCGAGACCCAGAGCGGCGACATCGCCGGTGAACGGCGAGCTGACACCGATCTTGACCTCAACCAACTCCGTGCCGGTGTCTCCACCGTCAGCGGCTTCGTCGCTCTTGCTGCCGCAACCCGTGACCACCATGGCCAGGACTGCGAGGACAGCGACCAGCGCGAAGAACCTCTTGCGCTTGCTAATGGTCATGCCTCTCCTCCGTTTCTACACACTGCCTTGCATTCGCGAGTCGTCAGATCTTTGTGGTCGACGCGCGTTCCGCCTGAGATTGTGGGAGTGTATCAGATTCTCTGATTATTCAACAGAGCAACAGACTTCATAAGGGACGTGTTGAGCCGAACGGTCACATGATTCATTTCGTGCACGTTTCCATGCCCCGTCCGAACGTGTGTACGCACCGC
This sequence comes from Actinobacteria bacterium UBA2279, assembly GCA_002347365.1. GTDB lineage: Bacteria > Actinomycetota > Coriobacteriia > Anaerosomatales > Anaerosomataceae > UBA2279. The sequence goes on from DDWT01000030.1 coordinate 11,422, forward strand.
GCAGATTAACCTGTATGAGAGGCACAGCCCGGGCCGCACCGCTCGGCAGGCAGACTCTACACAGCGTCCGCGCGCGTATGCTACTCTCGTCATGTGGTAAGGGGGTTGACGTGAGAGAACCGGCATTCTCCACGGTACGAAGCAAGCTCGAAGTGGGCACCTCAGGCACGGCTGCGATGCAGCCGTCGTCGTCTGTGGTGCCTGTTGCATTTTCTCCTCTCGCCCCCCCACGCCCCTCGTCTGAAGACGGCGGGGGCACTCTGTAAGCTCGCCGCAGACTGAGCGACGCGATCGACCGGGAGGAATCCCCGTCCAAGCGTCAATCCTGTGGCACGGACCGTGTGTGGATAGGAGGGCTGCGGACAGCACGCGGAACGTCCAGCACAGACTGGTACGCGAACTGACCAACGAACGATTCCTGTGAATGGAGGTAAGGGTGAACCTTTCCAGGCGTGGCTTTTTCAAGCTGACCGGCGCGACTTTCGCAGCTGGTGCCCTGGCCGAGGTATTTGGCCCTGCCAACGCTCTCGCGGCTGATGCCGTTCCGGAGCTTCGCATCATGGGAGCCACTGAATCACCATCAATATGCTGCTACTGCTCTGTTGGTTGCGGCATGGTTCTCTCGGTGATCGACGGTGAGCTCGTCAACCTTGAAGGCGATCCGGACCACCCCATCAACCGTGGAGCGCTGTGTTCCAAGGGTTCGGCCCAGTTCAACATCCGCAACGTGTACGACCCGGAGTCTGGCGAACTCATCGCCAACCCGTACCGTCAGCAGAAGGTCAAGTATCGCGCTCCTGGCGCCTCTGAGTTTGAGGAGAAGAGCTGGGAGTGGGCGATCGAGGAGATCGCCAAGCGCGTGAAAGACACGCGCGATCGCACGTATGAGACCACTGATGAAAAGGGCGTTACCGTCAACCGCACGCTTGCCATTGGTAACCTCGGCGGCGCAGCTCTGGACGGCGAAGAGTGCTACCTGGTGCAGAAGTTCGCTCGCGCGCTCGGCGTGACGTTCATCGAGCACCAGGCCCGTATATGACACAGCGCCACTGTCCAAGGTTTGGGCAACACATTCGGGCGCGGTGCCATGACGAATCACTGGATCGACTTCAAGAACGCCGACGTCGTTATGGCGATCGGTGGCAACAACGCTGAGAACCACCCGATCTCGATGAAGTGGGTCACTGAAGCGAAGCTGGCCGGCGCGAAGTACATCGTCGTCGATCCTCGCTTCAACCGCAGTGCCGCTGTCGCGGACCTTTACGGCCCGCTGCGCTCCGGTACTGACATCGCGTTCTACGGTGGTCTGTTCAACTACATCATCGAGAACGACCTGATCCACGAAGAGTACGTCAAGAACTACACGACGGCTCCGCTCCTCGTGAACACGGCCTACTCGTTTGATGACGGTCTGTTCAGCGGCTTCAACGCGGACACCAAGAAGTACGACGCCGCAACGTGGTCCTATCAGATCGACTCTGAGTCGGCTTGGGACACCGCTGGCGCATTCTCTTGGGTCAACAAGCCCGGCACACCTGCTTTCAACACCCCCGTGGTGAAGAAGGCAAAGAAGGACATGACCCTCCAGGATCCAAACTGCGTGTATCAGCTGATGAAGAAGCATTACTCGCGCTACACTACGAGCCTCGTGTCTTCCATCACCGGTATGCCTGAGGATCGCCTGAAGGAGATCTACGCCCTATATGCGTCCACCGGTGAGCCCGGCAAGGCCGGCACGATCCTGTACGCCATGGGTCAGACCCAGCACACCGTCGGTTCGCAGAACGTTCGCTCGATGGCCATGCTTCAGCTGCTCCTCGGCAACATGGGTATCGCCGGCGGTGGCGTCAACGCCCTCCGCGGCGAGTCGAACGTTCAGGGCTCCACGGACTTCGCGATGCTGTTCCACATCATCCCCGGCTACATGGCCACTCCGAATGCCACCAAGCACGCCACGCTGCGTGACTACCTGGAGAAGGAGACGCCCGCCGGCGGATACTGGACCAACAAGCCCAAGTTCTTCATCAGCTTGCTGAAGGAGTACTACGGCGAGTACGCGACGCTGGAGAACGAGTACGCCTACGCACAGATGCCGAAGCTCAATGGCAAGAACCAGAGCCACATCCAGCTGTTCGAGCACATGGCCGAAGGCAACATGGAAGGTCTGTTCCTCTGGGGACAGAACCCCGCCGTCGGTGGTCCGAACTGCCGCATGGAGCGCAAGGCAATGGAGAACCTCAAGTGGATGGTCGCTGTCGACCTGTGGGAGACCGAGACTTCGATCTTCTGGAGCGAGAAGGCTGGCGTGAAGCCAGAGGAGATCAATACAGAGGTCTTCCTGCTTCCCGCCGCGTGCCACTATGAGAAGCAGGGCGAGGTCGCGAACTCCGGCCGCTGGATCCAGTGGCGCTACAAGGCCGTCGAGCCTCTCGGCGAGGCCATGGACGACCTCGAGATCGTCACCGAGCTCTACCACAAGGTGAAGGAACTCTACGAAGCCGAAGGTGGAGCCAACCCCGAGCAGATCACCGAGCTCACATGGGACTACATGGGTGACGACGGCAAGGTCGACATCCGCAAGGTCGCTCGTGCGATCAACGGCTACAGCGTTGCAGACGGCAAGCCACTGGCCAACTTCACCAAGCTGGCTGCAGACGGATCCACCGCGTGCGGTAACTGGATCTACTCCGGCTACTACAACAACGCCGCGTCCGAGGAGCCCGTGGACCAGCCCACCGGCGCTCGCAACAACGTTGACGAGCCTGGTGCGGGTCTGGACAAGCCCATTGGTTCGTACCTCGGTTGGTCCTTCGCGTGGCCTGTGAACCGCCGGATCATCTACAACCGTGGTTCTGCGGATCCCACCGGCAAGCCGTACAACGAGGACAAGGTCGTTGTGAAGTGGACCGGCGAGAAGTGGCTGACCAACGACGTGCCTGACTTCGGCTACAAGGTCGTAGCTGCGGACGGAACCACGACGTGGACCAAGCCTGGAACCACGGCGTTCATCATGCTCCCCGAGGGTGCAGGTCGCTTCTTCGCTCCGGCGATGGCAGACGGTCCGTTCCCCGAGCACTTCGAGCCCTATGAGGCTCCGGTCGCAAACATGATGAACAGCCAGGAGTTCAACCCGGTCGTCATCGAGCTGGCTTCACAGCAGCGCGGTACCGCCGCTGACTGGCCCATCGTCATGACCACCTTCCGCCTCACCGAGCACTGGCAGACCGGTCAGCTCACGCGCAACCTGCCGTGGCTGGTCCAGACGATGCCGAAGATGTTCGTTGAGCTTTCGCCGCAGTTGGCGGAAGAGCGGGGCATCAAGTCCGGTGACAACTGCGTCATCGAGAACAACCGTGGCGCTATCACCGCGTATGCGATGGTCACGGACCGTGTCAAGCCGTTCGACATCGGCGGCAAGACGGTGCATCAGATCAACGCCCCGTGGCACTGGGGTTATTCGGGCGCATGCTCGATCGGCGGTATCGCCAACGACCTGACACCGAATGTCGGCGACGCGAACACTCAGATCCCGGAGTACAAGGCCTTCCTTGTCGACATCCGGAAGCAGGAGGTGTGAGATGGCTGAAACAGCGATCCTTTACGACGCCTCCAAGTGCACCGCGTGCAAGGGCTGCCAGGTTGCCTGTAAGCAGTGGAACCAGCTCCCTGCGCCGCTGACGGCGGAGGAGTACGAATTCACGAAGAGCTTCCAGAGCCCCTTGGATCTCGACCCTGATACGTGGCTGATCATGAACTTCTACGAAGTCCCCAAGGACATCGGCATCGAGTGGAACTTCATGCGCAACGCATGCTTCCACTGCACCGACGCCGCATGTGAGATGGCATGCCCCGTGGGCGCCATCACCCACAAGGACAACGGCGCGGTCGTCATCGACCAGGAGAAGTGCATAGGTTGCCAGTACTGCGTGAACAACTGCCCGTTCTCGGTTCCCCGCGCCAAGGTTCTGGGCGGCACCGATTACGCCAAGTCGTTCAAGTGCTGGCAGTGCTTCGACCGCACATCGAATGACAAGGACCCCGCGTGCGTCACGACGTGCCCGACCGAGGCCCTCGAGTTCGGCGATCGTGCCGAGATCGTGACCAAGGCGAAGGCACGTGTTGAAGAGCTCAAGGGTCAGGGCTTCACCAAGGCCGAGGTCTACGGCGTTGACGAAGTCGGCGGCATGCACACGATCATCGTTGCGCATCGCGGTCTCGAGGCTCACGGTCTCATCCGTGACCCGAAGGTTCCCGCAGCCACCAACCTGCTCGACCTAGCCAAGCCGCTCAGCGCAGTCGGCCTTGCAGCCATCGTCGGTGGTTTGGGCCTGTCCTTCATCATGGGCACTGGCTACAAGCGTGGCGAGCACACGTACGATGAGAAGACTGACACCGTGACGATCGAGGAGGTGGAGTAATGAGATACATACAGCGCCAGAGCGCATTCGCGCGTGGGCTTCACTGGATCCACACGATCGCATGCCTGTCACTGTTCGTGACCGGCCTCATGCTCTTCATCCCGGCCGTAGCGAGCGCTGTCGGCGTTGGCGCCCTCCAGGGTGCTCGCACCGTACACCGCGTGATGGCGGTCATCTTCATCGGCGCACCGCTGCTCAGCATCGTGGTGAACCCGAAGGGCTTCAAGCACTTCATGAAGAACCTGTTCTATAAGTGGGACGCCACGGACAAAGAGTTCATGGCTAAGTTCCTCCCGTACCTGCTCCTGGGTGCGAAGAAGCACATGCCTGATCAGAAGGAACTCAAGTCCGGCCAGGCGCTCTCTGACTGGCTCATCCTCGGGTTCGCGATTCTTATCTCCATCTCGGGTGTCTTCCTGTGGCTCGGTGCCTCAGGCGTAGCCCTTGGTGAGGGAATCGTGCTGTGGAGCCTCGTGGCTCACGACGTCGCCTTCGTGATGCTCGGCATCATGATGATCGCGCATATCTACCTGGGCGCCGGCGTCTTCCAGCCGTACCGCGGCTCCATCCGTTTCATGTTCGGCGACGGTCGCGTCTCCGAGTCCGATGCTCTGTATCACTGGGGCACCTGGGCGAAGGAAGAGCTCAAGAAGGGCGACAAGATCACGGTAGAGTAGCCTCTCTCCACCTTGAGCCCTGAACGCGGAAGGGGCCGGATCCATCGGGATCCGGCCCCTTCTAGCGTTATTACACGAGGAGACTACTGCTCGCCGCTGAAATCCTGTGTCGTTCCACCTTCCGTGGGGATTGCTTCTTTGGGACCAGTGGATTCGCCACTCGCGTCCGCAATCGCCCGGTCGATGAACTTGACCATGTTCTCTTCGGTGGTCGCACCCGATATCTTGTCGAGCGTGGCGTCATTCGCATCAAGCATGAAGAACGTCGGAGTGATGAACACGCCGAACTCCTCGGCCTTGGCCATGCCCTCATCAGTCGTCACGTCGATGATCTCGAAGCTCTCGATCTTCGGCTCGTACTTCGTGCGAAGACTCGCCACGATGGGTTCCATCTCCTGGCAGAACGGACAATCGGGGTCGTAGAACTGGACGAACTTCACAGCGGCAACTTCATCGGTGCTGCTGCAGCCGGGCAGAATGGCGAGTGCGGTTACGATGAACGCAAGTACGAGTACCGTGCTGATGATTCGCTTCATCTTTCCCCCTTTGGGTAGCGTGTCCACGGGACACGGGTCACTGTCTCTACGAATTCGTGCGGGCTAGAGCTTGTCGACCGCTACTTTCATGGCCTCGATGTCTCGAGGCTCATTGAGCCCGGAGTGCTGTGTGTAGACGATCTTGCCGTCCTTGTCGATCAGATAGCTCCAGCGATTCGCGAGTATCTGTCGCTCGTTGAACGCGCCGTACTTGGGGGTAGTCGTGCGGTCCCAGTCGCTCAGCAGATCGAAAGGTATCTCCAACTGCTTCCGGAACTCGGCATGGCACGCCCACCCGTCGAGGCTCACGCCAAAGACCTCAGTATCACGATCCTGGAAGTACTGGTAGTTGTCTCGGTACCCGGACAGCTCCCCTTCTCAAACGGGAGTGAAGTCTGCGGGGTAGAAGACCACGATCACGTTCTTGGTACCGGCGTAGTCCTTCAGTGCCACCGTGACCTGGTCCTGACTCTGCATCCTGAAGTCTGGCGCAGTGGTTCCGATCTCCAGTCCATCCTGAGGTGGCAGATCGGATGATGTATCCGTGCCTGTAGAGTCTCCGCTGGTGCTGGTACAGCCACCTGCGGAAAGCATCAGTGCCACTGCCAGCAAGGCAGCACCCACCAACGCCACCGTGCGTCTTCTTCGCATCCGCTTCACCCCGTCTATCGAGTTGCCGGCCTCGTCATCGAGACTGGGATTATTGTACCCGCTGGGCGTCGGCTCCAACGCACAGCACCCGCACCGGCCCTGGTACCCCCAAGGGTGTTGCGGTACCCTGTCAGAGGGTAAGTGTTCACAAACCGGCAACCCAATACGGAGGCGGCATGACTCCTTCACTGCGCTCAAAATCAATTCAGCGCTACAGCGAGACCCGTCCTGACATGGCACCCACGCTCGCGTTCTTTGAGAAGCTATGGAGCCTCCAGGACTCCATTGCCGAGCAGGCTTCCGACTGGGAGCCGCCCGCGGCAGAAGAAATCGAGACCGCACTCTCGTCCGGTCGGATCGTTTTCGCGATATCCACCCCTCCCGTACCTGCGGAAGGGTTCCGTGGCGCGCTTCGCTCGGTCGCCGACCTGCTGTCCGAGGAGGGCGGCATCCCGCTTGAGCAGGCCGACGCGCTCAAGGCTGCCGACTTCGACACCCTGGTCACCGATGAAATGGTCGCCGACCTGCTCAAGGGCGTGGACGCGTTCATCTCGGCCATGTATGACAAGCTCGGAGACATCGAATCGGGTGCGCCGTTGACCACCTATTCGTTCATCGTCACAACCGCCCTCACGCCGTTCATCGTCGCCGGCGCTACCAAGTCGCTCAAGCCATTGAAGCGTTTCGACTGGACTCGTTGGAGTTCGGGACTGTGCCCCGTGTGCGGCACACCGGCATCTTCGGGCCGAGTGGTAGACGGAGGCGACCTGCAAGGTGGTCTGCGCATGCTGTCCTGCCCGCTGTGTCGTGCGGAGTGGGCATTCAACCGCCTCCAGTGTGCACGGTGCGGCGAGCGTTCGCATGTGAAACTGGAGTACCTGCTCGACGAGCAGGACCCGGGACATCGGATCCACACCTGCAAGACATGCAACGGCTACATCAAGACCTCCTTCGAGAAGGAGCTGGGCTTCACCGTGGATCCTGCTGTTGAAGAGGTCATCATGCTTGCTCTGGACGCCGTGGCGGCCCAACGCGGTCTGACTCCTTTGGGCGACGACGAATCCGGAACTGCGAATTAGGGTACACACTTTCTTCAGTGCCCGGTGTTAGCCTACTGTTGAGCCATCGGATCACCTGGGGAGCGTGATGCAATGGGCGCGTGGTTCTGGGTTTGGGCCGCACTTGCGGCAGTACTCATCGTTGGTGAGATGTTCACCGCCGGCTTCTTCCTGCTGCCCTTCGGTATCGGAGCGGCGGCTGCTGCTGCTGCGGAGTACTTCGGCCTTGCACTTGGATGGCAGTGGGCCGCATTCCTCGTTGTCTCGATCGCCCTGCTGCTCGGACTGCGTGGTTTTGCCGACCGTGTCACGCATGAACCGCCCGAGAAGGTCAACGTCGATCGGCTCATCGGCAAGATCGGAGTCGTCACCGAGGCCATCGAGCCCGGGGACGGCGCCGGCCGCATCCGCATCGAGCGGGAGGAGTGGCGGGCCGATTCCCCGGTCGAGACCCTGATTCCGGTTGACGCGCGCGTTCGTATCGACCGCGTGGAAGGCACGCATCTTGTGGTCACACCCGTCGCAATGACGGAGACGAAGGGGGACTAGCATGACATCTGGAGCGACATTCGCGGTCCTGTTCGGCGCGGTCATCCTGTTCGTGGTGTTCTTCTACGCCATGGCGGGCATCCGTATCGTCCGCCCGTACGAGAAGGGCCTGGTCGAGCGCCTCGGCAAGTATCAGCGCACGGTGGACTCAGGACTGACGATCATCATCCCTGTCATCGACAAGATGACGAAGGTGGACATGCGCGAGAACGTCGTCGACGTCCCACCGCAAGAGGTCATCACCAAAGACAACGTCGTGGTCACCGTCGACGCCGTCGTGTACTACGAGGCCACCGACCCGGTGAAGCTCGTGTACAACGTCGCCAACTTCTACATCGCGGCCACCAAGCTCGCCCAGACCAACCTGCGTAACGTCATCGGCGAGATGCAACTGGACGAGTCGCTCACGTCACGCGAACAGATCAACTCGGCCTTGCGCCAGATCCTAGACGACGCCACCGACAAGTGGGGCGTGCGCGTGGTGCGGGTAGAGCTGCAGCGCATCGAGCCGCCGATGGACGTGACAGAGGCTATGCACCGTCAGATGAAGGCCGAGCGTACCCGTCGTGCATTGATCCTTGAGGCCGACGGTGACAAGCAGGCAGCCATCACGCGTGCAGAGGGCTCCAAGGGCGCCGCGATCCTCGAAGCCGAAGGCAAAGCCCAGGCGATCAAAGACGTCGCCGAGGCCGAGAAGTTCCAGAAGATCGCATTGGCGGAGGGTGAGGCACTCGCCATCAAGTCGGTCTTCGCTGCCGTGCACGAGGGCAATCCCACCAACGATCTGATCGCAGTCCGCTATCTTGAGGCCCTCAAGGCCATTGCGGACGGGCCGGCGAACAAAGTGTTCCTGCCGATGGAGGTCAGCGGAATCATGGGCAGCATCGGCGGCATCGCTGAGCTGTTCAAGGAGAAGGCCGCCGAGTAGGCCGAGTAGGATCACCACCACCGCAATACAAGAAGGGCACCCGGCCGGGTGCCCTTCTTCGTAGCGCGAGGTCTGATCGCTATGGCAACTGACCCGAGGGATGACAGTTCAGGCAGAGGTTGTCGTTGACCTCCACGAGCATCAACGCATTCTCGGTCTCGTGGGGGAAGTTCTGGAACCGCGGGTTGTCAGCGGTGCCGGTCACCCATGCCGAGCCGTTCCACTCCACACTGTCCGCCCAAGCCACCGAGGCCGTGGCCGCGTCGCCGACGGAGCCGTCTCCGGTAAGCTCGCCCACCGAGCGGGAATCCTCGTGGCACTGCTGGCAAATGGGCGCGTGGCCGACTTGACCGCCGACTCCCGTTGTTCTGGGATACGGCATGAGGAATCCGCGGTTGCCGGCACCGTCGAGCGGGTCATAACCAGCGTGGCTGTTCGGACTGGTCGGCAGACCGCCAAGACTCCCCCATTCGGTCACACTCGTCGCATCATGACTGGCGAGCCGTGCGATGTTGGAGTAGGTGAATGGCGCAGTGAGTGTCGTCGAAAGGCTTGAGTCCACGGGATGGTTGTGCACCGCAGTCAGAGTGGATCCGCGTCCGGCGTGGCACGCGAGACACCAATCTGAGCCGTAGTCATCGACTGGAGTGGTCGCGCCGGTGGGTAAGCGCTTCAGTAACTTCCTGGAGGTGTAGGTGGGCACTGACTGCCTCATACGCACGCGGTCGCCGAGAAACGGATTGACCAGGTCGGTCCCATGAGGGCTGTGACAATCGGTGCAGATCAGGGCTCCATCGGAACCAAGGAAGGTGCCCACCGAGCTATCGCCCGATATCGGATCTCCTCCAGGTACGAGCGAAGTCGTGTCCACGGAGTGGCCACTCGGCGTGGCGGTGGGCATCCTTGCCACTATCGTGCCGTACACGCCCCAGCCGCCCGTGCCGTCATGACACGAGAAGCACGTTCCCACGATAGTCGCCGAGGGGAGCAGCTTGGACGAATCCCCCGAGGCCTCGTGCACCGAATGACACACGCCACACTTCTTAGAGGTGGCCGAATAACCCGTGTGCGGGCCGGAGGGGTGGTAGAACTCGAAGCCGTTGACATCAGTCGTGCTTGAAGGGTCGGCGTCCGCATGACACGCGTTGCAGTCATCGATGTAGTCTTGATAGTCGAAGTGACAGTCCATGCAATCCGCGGGACCGCCGGGAAAGTCATTGGGCTCCTGAAATCCAAGGGCCGTACTTGCCGAGAGCGCGACGGTGAATAGCGCCGCTGTTGCGACGATCACCGACGACCTACGCGCACGTTCCGTCAACGACACTGGCACCCCCCGTACTTGCGCCAATTCGACACAAGTCATCATACTCGCTCATCTGCAATCAGCACAGCCCTAGACGGTCAAGGTGATGAGGACCTCGCCATCCGATGCATGGGCGTGGTACGTCTTCACATCGGCATCAGGATGATCGGTCGTGCCGTCGCGAACGTCGTATCGCCAGCCATGCCAGGGACACATGAGGTAGTAGCCATCCAGCACACCGTCAGCCAGCGGACCAAAAGCATGGCGACATATATTGGAGAGTGCGAAGTACTCCCCCCCGATCCGCGTCAGGGCGATGTCTTGCTTCCCGATCTTGACGTGCCGAACCTGGCCGTCGGCAAGATCTCCCACGCGGCATACGGGCACGTCGATCGGCACTCCGGATTCGGGCTCCTCGATGACACCGATGAGCTCCGCGCCATCCTCCACGTCGATTCGGATGAACAAGCCGCACCAACACTTGCGCATCGCCGCGAACTGCTTGAGGTAGAACGGTATGCACGGGCAGACGATCTTCGCATCTTCTTTCGGGTCACCGGTCCGGATCCGGCACGGGCAGAAGACGTCGCCCGTCTGCTCAAGGATCTCAAGCTCGGAAGAGAGCACCTCGCCCACGAAGTCGTCTTCCGTGTTGAACTTGTAGCCGAGCGTGGCCACGAACGGCGCCATATAGGCCTTGAGGTCATCGGCGGTCGTTCCCTCGGCAAAACGCTTGCGTATCGGCCGATTCCCCGCGTCACTCATAGCGCGAGCATCTCCTTGATCTTCTTCTTGTTGAAACCAACGATCACTTCGTCGTCGATCACCACGACCGGGAATGATGTGCCGCCGGAGAGCTCCTTGACCTCCGCGATGACATCGGCCCGCTCCTGACCCTCGAGCAGATCGACCTCCGTCAAGTCGAACTCCACCTCGTTGTCCTCAAGGTACTTGCGAGTCATGCGACAGTACGGACAGGTCGAAAGGGCGTACAGCTTCACGGCCATGTGACTCTCCTCACAGTCCTTACGTGCGGATGGCACTCAGTCAGGCGCCGGCTACCTCGGTCGCTACAGGCTCGGTGTGCTCTACCTCGATCTTGCGCCAGTGGTAGACATACAGCGGCCCTGCGACTAGCAGCATCGCGACGTTGCCCACGAGCTGGTAGACCGCCTGCTGACGCGAACGCTGCTGGTCGAGGTCCTGCTGCTCTTTGATCTGCTCGGCGGTAAGACCGTCGCCCGCGTCCTTGAGCGGCTCGCTGTAGTAGTAGCCGACCTCGGGATAGATGAGCCGCACCGTGTTCTGTACGAGACCAACAACCGCAACTATCACCATGATCAGAGTGATGAGGCACACGAGACAGAGATAGATGTTCCTCAGCGACCAGCGATCCTTTGCCATCGATGTCTCCTTGGTAGTCGAATGTACTTAGTTGATTATGCCCACCCCTCGCGTGACGCTACAATGCGCTCATGACTTCGAAGCAACATGCCGACGCAGGGCAACAGCTGCGCATCGCCTTTCTCGCCTCGGGCTCCCGCGGAAACGTCGTGGCTGTATGCTCCGAGCGCGATGTCCTTCTGGTGGATGCGGGGCTCTCGGCCCGGGAAACACGCCGTCGCCTCGCTGAAGCACTGATCGACGAGACAAGAGTGCGGGCCATCCTGCTGACGCACGAGCACTCGGACCACGTCGCTGGCGTACGCGTTCTGTCCCGGCAGCTGGACGTTCCCGTGTTGGCCACAGAGGGCACGATACGCGGTGCCGCGACGCATCTCGCCTCGGTGCAGAGCGTGGAACGCGTACGGCCGGACGAGGACATGGTGCTGGGAGAGTTGCGGGTACGCGCCTTTCGGACTAGTCACGACGCCGCCGAACCGGTGGGCTACGTCTTCGAAGATGGCCAAGGTACACGATTCGGCCTTGCGAGCGACACGGGGCACGTGCCCTCGCAAGCGCTGGAGGTACTTGAGAGCTGCGCGATCGTCGGGCTGGAGAGCAACCACGACGTGAGTATGCTCCGCACCGGGGCGTACCCCCGATTCCTCAAGGAACGCATCCTGTCGAGCACAGGACATCTGTCCAACGACGACGCAGCCGTTGTGCTCGAGCGTCTCATTGAGGCCGGGGTCCGCAGCGTGTGCGCACTGCACCTCTCGGAACAGAACAACACACCCGGTATCGTCCGCGAGACGCTCCAGTGCTGCGTGGACAGAAGTGGCGCACGCGTCCAGATGTCGATCGCTCGCCAGAACACGGCGGTGACCTGCTCGGTCTAACCCTGGCACGCTGTTTGCGCGTTGAGGGTCACAGCCGCAAGGAGGGCACCTGATGCGCACGTCCCTGGCGTTGACACTGGCCGGAATGCTGACCGCGAGCGTACTGCTCGTGTCGCACTTCGCCGTGCTCTTTCCCCCGCTGCCTCAAGACGTCGCGCCGACGGTCGTCGCAAGCATCGAGTCGACCGTGCCGGTGTCACCGATGGGCCCGGGGTACAACCCTGCGCCGCCGGTCATCCCCGTCTCTTGACTGCCCTGACGGGGCGGTCGCCCCGGCTCAGTACTCTATGCCGAGACGCGCGTTCACGCCTGCGTCGTAGTAGTGCTTGCGCGGCACCATCTCAGTGACGAGATCGGCCATCTCCACGAGTTCCTCCGGGGCGCCCCTACCGGTCAGAACGACTTCGACGTGCAACGGGCGGTCCCTCAGCACCTCGAACACCGTCGGCCACTCGAGCAACCCGTAGGCGAGCGCCACATTCACCTCGTCCATGACCACGACATCGTACTCACCGCCAGTGATGGCGGCCGAGGAAACCCCCCATGCTTCGGCGACAGCACGGCGGTCCTCATCGGTTGGACCCGAGCCAAGAAGCCCGGTCCAGGCCCTCGCTGGCCGCACGACCTCGACGCCTGCGCCTTCCATCACATCCAGCTCGCTACTGCGCCGCCCACCCTTGATGTACTGCACGAAGATGACCCGGAGCCCGGCTCCGGCCGCGCGGATACACAGTCCCACCCCGGCCGTGGTCTTGCCCTTTCCTTCCCCGGTGTAGACCTGGATCTGGCCCACGCGTCCTGTCGTCATGGTCTCTCCTCGCGTCGATCGCGAATGCATTCTACCGCTGCTACCAGTGCCTCTTCGTCGGTACGTACCCGCACGGCGCCGCCGGCGACCGCATCAGCCCACAGGCGTGTCGCTTCGCCGCCCGAGAAGTCCCTCTCGGCGGTCATCTCACCGATCAGCACGAGTGGCCTGCCGCTACGCACGGCAGCTCTCAGGTTGCCGACGTTGGCGCGGCCGAACGGCGTCGGAGCGATGACCACGCACGGGCATGTCGCGTACGCGGCACGCACGGTCGCCTCATCGTCAGCAGCCATCTCCCCGAACGCCGGGAGATCGATGTGCTCGGCACCCAGCGCTTCGGCCACTGCCTGGTCGACATCCCCGCGATTGAGTGCGCCGCATGCCACCGAGATGCCGGCGAGAGCGAGCCGACGCATCAGCGCCGCTGCCGCCCCCGAGCCGCATACGACACCGACGCGGCCGAGAGAGGCGCGCTCCACGTCCGCGCGTCGCACGACGGGCGTGACCGCGAGGGTACCCGTGACGGGATCGGTCCTGACCACCGCCTTCACGCCGAAGACGGATTCGATGACGTCGGCGGTGAGCGCATCTTGCGGCGGCACGGCCGATGTCATGCGGCCTTCGGCAACCACTGCGATTCGATCGCTGTAGCGGGCGGCTATGTCCAGATCGTGGAAGACTGCAAGCACGGCCATCCCTTCATCGGCGAGGCGGCGCACGAGGTCGAGCACCTGAAGGCGATGGTTGAGGTCAAGATGGCTCGTCGGCTCATCCAGCAACAATACGCGCGGCTTCTGAGCCAGCGCCTGGGCAACCGTCAGTCTCTGCAGATCGCCACCGGACAGTGTGTCCACACGCTCACGGGCGAGCCGGGCCGTGTCCGTCAACTCCATCACCTCGTCGATGATGGCGTCATCCTCGGCAGAGAGGTTCTGCAACCGCCCCAGCCACGGATGGCGGCCCATCTCAACGAATGCACGGCCGTCGAACGCGAATGCGACCGGGAGCGTCTGAGGAACCACGCCGACCAGACGCGCACGGTCTTTCGGAGACATACGCTCGACGGGATCGCCATCCAGCGAGATGGCGCCTGCGAGCACTGCGGCAGCACCCGTGACGGAGCGCAACAGGGTCGACTTGCCGGCGCCGTTCGGGCCCACAAGCCCCACGAACTCACCGGCCCGGATCGCGAGCTCGACATCGAGGACGATGGGCGTGCGCGCGTAGCCTACGGCAGCCGACAGAAACGCGAGCCGCGTTGCGGAGTCAGTGTTCATCGGCGCTCCCTGCGAACGAGAAGCCAGACGAAGAACGGGCCGCCGAGCACCGCAGTCACGATGCCCACCGGGATCTCCACCGGCGCCAGGACCGTGCGTGCGGCCAGGTCGGCGAGAACCATGACGATGGCGCCCGCTAGGGTGGACGCCGGCAGCAGGAGCCTATGGTCGGGGCCGAGAACAAGACGCGCCATGTGCGGCGTCATCAGGCCCACGAAGCCGATCAGTCCCGAGACCGACACGGCCGCCGCCACCACAAGCGAAGCAGAGGCGAGAACGAGGAGCTTGAAGCGCTCGACGTTCACGCCAAGCTGGCCGGCTCGCTCGTCGCCAAGAAGCATGATGTTGAGCTCGCGCGCGTAGAAGATGGGTACGACCGCACCCACCGTGAACATGGCCGAGACGATCCACACGTTCTGCCAGCTGGCGGAGGTCAAACCTCCCATCATCCAGAAGACGACCGACTGCATGGAGTTGCGGAACACGACCATGAGAAACGATGTGACCGCCGCCAACGTGTAGGAGATAGCCACGCCGGCCAGCAGCAGCGAGGTCGTATCGGCGCGACCGGCACGCGACGCGAGGCGCACGACGAGGGCGATGGTGAGCAGCGCGCCTGCGAACGCCCCGAAAGGCACCCCGAAAGCACGACTTGCGAAGCTGGTGCCGGCAGCGACGAACGCGATGGTGGCGCCAAGGCCGGCGCCCGAAGACACGCCGAGGATGTAGGGGTCGGCGAGCGGGTTCTTGAACAGCGCCTGGTAGAGCACACCTGCAAGCGCAAGCGCCGACCCGACCAGCGCGGCCAGCAGCACGCGGGGCAACCGCAGTTGCCAGATGACGACATCCGCTTGCGCCAGTGCTTCGCCGCGGATCCCGCGCCCGATCGCGCCGAACGTTGCGGACGGACTCACGTTCACTGCACCCAGGCCGACGGCGAGCACCATCGCGACGAGCAGCATGACCGCGAGGGTCACTATCGCGAGGCGCCTGCGCGCCGGTCCGGGTGCAGTGCTCATGCTAGTTCCCGAATGCTTCCGGGTGCAGCGCTTCGGCGATCTGACGCACACCCTGGATGATCCGCGGACCCGGACGGCTCACAAGGTTGTCCTCAAGGACCGCAACACGGCCGTTCTTGACGGCGGAGAGTCCGGAGTAGCCGGGTCGCTGGGCAAGATCGGAGGGGTCGCTCATCGAGCCGAGCGTGGCAAGGTAGACCTCGGGATCATCGGTCAGGAGTTGCTCGACCGAATAGCCCACGTAGCCCTCCTGCACGACGACGTTCTCACCGCCTGCCTGATCGATCAGGTCGCTCAGCAACGTACCCGAACCTGCCGTGAAGAGCGGGTCCTGCGCGATCTCGATGAAGCAGCGCACAGGTGCCGCGTCGATCGCTTCCTGGATCCCGGCCAGCTCGCGTTTCATTTCCGAGACGACCTCGTCCGCCTTCGCGGGTTCGCCGATAGCGGTCCCGACGGTCGCGATCGAGGTGTAGAGCGCCTCCAGCGACTGGGGATCGATGGCGATCACGGTCGCGCCAAGTGCCTCGATCTGCGCGATGATGTCGGCCTGCACGCCGGTGGTGACCAGCACGAGGTCGGGCTCGAGCGCCGCGATGGCCTCAAGATTGGGGCCCACGAAGTCGCCGACCTTCTCGAGCGTGGCGACCTCGGGCGGATAGTCGTCATACGTGGTCACGCCCACGATGCGATCGAGTGCGCCAAGCCCGTACAGGATCTCTGTGTTGGCGGGCGCGAGCGAGACGATACGCTCGGGCTTCGCATCTACCGTGACGTCGCGACCGGAATCATCGGTGACCGTCACCGGGAACGTCGCAGTCTTGGGCGCCTCGGCACCCTCGTCGTTCTTGGCACCACCGCACCCGGCGAGCAGGGTGGCGAGCAGCACTACCGCCAACAGCGATGCGGTGATGCGGCCCCTCGTTCGAATCGAACCTCTCATACCTTCCTCCTACGTTTCGTCCACACACTCCCGACAGTCCGCCGAACGCGGGCCAAGACATGAAAAGACCCTCGCCGATGCGAGAGTCCTCAAGGTGTCTCGGTCTGCCGGAACGCATGCACGCAGGCAGCGACCGTGCCTCCACCTCGAAGGCCGCGTCGCAGATCCTGGGCAGGTTCCTGACTTGGAGGCGCTATCGCCTCCTCACAGTGGCGGGTCCGTGCCGGAGTCTCACCAGCTTCCCTATTCTCTCGACTCAGTCGAGCACCCAGGACCCGTGTTCGGTTGTGGCACACATACTACGCGCCGCCCCATGCCTTGTGAAGCTGGATTCAGGAAGC
>DDWT01000027.1 GCA_002347365.1 Actinobacteria bacterium UBA2279
GTCAACTTTTCGATGGACAAACACATCGGGCGACAGAAACGCGATTTCGTTGTGTTCTTGACGAGGAAGGGCGATACGTTCGGCGGGGTTGCTTGTCGCATAGCCCCAGCGGATAGCCAGTTCAAATATCCGCTTCATCGGAACCATCTGATTTCTGATGCTCTTGGGCTTGAGATTGCCAGCCCTGACCAATGCCGAGACGTATTGCTGGACGTGGGTAGAACGAATCTGGGTCATCTTCATCTCGCCGAACCTCGGCAGAAGATACTTGCGCAGATAGCCCCGATACTCGGAGATGGTGACGGGCTTCAGAGTGACTTCGCAGTAATCCCGCAACCACAGTTCCGAGAACTCACGAAACGTAGTTGGCTTAGGGATCATGAGTTCTTGGCGGTGGTTGCGGACAGCCAACTCATCGTGAGCGGCTTGCGCTTCCTTCTTGCTAATCTTGGCGGCACTACCAAGTGGTATCCAGCGCTGACGTCTGCCCTTCTCGTCAGACACATACAAAATGGCATACCAGCGTCCGTTCCTTTGGAATAGCGACATAGCAGCCCCCAAAACGCAGCGATTTCTGATTGAGGCTGGTTTGAAGCCGAGCCTCTGACCTCGCGGTTTAGGGGGCGATTATGGAAGGGTTCCATACGCGTTCGCGCCCTCTGCCCGCTCGTGCCGCCAGGACTGTAGCGTCCTTTGCCGCCACTTTGAAGCCCGCTGGGCATGACACCTGTTCCAGCCGAGGTGTACTCCGTCCTGGCACTCATCTAGCATGGGAGAGGCTAGACCACAGTTATTCCAGAGGGGACATCATGCCACGAGAAGCACTCAGGCTCTCCCATATAGGCATTACGCTGAACGACCAGTCGGGGAAGATGGAGAAGCGTTTGGACGCCGCGCTGGCGGTCGTGTCCGACTATGTGTCCAAGAAGTACGGCTACACGATGCTGTGCGATGAGAGACTGCTGCTGACTGACGTTGTGTCGCGACTCAACTCAAGGTTCGGCGCTAGCATCGGTCATGAGTTCCAAACCGTATACCAGCACTCCGAGACATACCTGAAGCCAGATGGCGGCTTCTGGTATGTGAAGGAATGGGGCACCGACCCGAAGAGATACATTCTCGTCGGTGAAGCCAAGCGGCAGGGAACGAACGATGCCCGTGCACTGGAAGGCAAGCCAAAGCAGGCTCGGGGGAACGCAATAGAAAGGCTCGGTAAGAACCTTCGTGGGGTCGACTCGCTCTTCAGAGGCGAGGGCATCACGCCCTTTGCAGTATTCGGAGAGGGCTGTGACTTTGGCGACGATAGTTCCATCATCGACCGTGTCGCCACCATGAACGGCTTCCACCCGCTCAACACCGTCTTTGTGGAGAAGATACATTCAAGCGGCGAGGAGTTTGCCCCCGTGTCCATGTTCTTCCGCGCAGAGGCGTGGACTCCCGCGGAAATGGCAGACGTGATGATTTCTATCTGCGACGAGTCAATCCGCTACTACCGCGAAACCTACGGACTCTAGCCGCTACTCAAAGAGACTCCCGTGTCCGCGAGTCTCGATTCCCCGCAACTCGTCCGCAGCGCGTTCCGCTTCGTGCGGTTGACCAGTTCGAGATGTATCGACAATCGCAACAAACTCGGTATTACGCGGCTTCGCGGACGGGCGCGTCGGGCTAACGCGGTATCTCTTGTATGACTTCGCAACGACCGTGAGATGCCCTCTATTGCCTAGCGTCTTGAGCAAGAACTCCAGGGGTACGTTACCTTCGGTGCTGTAACTGATGAGTAGGTGTCGCCCTTGCACAGAGTCAACCAGATTAGCGAAGGCATCCTGCGCCTGATTCGCGTGGTTGAACGACGACCTGCGCTCAGTCCGCCAATCACTTCTAATCGCGGCTTTGTTGACAACCTTACCGTCAACGACGATTCCCTTGTTGAGTGTCGGCTTGTCCCAAAGCACAACGGTATTCAAAACATGATAGTTGCTGCCATACGGATGCTGATTGTAGGGCGGGTCTATGTACACGACATCGGGTATCGTACCAAGTCGCTCCGATAGCCGACTTCCCAGTAGAGTCGCATCTTCCTGAGTGGCAACGTTCGCCTTGCCATTGTCGAACAAGACCGGGGGGCGCAACTCGATACGGCTGCGGATTCTATATAGCGCCGTCCCGTTGCTTCCGCCCCACCCCGCGTGAAACCCCTTGAAGACCCCACTCGTGTTGCTCACGTATGAAACCGAATACGCCATCGCACTCAGAATATACGCCCGCTCATCATCATCAATATCGCCGTTCTGATGCCATTCCTGAATCATTTCGCCCATGGCATCTATTCGCAACCCATTGGCACGGGTGAAGAACATTCGCTCTCTCGTCGGGTCGGCATGCTCATCGTCCACTGGGCACAGATAGTTAGTGAAGTACCCCTCCACAGGCTCTGCGTCGTTGAGACGAGCGAAGGCGGTTTCGGCTCCACCGAGAGCCGCAAACTCTGGAACCCCATTGAGGCGGACTGTGCCGAGTGCAATCTGATAGGAATACGGTTCCCAGTCATTGGCTAGAACCCTGAAGCCGAGAGTCTTGGCGTACCGAGCAACAACGGTGCTACCAGCGAAGAGGTCAACAAACGTGCCGTCGGTTGTGCCCGTCGCCTCAAGCGCCTCACCGATAAGTCCCAGAAGACGTCTCTTGTTTCCGATATACGGGATAAGTTGAGAGAAGACGTAGTCGTCGGTGCCTCTGGCAGCGTGCAGACTGCGGTCATATTCCTCGTGGCGAGTTGACTCTGTGATGACCAAGATTATGATTCCCTTCTAGGTGTTCATCTCAGTATAGCGGTGCGCCTGACATCTCTTCGCGCCTTGCGGCACGTTCGCCCCCGACTAGCGGACGTTCGTTCAAGAACTCGGCTCGTCTCCCTGCGGTTTCGTGCCGTTCGTGACATCGCGTGACCTCATAGTCGGTAGCGAGACAAGCGTAGAACGAATCTGTAAAGGGTTCAGGTTGCGCCAATCCCCAGAGCCTCACAGTCCATATTTACTGGGCAGGTTACGCACCGCTGCGCCACCGTCCCGCATTGGATTGCGGCAAACCACTCAAGGGCTTCCCACGTGAGCGCATCTTCGTATTCGTCAAGGACTTGGCGCAAAGCGGTGTGGGCACCCCGTTCGTCTAGCACGGTCTCAGTCCAACTTACTATCCCGAGCCGCGTTGCCATGAACGCCGAGTCCGACGAAACGGGTGCGACTGGTCTGGCGCCCATAGCCTCTCGCACGAACACATAGGCAGACACCGAGGACTTGCAGAGGCGAGAAAGGGACTCAAAGACCGCCTGCGGGTCTTGACTGTAGGTTGAGGTGATATCCCCCGCCTTGCCGTTTATGACCGCTACAAGCCATTGAAGGTGAGGAACGAGTTCAGCCTCGCAGTCGGGCGCAACCAGCCCGAGCGTTCTTGGTGCGAGGTCTTCCAGCAAAGGGTTCTTGACGAGCGTGGTTATCTTCTTGGTGCTGCAAACCCGACACAAGGCGTCTAGGTGTTCAAGGATTCTCTGCGCACCACGGAATAGCGAGTTTTCGCCCGCCAGACCGATAGCAACGAAGCCTCGGTTGGCGCGTTCGGAATCTGTCCAGTCAATATCAAGACTCGGAGGAACGAACGAGGCAGAATAGGCGCTGCAAATCACGGACAGTGCTGCGGCTGCGTTCTCTTTCATAACGGTGACCTTACCGTCGTTCTGGACATACGGACAAGGCTAGAACGCCGATGAGTGAAGACGATGGGGGCAGGGCGTCGTAACAGTCCCTTGCTATGCGAAAGAGTGAGGATAGTGACCCGCTGGTCGGACGACGAAATGACCGCCCACGATGCTCACGAAGCGCTCGGGAACGAACATATGAAGGTAACCCCCAATACACCTATTTGGGGGCTTCTGGTGACTGGTCGGGGGTGGTCTGGGGCTTCTGGTCGTCAACGATGAAATCGCCCATAGCCATTACCCTTGCACCGAGTTCAGACCAGACTTTCGGCTCGGCTGCTGGTTCTTCCTTCGCCTTGCGGTTGCGGCGTTGCTGTTCCCGCGTCTTTAGATAATCGGTGTACCGCCGACTCGCATCCTTCACAGGAATGGTGACCGAGCGCCCATCGTGCAAAGGAATAATCACACCTTGTCGGATAAGGCGGCTCACAGTCGCCTCGCTTCGTGCGATGTACCGTGCGAAGTTGGTCTTTGTCATAAATATGGGGTTGATGTCTTCAGGCGGGGTAACCCCCACGAGTTTGCTTTGAGCGCCCATTTCCTTTACCTACGGCTTTCTGGATACGAGTCAACCGCATCCACGAGGGCGACGACTTCTGGCGTGCAACCCCGACACCAATGACTCGGGTCGTCGTGGTGTTCCACCGTAAGGGCGGGACAGTCCGCAAATGGTTGCTCGGGGTGGCAAAGCCTGCGTTTGACCCAATAGCCGATGCTACGAATCTCGGTTGCGGTTCTAGCACCAGCCGTTCGTGACTCAACAATCCAACGGGCGAAAGCCTCGGCGGTCTTGGGGGATTCCTCGCAGGCGTCGGCAAGGAATCTTGATAATGTTGTGAGCCTTATCCCGTCCATTAGAACAACCGCCCCTCGGCGTTGCGTTGTTCAATGGCAGCCGTGACTATCGCGTGAATCCTAGCGGGGTCTCCGTCCACGAGTTTCTTCAAATCGGTGCCATCATCGGCAGAAATGGCAACCTGATACCAGATACAGGCGTCGTGGATTCCTCGGTCTTGGACTCGCACTTCTACATCGCAGTCGTAGACGCGATTCAATCTGAGCGCGTGGGCGGTCTGACGCGATAGTTCGCCAAGAATGCGTCCGTCTTCGCCATCGGTGCGGACATACACAAGCCCGTCGCCGCAGCGAGAGAGAATCAACTGCTCGCCCACCTCGGCACAGAAGTAGTCCATCTGCGGGGATTCCCACACAGTCTCAACGAGAGTCGGCTCAAAGGACGCGGGAAGGTTGGATTCGTATATCACGATGCCCGCCTTCCTTCGCCCAACATAAAATCCTTGCTGGGCAGTGGCGTGCCGTCATTTGTGTGGACATAGAGATTCAAGCCGCGATATGGCTTGTCCTTTGTGCCACCCGTAACCCCACGAACACTAGCCGAGAGACCGTGAGTCTCGGCATAGGCTTGAAGGTGGAACGAGTAAACCGCTCGTAGATAGCCGACACGAGCGTCGTTGTCGCCCCGACGAACCTCAATCGCGTAGTCGTCGTAGGCGTTGTCGTAGACGGGGCAAAGATATACGCCGACGTCAACGAGGCTCTCGTCAATGACGCCAGGCGCAAAGGTGCTGCCCGTCACTTTGGTAAAGATGCCGCCTTTGGGTAATCCCTGATATCTACCTTTCATAGTGAACACTCCAGAGTCGTCCTGTCCTATCAAGCATACAGGACACTATGCACGTTGTCAAGGGCTTTATCCATTTTTCTTGATATACTTTTGGGGGTGTGAGAAGATAACAATGGTGCGTAGATAATGTAAAGCCCCTGCTCATATACATAACACATGATGATGAACGTACTGGAACGGTCTGGACACGACACGAATACTGTGCTATCCTTTATGCATAGGACGGACAAAGGACATGACCATGAAGGGAAAGAAGAGGAACGCCCCAGAACCGACCGTATCAATAGACAAACTGACCCTAACCGCGAACCTGCGCAAAGAGGAATACGCGGCATGGGAAAGCAGATACGCTCATGACTTCGTCCCCGCCAAAGTCGCCAAGACTCGGTGGGGCTTTGATTTATATGAGAAAGGTTATCGCCTACCCGACGGCACCCATGTGTCTCTGGAAAAGACCGTGGGCAACTACCATCAGATACGGGTGCAGTTCAATCCAAATAGAGAACCCATAGAGGATTCCGACCCGCTAGATATCACTATCCCGCTGCTTTCCTGCCTAGAAGAAGTAGGGATATCCCAGATAGACATAGCCTTGGACTACCTCGGGGTGCGAATGCATGAATATGAGTTCCTACGAGGCAGAACCATGAGGACAACAGTCTCAACTGGCTACGGATACACACAGTCAATCTGCCTCGGCTCACACCGAAGCAAACTACAAACGCTGATATACGCCAAGGAACACCAGAAGAAGAAACTGAACGAGAGAATCCTGACCCTAGACGGGGAAATGCTTATCCCTGAACCCAATGAACCTTGGCTTCGCATGGAAGCATCTATGAAGGGAACATCCGTTCTGCGCGAGGACGCCTTCGCCAAACTAGTGATATTTCGCAGGGGCGAGTTCAACCCGCCCAAAGGAATGTCGCAGGATATGGCAGAACGTCTGACTCTGATATCTCAGTATCCACCCGCGTTGGACTACCCCACCGTCCACCAAAACACTAGGGACGACTGGCGCAACAAACTAATGGCTGGCGTGGAAATGATTGAACCCCACCCGCAGAAGGTCTACGAGCAACAACTACGGGCAATCAAGGAATACCTTAGTGAGTTCTACCTATCGCCTGTGGGTGATGATGGACTATCCCATCAGGCGAAGAGGCTTCTCGGCGTATAGGATTATGCCTTCTAAGTGCAGAAACACTGAATACCTGTGGTTCTAGCGTGCTGTTTAGAATGGTGCCCCCCGAGTGCCCGTCGTGCCTACGCCAACCACCAGTTCCTCAGGGTTCTCGCACGTATTATGAGCGCCCCTGTGTTCATAAACGACACCGACATGACACCCCGCCTGTTCGCCTTGTCCCCCACCTTCAACGCGCCAGAGGAACACCGAACGTCAACCACCCTAAGCGTTGCGTTGCGTGTGTTAAGGCGCCTGGCGATGTCGTCTAGAAGTGCTTCTTCTGCTTCCAACAGGAAGATGGCTGCCTTGCTTGGCTCCCCCTGCTTCCACAACACCACATTCGGAACGCCCGAATCTAAGATGGCGTCCCGAATGCCTGCATCAACTGACTGAGGTGTCTGGTTCAGATTCGTGGTGACCAAACCGTCAACCGTCACGATGGAAGCAACCGCTTTGTGCGCAACCTTGGCGACTTCCTCATATGACGCCCCGAGGGTGATTGCAGCATCGTCCTTCTGCTCGCGAGTCTTATGACCGATTGGACGCTGTTTCAGCGCAGCAAGAATAGGCTTCACCTCGGCGTTCGCAACTGCGAGGTCTAGTTCAGTCAGAGTCGTCAGTGTTGAATACCGATTCTTGTAGAGAACCCCGCCTTGCAGGGTCTTGTTTGACTTGACGCCGTAGGATGCTCGGAAGAACTCGTTTACAAGGTTGTCCAAACGCTGTTCTGCACTAAGGACTGACTTCTCCAGCGTTGTCGGCTCGTCCAATGCGTCGTCACCAACGGGACTAATCCTGCCCGTCCATGAGTACTTCGTGACCTCTTCGGTCTCTCCATTACCAGTTTCAACACCCAAAAGCCCCTCATCCTTCAGACCCCCGTGACGCTCAAGCAAGGCTAGCAAGTCCATCACCGCCGAGGCTTCAATGTCGTCCGAGACAGGCTCGGCGATACTCGCCTTGGGATGCTCGTCAATGAACTGCTCTATTGCGTCGTACATCTGCGCCATCAGGATTTCGTTCTTCTGCCACCCCGACGGACGCGCATAGCGATACCTGTCGTATATGAGTTCAATCGCCTTCTGTGCGTTTGCCTTGTTCCCCTCGTCGGCAGAGAGGTCTCTAATACTGATGATGGGTTGGTGAGACCCGTCAAACCCTGTGACGTGGTCGCGAAGAACCTCATATAGAAAGGTGAAGTCTGAACGTGAAACAAAGCACGCGTAGTCAATGAACTTAGAGTACAACTCATCTTGTTTCGGGTTCTGGAGTCTGCCGACTTCGCGAACGAATACTTCTAAGTCTCCATGCTCAGGACGCTTGATAAAGAACCTATGCGTAAAGAGCGTCCCGTCAACTTCTCTGCTCTGGCGGTCTGTCTCAATCTTCTCGTAAACCTCTTGACTCGTGATGAACACAAAGACCGCTGGTGAGAGCGTGAACAGGTTCTTGAACCCTCGGATTAAGGACAGGGTCTTCTCGGCACCATCCTTCTCTGCGACGAGTTTGTCCAACTCGTCAACAACGAAGACAACTCGGTATCGTCTGCGCAGAACGACGAGGACATCCTCCAGGTCTGCCTCAAGGTTGCCTATGTCGTTGTCCATCAAGTAATACTCGCTAGCCTTAGTATCCTTGCCGCTGGATGTCTGCGTCTTCTTGGTCGTCGTCTTCACATACGACAGACTCACGCCGACGACACCGAGAACAGCAATGAACACCGAGCCTACGAGCGCTGGTAGGCTGGAGTCGGCGACGCCCACTGCCGCCAAGACGCCAGCGACGAAGGCAACCATTGAGCCAATCAGCAGTCGCAGGTTCGGCGTTGCTGAGACTGTGGTCGTCTGTTCGTCAACAGCGGCGTCGCCTTCCGAGGCAGTGGTTTCTCTTTGCGCTTCAATCTTCACCTCTTGTGCAACTGCCTTGCGATACAGGTTCTCTAGGTCTTCCTTGAGTTCCGTCTTTAGAAACTCGTCGTCACTGATTGCGCTGCGCCTGCGCTGGTATACGGCAGCGTAGAGCCGACGGATTAGGGATTGGATAACCCTAGTCTGAACGGGGTCTGTCTCGGTAAGGTGTTGCTGAAGTTGGGATGCGTTGAGGATTACGGGCAAGAGAGTTCGCCCGTCGCTTACCTTCATTCCCTCAACTTTGTTGAGAGCGGCATAAACGAGCGAGGTCTTACCAACCCCCCGTGTTCCACTCACAAGGATTGAACCGCTGTCCTTGCGAACCAAGTCGTTGGCAAGCAGAGACACCTCTTCGCTTCTTCCGACGAAGTGCCCCTTCTTCTGCCCCTCCATAGGAAACGGGTTGGGAGGGTAGTCCCAGTCTTCCGCTAATGTGATTCGCATGAATCCCCCAAATACGCGATGTTACGCACCATTGTCTCAGATGATGGCGACATTCTCATCGTCCACTCGGGCTTCGCTCAGCATCCCAAAGAAGGGATGTGGCGGAATGGCAGACGCGCATTGTGAGGGTCTACGTTTGACGAATCATTTGATATCGGGCATTCAGACGCCCGAGAAACAAACAGGGGCTTCACCAGTGTTTTGGTGAAGCCCCTGCTAACTACCTATGGTGCGGGTGAAAGGAGTTGAACCTTCACGGGGTTGCCCCCACATGGACCTGAACCATGCGCGTCTGCCATTCCGCCACACCCGCGTGTGGTGCGTCTGAGGATATTACCACAGGGGCGGAACTGCGAGAACAGTGGATTTCAAAGGGTTCATGCCCATGTGGGCGCAACCCCGTGTTCTCGGTCGTAATCGCGTTAGATTGACGAGGCTGTCTCGATGATCATACGCGGGTTCGTGAACATCGACATCCCCGGCCTGCCCGACGTGCTGCGCAAGCAGATCGACAAGGCGATCGAGGAGACGAGCAAGTAAGCGATGTAATCCTGCTCGCATCCGAAGACGGGGCGTCCTGCCGGGCGCCCCGTCCTGTATCAGAGTCTGGTATCGCGTGTCACATCCGCGGCGCCGCGATGCGTGCGAGTCGCTCGAGCTCGTCCGGCTTGATGGTGACCGCGGCCTCGCCGCCGGCGTCCTGCAGCGTATTAGCCCAGAGCATCCCGCAGTCTCCGTGGTTACGGAATATCGCGGTGGATTCGTAGACCATCCCACCCTCACCGGCATCGTCGAGGTACCGCGGTGCCTCGACGTCAAGTCCATCGCTCAGCGCCCGGGCGTACTCAGCCTCGAGGGCCTCGGCCATCGCGTCGTACTCGGCACCGTCTACGACGGTGAAGATCGCGATGCGCGAGCCGCCCGCCTCGTAGGCGAACTGGTACCTGGCATCCTTGTTCAAGTCGAGCGAAACCTGGGTGACCTTCGTGTCGCCACAATCCGCGCATGCGTAGGTGAAGACCTCTGGCGGCAGCACGTCGTGCGGCGTTTCCGCCGGCTCGGGAGGCGCGATGTCCTCGATGGCGTCGGAGTTGCCACCAACCAGACCGGTCGTGAGGTCGGTGCCGCGCTCGTAGAACGCCGTGACGGCCACAGTGATGGCGCACGCCAGGGCCAGTGCAAGCATCAGTAGCCCGACGGCCCAGGGGGTCCGGTGGCTCGCCTTGATGGAGCTCACCTCATTGTTGTTCGCGCCCTCACGCCGAGCCTCATCGATGTCGGCTCGCTCCGAATCGCCCTCGGCGCGCCGGGCATCGTCAACGAGCTCCCCGTAGCCTTCGAGCGCACCCACCCGCTCCTCGAAGGCGGCCTGCTCCTCGGGCGTGTGCCCGACCCGATCCTCCGGTCGTGCCGACCGGCGTCCCGTACGCCGTGCGCTCATACGAACTCCCTCCGTGCGGCGTCTCCCTTCGAGATTATGCCCCTCGAGGAGCTCACGGGCACGCGGCGGGAGGAGTTTAGGCGAGGTTCAGTCAAATCCGTTGGTACGGTTTCCCCCGACCAGCATCAATACGTAGAAGTTAATGAGGGACACATACGACTCATGTTGAAATTCGCGCAGATGATGAAGTGACACTGCTGTCCTCAGCCAACATTAGACCGAGTCATTAGATTCAAGCCCTGAGATGCAACAAGAGCCTCAACCTGTTGGGTTGAAGCCCCTGCTTGGAGTTCATTTCTGTGGTTTGCCGCAAGGTCTGGCGAAGCCAAACCTGAACCATGCGCGTCTGCCATTCCGCCACACCCGCGTGTGCGAGAGTGAATAGTAGCACAGGGGCTGGTGCAGGGGAAACTCCGGGACTTCGAGGGCGCTCCTGTGGGGATGACCCCTGAAACAACCCATCCGGGCATCAGCTTTCAGGCAGATACCGCACGCGAGATCAGAGGTATGTTGAAAGCCGGGAGACAACAACTGCAGCACCGGGAACGAGCTGAGCGAGCAGGATTGGAGTTCAGATGCAGTTACTGACCGGATTCTGGGGCATAGTCGAGTGCGGCATGTGTCTCAGCAGCCTTCTTGCCCTCGGGCTCGTCATCGCCGGTCTTGTGATCGCTTTGGGGCGCAAAGAGCGTCGGGGCTGGGTGCTGTTTGCAGTTGGAAGCGTGGTGCTGCTCAGCATCGCGGCGGTCATAGCAGGCTTCGTGCTGCTTCTTGTGGCAAGGGGCCCGCGCTAGCCGGCGAGAACCTGCCGCATGTATGCCTGGTGCACCGTGGACTGCATCTCGGTCTCACTCGGCGAGTGGTACTCATCGTAGAAGCGCGCCACATCGTCGGTGTCTGCCGACGTATGCAGCGCGATGATCTCACCGAAGTGCCGCTCCGCCTCGGCCAACGCGCTCATGCTTATCACCGGCGTCGCAAGGATGACATGTTCGGCACCGAGGCGGCGGAGGTAGGTAGCCGCAGCCCGGACCAGCAGCACGGAGAGAACTGCCTCGTCGACGACCACGACCGTGGCCCCTTTGATCTCCGGCTCCTCGGCGTCGGCTCGGCATTTCGCCAGGTCGTTGTGCATGCGCGTGAGTGTCCCGGCTCCAAGCTTGCCGACCTCGTAGCGCGTCAGCTCGGTGCGGGGATCGAGCGTCACGTGACCGTCGGCATCGATGACTGCAAGCGTGGTGTCGGGGAGCGTGGCCATCGGCACCTTATAGACACCCGCGCACGCGAACGGCAGGTCGAGCATCAGCGCTACGCGCGCGCCCACTACTGCGCCTCCCGGCGGTACTCCGGTGATGACGACGTTCTTCTCGGCAGTCAGCGGCTTGAGTCTCTCGGCGAGAGCCTTGGCCGCCTCTCTACGGTTCGCATACATGTGCATCGCCTCCATCAACGGTTGATACCCGCATCCGAAGAACGTTGAGACTCCGAGCGCCTCCCTCGCGCTACAATCACCTCGTAGGCACGACGGGAAGGCGATGCGTGGAAGAGCCGCTCATCCTAGAGAGGTACCGCCCTCTGGCCGAGCTGGGCTCGGGTGGACATGGCACCGTCGTCCTCGCTTTCGACACGCGCATGGCGCGTCGCGTCGCGATCAAACGCCTCCCGCTCAGCCATGAGGCCCGCACGTCAGGTCTGGCCGAGGCCAGGACAGCGGCCATGCTCAACCACCCCGAGATCGTCATCGTGCATGAGTGGGACACCGGCGATGACGAAGCGTTCCTCGTCATGGAGTACGTGGACGGCGCCTCCCTGGCCGACATCCTCGACGAGACCGGTACTCCGCTGGACGCGGACGAAGCCGCAGCCGTGCTGCGTGGCGTGGCCCGCGCGCTCGCCTTCGCACACGACAACGGCGTGCTGCACCTTGATATCAAACCCGCCAACGTACTCATCACGCGCGACGGGCGTGTGAAGGTCGCCGACTTCGGCGTCTCGGCGCTCACCGGGCTCTCCGGTCGAGCTCATGGTGTCGCCGGCACCATCGGCTACATGCCGCCCGAACAGATACGCGCCGAGGAGCTCGATGCGCGCACCGACGAGTGGGCGCTCGCGTCACTCGCCTACGAGCTGCTCACCAACGCCAATCCGTTCGACAGCGATTCTCTCGAAGGCTCGCTGTTCAAGATCGAGCATGCAGACACGCCGCTGCCGTCAGATTTCGAGCCGGGCCTCGGTCACGGCGTTGACGACGTGCTACTCGCCGCACTCGCGCCCGAGCCGGAGGAGCGCTACCCCTCGATCACCGCATTCGTGACCTCACTGCTCGATCATCTCGGCGATGCCGAGGCGGGCAGGGAGTCCCTGGTCGAGCTCGTCTCCCGTTTCGTCGAGGACGAAGAGGATGAGCGTGCCGAGGAGTACTCGCGCCTGGGACTGTGGGATCGCATGGCGTCACGCGCTCACTGGTTCCGTCGCGCATGGGCCGCGCTCCTCTGCGGCTGGTTGCTGTGGGCGGGACTCTCCCCGTTCGGTCTCGCAGATCCCGCACTATGGGGAGCGGTCGGCCTTGGTGCGCTCGCCGGTGTGCTCGCCCCGGGACTCGGACTCGCCCTCGGGATCCTCGCGTTCGGCGCCGCCCTGCTGCGCGTCGACATCCTCGGCGGAGTTCTCTTCTTGGCGCCCGCGATCGCATTCTGGGTGTATGCGGGACGGCGTGGGCGTGGCGACGCGCTCATTCCGGTCACTGCTCCATCGTTCGGCGTGTTGCGAGCGGCACCCGCAGCACCGTTGCTGCTCGGATTCGTGTTCAACCCGCTGGTCGCTGCGCTGTCGGCCGCCGCCGCGG
Organism: Actinobacteria bacterium UBA2279; assembly: GCA_002347365.1. Lineage (GTDB taxonomy): Bacteria > Actinomycetota > Coriobacteriia > Anaerosomatales > Anaerosomataceae > UBA2279. Next base: position 13,223 of record DDWT01000027.1, read on the forward strand.
CACTCACGACGATGTCCGTCGCGGCCGCCACAGGGGCCAGGGCGCCATTTCTGATCGTGGACTGGCGCTTCTTCATCGACCCGTGGAGTGCCTCCGTCATGGTGGCCAACATGCGCGCCCTGCTCGCACCTGGCGTGCTGCTGGCGATCGCAGGCTGGGCTCTCGGCGCAGCCGCATGCTCGCTGGCGTGTTCGCGCGGGACTCGAGGCTGGGCGGCCGTCGGCACCGCGGTCGGCGCGCTGGTCCTGGGCGGGACGTACATCGCCTGGGGCATGCTCGATCCAGCAGTCGGACCGGAGAGCTGGGCCACGAGTGGCGGCATCGCTTTGATGGTGATGGTGATCGTCATAGCACTGGGAGCTCCAACGCGCGGCGCCGAGTAGGCTACATCACGGCGACGGCAGCGCGCCGTCATCGACCCGAGTTGGTATCATGGGGTTTCCAGGCACGCACCCTCGGGCAGCAGGCGGTACGATGGGCATTCTCTCGGACTTCGAAAACAGGGTTGCCGCAGGCATCGAAGGCCTGTTCGCCGGCGCGTTCCGCTCCCCGGTACAGCCGGCCGAACTCGCCAAGGCTCTCGGCAAGGCAATGGACGACGGCAGAGTCGTCGGGGTGGGTAAGGTCTACGCACCTACCGCGTACGCCGTTGCGCTCTCGCCGGACGATGACGCGAAACTCGGCGCCTTCAAGCCCACACTTGGCGGAGAACTCGCCACTTTCCTCACCGACCACGCGCGCGAACGACGCTATGAACTCGCCGTTCGCCCCGCGATAAGCTTCGTCACACATGAGGACCTGCGGCTGGGGCGGTTCCGCGTGAGCGCGACGCTCGCCGAGGACGAACCCGGTGCGATCGCCGGGACGGACGAGCACGAAGGGCGGCGCCAGACGGCCGTCACCGACATCGCCACCGTCACGGTGGACGACATGAATCACGACGTGGCGCTACGGGGAGAGCAGATCGTGATCGGGCGTCTGTCCGACGCGCAGATCCGTCTTACCGATGCGAACGTCTCGCGCCGACATGCCGCGTTCATGCGACTGGAAGATGGCTGGGCGATCGAAGACCTGGAGTCCACCAACGGCACGCGCCTGAACGGACGTCCCGTGACCCGGGCGCGCTTGCACGACGGCGATGTCGTAGAGATCGGGCTTACCCGGCTCATCTATCACGAACCCCGGAGGTAGACGGATGGTCGATGTCGTCCTCCTCTTCGGCAAGATCCTGTTTCTGGCGCTGCTCTACCTCTTCCTTCTCGCAGCGGTCCGTGCCGGTATCGGTATGGTTCGTACGGGAGGCGCGAAGCGTCAACCCAAAGGCCTTGCTGTCACCGTCATACGCGGCCCAAAGGAGATCACGGGCGTGACACTGCCACTCGTCGGTCCTGTCGTTATCGGACGTTCCCCGGATGCGGATCTCGTCATCGCAGACGACTTCGTGTCCTCGATGCACGTCAAGATCAGCCCCTCGGCAGATGGCGCTACTGTCGAGGACCTCGGCTCCACCAACGGGACACTGGTGAACGGTCAGCCGGCAAATCGGCCACTGGGTGTCTCGGCAGGAGACCTGATAGAGATCGGCACGAACCAGCTGAAGGTCGTGCGTTCATGAACGCCCGCCGAGACGACCTCCCCTACGCGGGCCGCAGTGACGTCGGCCTCGTACGCTCGGGCAACGAAGACGCCTACCTCATCAGTCCTCCACTCTTCACCGTCGCCGACGGGCTGGGAGGTCACTCTGCCGGAGAAGTGGCGAGCCGCATCGCGGTAGAGACCCTGCAGGACACGGCGCCTCGTCGCGCAGACGCCAAAGCATTGGGCAGAGCGGTCCGCCAGGCGAACGCCGCCGTGATAGCCGCAGCGGAGAACGGCCGCGGCCGGGCCGGGATGGGTACGACGATCACCGCTGCCATGGTCGAAGGTACGCGCATCTGTGTCGCACACGTGGGTGACTCGCGCGCGTATCTGCTGCACCTCGGTGAGCTGCAACAGATCACCGAGGACCACTCGATGGTCGCCGACATGGTGCGCAGGGGCACGCTGACGCGCGAGGAGTCCCGCCACCACCCCAACCGCAGTGTCATCACCCGGGCACTCGGATCGGATCCCAACCTCGTGGTCGACGCTTTCGAGGTCGATGCTGCACCCGGCGACCGCCTTCTGCTGTGTACGGACGGGCTCACCAGCATGGTGGACGACCCGCTGATCGAGCAGGTGCTCTCCGCCGCACGAACGCCACATCTGGCCGTGGAGCGGCTCATCGGCTACGCCAACGACGCAGGCGGGCAGGACAACATCACAGCTGTCGTCGTCGACATTGGCGAAAGAACAGGTGATAACGGCGCCAGGACGGCCGCAGCGCGGACGGCCTCGCCGGGGCGCAGCGCTGCCCGACGCTGGGTCCCTCGGGCACTGTGGGTGCTCCTCGCAGTGGGACTGATCGCCGGAGCCGCTTGGGCTGCAGACTCCTATGCCCACAGCCAGGCGTACCTCATCGAAGAGGGCGGCGTGATCGCGGTGTACGAGGGCGTGCCCGGCAGCTTCGCCGGAGTCGAGCTGCACTGGCGCTCGACGTCGACCACCATCCCGACCGATGCGCTCGACCCTATCACCGCTGCGCGACTCAAGGTAGGCGTGCGCACAGAGGGTCTGGACGAGGCGTACGCGCTTCTCGGACAGTACCGTGCGAGGGCCGAGGAGTCGCTGACCGCGACCCCGACGCCCGCTCCCTAGGAGGCCGACCGAGTGCGTTCTCGTCGCGACATCGAGCTGCTCTTGCTTCTCGCAGCCGCTCCGGCGGTGTTGCTGCTCTTCGCGCTGGTTCAAGGCAACGCCCGGGAGAGTATCGCGCTCGCTGATCTCACCGTGCCCGGCGGACTGCTGTTCGCTTTCGTCGTCGCCCATCTCGCTACTCGCTATCTCGCTCCCGGTGCCGATCCTGTATTGCTCCCGATCACGTTCCTGCTCTCCGGCGTAGGACTTGCGTTCGTGACCCGGCTCGATCCCGCGCTCGGCGCCAGCCAGACGCGGTGGGTGCTCGGAGGCGTCATCGCCATGGTGGCGGTACTGGCTGTGGTACCGTCGCTCGAGCGGATCGCGCGCTACAAGTACACGATCATGCTCGCGGGCATCGGGTTGTTGCTGCTACCTGCACTCATCGGCGTCGAGGTGAATGGTGCAAAGCTGTGGCTGCGCTTCGCCGGCTTCTCGTTCCAGCCGGCGGAGGTCGCCAAGATTCTCATCGTGCTCTTCCTCGCCGCATACCTCGCCGACACCCGCGAAGTGCTCTCCGTATCCACCAAGCGCGTCTTTGGCGTGTGGCTGCCACCCGCCAAACACCTCGGCCCGCTGCTGGCCATGTGGGCAGTCTCGCTCGTCGTGCTGGTCGCCGAGAAGGACCTCGGCTCCTCACTCCTGTTCTTCGGACTGTTCCTCGTCATGATCTACGTCGCGACCGGACGCCCTGGCTACGTGGTCGTGGGAGCCGGGCTGTTCGCCGTGGGCGCCACTGCTGCGTACTTCATGTTCACGCACGTCCAGAGCCGGGTCGCGATCTGGCTCGACCCGTTCGCGGACGCGACCGGGCGTGGCTACCAGCTCGTGCAATCGCTGTTCGCGTTCGGCGCCGGACGCATGGCAGGGGTCGGCGTCGGTAGAGGCCTGCCCACACGCATCCCGTTCATCGAGACCGACTTCATCTTCGCTGCCATCGGCGAGGAGCTGGGGCTTCTCGGCGGGGCTGCGCTCATCATCGCCTACCTCGTCTTCTGCCTGCGCGGACTCTCCACGGCAACGCGGGCGCGTTCGGACATGGCGGCATTCACGGCCGCGGGCCTGGTGGCCACCTTCGCGCTGCAGACGTTCGTCATCATCGGCGGGGTCACCAGACTGATACCACTCACGGGTATCACACTCCCCTTCGTAAGCTATGGCGGGTCATCGATCCTCTCCAACTTCATGCTGCTCGCCCTGCTTCTGCGGGCGGGCGATGCGGGGACGGGTCAGGATACCGAGATCATCCGCGCCGGCGGTTCGACCGGCATCCTCGGCCGCTTCGCCCTCGCCCGCCGCCTCACCGGTGTGGCATGGGTCGTGGTGACGCTTCTTGTAGCGCTCGTGGCCAACCTCACCTATCTGCAGGTGTTCGCGGCCGACGCACTGGCGGCCAACCCGGCGAACACGCGTCAGCTTGCCGAGGAACTCCGCCAGGAACGCGGTGCCATCATCACCGCCGATGGAGTGACGCTGGCCGAGTCCGTGCCTGACGGCGCCGTCTTCTCGCGCAGCTACCCCGAGGGCTCTCTGGGCGCGCACGTCGTGGGCTACTACAGCCCACGCTATGGCAGAGCGGGAATCGAGGCGGCGATGAACGATGCACTCGCCGGGAAGCGCTCCTTCGCGACGCTGCGAGACATGGTCGACTCGGCCGCAGGCATCCCGGTAGCCGGCAACGACGTGCGCCTGACGATCGACGCCGACGTGCAGGCCGCCGCTCAGGCAGCGCTGGGCAACAGTCGCGGCGCGTGCGTTGCGATCGACCCGCGCACGGGGGCGATCCTGGCGCTCGCGTCCTCTCCGACCTACGACCCCGCCACGGTCGACCAGGAGTGGGAGGCGCTCGCCTCGGACTCGGGCCCGGCACCTCTGGTGGACCGCGCTATCCAGTCGCTCTATCCGCCCGGCTCGACATTCAAGGTCGTGACACTCACCGGCGCGCTGGGCGCCGCGATCGCGACACCCGATACCGCGTACACCGGACCCGCACGCTTGAACATCGGCGGGGCCGACGTCACCAACTACGGGGGCAGCGACTACGGCTCGGTGACCCTGCGCAAGGCGACGTACAGCTCGATCAACACCGTCTACGCACAGCTGGCGGTCGACCTCGGCGCCGAGCGACTCGTCACCCAGTGCGAGCGTTTCGGCTTCGGCAGCAGGCCACCGCTCGAGCTGCCCACCGTTGCCTCCCTCATGCCGAATCCCGCCGAAATGACCACATGGGAGACCGCCTGGGCCGGCGTGGGACAGCCCGTCGGCGAGCACGAGAGTCCCGCCGGCCCGCAGGTCACTGCCGTGCAGATGGCGATGGTAGCCGCCGGGATCGCGAATGACGGCATCGTCATGCGTCCATACCTGGTGGACTCCATCACGGACCGGGCCGGACGCATACTCACCGAGACAAGCCCCCGGGCCTGGATGACCGCCACGGACCCGGCGACCGCCAATACCGTGACAGACATCATGATCGGCGTCGTCACCAGCGGCTCGGGAACACGCGCCGCCATCAAGGGTGTGAAGGTCGCCGGCAAGACGGGCACCGCCGAGGCGGGCAAGAGCGTGGAGACACACGCGTGGTTCATCGCCTTTGCCCCGGCCGACAACCCGACCGTGGCCGTGGCTATCATCCTGGAGAACTCCGGCGTCGGCGGCAGAGTCGCTGCCCCGGCCGCGAAGACCGTCCTGCAGGCGGCGTTGGCCCGATGAGTCGCGAGACCGCCACACATGCGATCTGGGATCGGATGGCCCCGACCTTCACGGGGCTTGCATGGGCTGTTCCGGCAGCCATGTGGACGGGGCTCGTCGTCGGCGAGATGGACTCCAACGCACCGGGACTCGGGCTGTCGCTGCTCGTGCCGGCTGCCGTGTGCACAGTCGCGTCACTCATGCTTGAGACCAGGTTGACGTGGCCGGGCAGGTTGCTGGCAACCGCTCTAGGCATCGCACCCGTCCTGACGATGGTGCTGGTCGGCTTCCCGAGCGGCACGCTGGTGGACGCAATCCTGTCGGCCATCATCCCTTTGGCGTGGGCGACGCTGGTCGTCTCACTTGTAGCCGGACACATACCGCCGCTCCGCGCGTTGGCCGAGAGGGGCAGGCTGCGTTTCGTACCGCTCGGCATCTGGATGCTGCTCACGAGCGCATGGGTCATCGCCCAGACTTCCCCGACATCACAGCTCGCCATGGAGGGACCGTTCCTCGAGGTGCAGATGCTCACGATCGCCGGCCTCGCGGCGCTCGAGGTCCTGCTTGTCTCGGCAGTGGCAGACCAGATATCACCACTTCGCCGTCGCACGACGGGAGCAGGGCGTATACGATAGAATGTCAGGAGTCATGAGCAGGCAATGACGACGATCGACAACAGGAGTTGCAACGTGGAAGACATGATGTTCGGCCGCAGATACCGGGTGACCGAGCGCATCGGTTCCGGAGGTATGGCCGAGGTCTACAAGGCCCAGGACGAAGTACTCGGCCGCACCGTTGCCGTGAAGGTGCTGCACGCCCGCTACGCATCGGAACCCAACTTCGTTGCGCGCTTCCGGCAAGAGGCACAGGCTGCGGCAAACCTGCAGCATCCCAATATCGTGAACATCTATGACTGGGGTCGCGAGGGTGAGACCTACTACATCGTCATGGAGTTCGTGAAAGGGACCGACCTCAAGACTATCGTCCAGCAGCAGGGTCCGCTCGATCCGATGCTGGTCGCCGAGTACGGCATCCAGGCCTGCTCAGCACTGGCCGAGGCACACGGCTACGACGTCATCCATCGCGACATCAAGCCGCACAACATCGTCATCACCCCTGACGGCGCGGTGAAGGTCATGGACTTCGGCATCGCGCGCGCTGGCAACACCACGATGACCCAGACCGGATCGGTCCTCGGCACAGCCCAGTACATCAGCCCGGAGCAGGCGCAGGGCCGTCCACTCGGACCGTCATCCGATCTCTACTCACTCGGCGTCACGCTCTACGAGCTCGTGACCGGGCGTCTGCCGTTCGATGCCGACACGCCCGTGGCTGTCGCGCTCAAGCAGGTCAACGAGCAGCCCGTTCCCGTTCGCCAGATCAGGCCGTCGGTGCCTGCCTCGCTCGAGGCAGTCATCATGCGGGCGCTGCGCAAGGACCCCGCCGAGCGCTACATCTCGGCCAAGGAGATGCGCACCGATCTCAAGCGCGTCGTCAGCGGCGAGGCCCTGAACGAGCCTGCGGCATATGCCCAGCAACGACAGGTGGACGAAACGTCAGTCATGCCTGCCGTGGAGCGCGCAGACCGAGTGCGCATGGCCAGCAACATCCGGCCCGTTCCCGAGCGTCGCATGAGTCCGTGGGCATGGGTTGCTATCGCGGCACTCATCGTCATCCTGGGCATCGGTGCCGCGTTCGCACTCGGCGCCTTCGGCAACGGCAAGATCGTCACGCCCTCGCTCGTAGGACTTACCGAGGAAGCCGCGGCAACCGAACTTGCCACTGCGGGCCTCGAGCTAGGAGAGGTCACCACGCAAAACGACCCGGATGTGGAGATCGGCAAGATCATCAGCCAGGACCCCGAGTCCGGCACGAAGGTGGAGAAGGGCACGGCGGTCAACATCGTCATCAGTGCAGGCATCGAGCAGGCAGAGGTCCCCGATCTCGCCGGCCTGCCCGAGGCGGACGCCATCGATGCGCTGACGGAGGCGGGCTTGGACTACGCCCGTTCGGTCGACGAGTACAACACCGAACTGGCCGAAGGCCTCGTCATACGCAGCGAGCCTGCGGCGCTCGCGATGGTTCCTGCCGGCACGCGCGTGGTGCTCTACGTCTCCAAGGGCACTGAGAAAGTCCAGGTTCCCGACGTGACCGGCAAGACGCTCGCGGATGCCACCAAGGATCTGCAAGCTGCCGGCCTCAAGGTGACTTCTACCGAGGAGTACAGCGAGACAGTGCCCAAGGGTCAGGTCATAAGCCAGACTCCCGACCCCGCGGTCTACTTCGACGCCGGTTCCACGGTGAAGCTTGTCATCTCCAAGGGACCCGAGATCATCATCGTCCCGGATGTCACGGACATGATGGAGGCCGACGCAAAGGCTGAACTCATCAACAAGGGACTGAAGGTCCAGGTCGTCTACATGGACAGCCCGGATGATGGCATCGTCCTCACCCAGAGCCCGCTCCCCAACGCCTCCGCCAAACGCGGTGATACCGTCACCATCACGGTCGGGAAAGACCCGGGTCTATAGCCGCATCGAGCAGCGCCAGCACCTCGGCATCAGTGGTCTGGTCGAACTCGCGGTAGTACTGCCCAACGGCTGCGAAGTCGGATGGCTCTTCGACCGTGACCAGGTCGATACCTTCTGATCGCATCTGTCTCGCTGTGTTCCACGACGCTACGGGTACAGCCACGATCACATTCTGCGCGCCGTGGCGTCGCAGGTACTCGACGGCCTTGCGGATCGTGAGCCCGGTTGCGATGCCGTCGTCGACAACGACTACCGTGCGGCCCGCCACTCCGACACCTGCGCGTCCCCGGTGATACAACGCCACTCGCCGGCGCACTTCTGCGGATCGAACCGCCGCTTCCTGCTGCACGTAGCCCTCCGGCAGCCCCATGCCCGGTTCTACTGTGATGTCGCCATCGGCGTCCACCGCTCCGATCGCGTATTCCGGCTGACCGGGCGCCCCGAGCTTGCTGGCGATCACGATGTCGAGCGGCAGCTTCAGTATCCGGGAGACCTCGGCGGCAACCACGACTCCGCCACGCGGTACTCCCAAGATGAGCGCGTCTTCGCCCTGCAAACGTGAGCGCAACGCGTCTACGAGTCGTCGGCCTGCATCCTCCCTATCGGTGAACATGACTATCGCCTCCTTGGGAGACTCTACCCACGTCCAAGGTGCTGCCCGG
>DDWT01000017.1 GCA_002347365.1 Actinobacteria bacterium UBA2279
TGGTCTCTTTGGTCTTGGGCAGGTGCACCGTGAGGAAGTCAGCACGCGGAAGCAGGTCGTCAAGGGTCGGTGCGAGCTCGAGGCCCATCTGCGCCGCGCGCTCCTCCGAGACGTAGGGATCGAACGCGAGCACCTTCATGCCGAGTCCACGTGCGCGCTCGGCCACAAGTGCGCCGATACGGCCGAGGCCGACAACGCCGAGCGTCTTCTCGTACACCTCGGTGCCGGTGAACTTGGAGCGCTCCCACTTGCACTGCTTCATGCTGGCGTTCGCCTGCGGGATGTTGCGCGCCTGCGCCAGCATGAGCGCGATAGTGTGCTCTGCCGCCGACACGATATTGCTCGTGGGCGCGTTGCACACGATGACGCCGCGCTCGGTGGCGGCCTGGACATCGACGTTGTCGACACCCACGCCCGCGCGACCGATGATCTTGAGATTGACGCCAGCCTCGATCACCTCACGTGTCGCCTTGGTGGCGGAGCGCACGATCAGGCCGTCGTAGGCGCCGATCTGCTGCACGAGCTGCTCGGGCGTGAGGTCGGTGAGCACGTCGACCTCGAACTGCTCTTTCAGCAGATCGATGCCGGATGCTGCGATCTTCTCTGCTACCAGTACCTTCATCTCTACTCCCCCATGAAGACGGCTTCGGCGGCTTTGATGCCAGCACCGCGCTCGAACGCGTAGCCTAGCTCGGCAAGCGTCATCTCGAGCGCTGCGAGCGTGGTGATGATGTCGAACTCGCCGAAGTAGCCGAGGTGACCCACGCGGAAGATGCGACCCGCGTAGTCGTCCTGACCACCGGCGATGGTCACGCCGTACTTGTTCTTCATGATGCTCACGATCTTCTTGCCGTCCACGCCCTCGGGCACCCACACCGGCGTGACCGCGCTTCCACGGCCCTCGGCAGGAGCGAATATCTTGAGGCCGAGCGCCTCGCAACCCTTGCGTGTCGCGGAAGCCAACATGCTATGGCGTGCGATGACGTTGTCCAGCCCTTCCTCGCGGATCATCTTGAGCGACTCGTTGAGGCCCAGGACGAGGGTGACAGCCGGGGTGAACGGCGTCGTGTCCTTCTCGACGTTCTTCTTGTACTTCATCCAGTCGAAGTAGAACTTCGGCAGCGTGGAACGCTCGTAGGCCTTCCATGCCTTGGCGCTCACGGTGCATGCCGCCAGGCCCGGCGGAAGCATGAGGCCCTTCTGCGACCCGGTCATCACGACGTCAAGTCCCCACTCGTCGGTCTTGCACTCCACGGCACCGATACCGGTGATGGAGTCGACGATGAGCACCGTCTCGGGATAGCCCTTCACGATCTCGCCGATCGCCTTCACGTCGTTGAGCACGCCGGTCGAGGTCTCCGACTGGGTGACGATGACACCGCGCACGCCGGGGTTCTCGGCAAGGGACTTGGCCACATCGGCGACGTTGACGACCTCTTCCCAACCGTACTGAAGGTCGATGACGTTGACGCCGTACGCCTCACAGATAAGCTTCTGGCGGTCACCGAACTTGCCGTTGCGGCACACGATGACAGTGTCACCGGCCGAGAAGCAGTTCACGATCGCCGACTCCATGACACCCGTGCCCGAGCAGGCGAACAGCAACGCGTCGCCTTCGGTCTGGAACACGTATTTCAGGCCCTCGATCGCATCCTTGAAGGCCGCCGAGAAGTCCGGCGTCCGGTGGTGGATGATCGGCGCTGCCATCTTGAGCATGACCTCGGCAGGCACAGGGGTGGGCCCCGGCGTCATCAGGTACTTCTTCTGCATCGTTTCTCTCTCCCTATTCACAGTACGAACATGTCGCCGTCGCCCGGCATCGACGGCTGGGAAAGCCGGGTGCTAGTCCTCTTTGATCCAGCTGAACATGCCGCGCAGCTCGGCGCCGACCTCTTCGACGTAGTGCTCCGCGTTGATGCGACGCATCGCCTTGAACGACGGTGCGGCCACCTTGTTCTCAAGCATCCAGTTGCGCGCGAACGTGCCGTTCTGGATCTCCCACAGCACCTCGGCCATCGCGGCGCGCGTCTCGTCGGTGACGATCCGCGGACCGGTGACGTAGGCGCCGTATTCGGCGGTGTTGGAGATGGAGTCGAACATCTTGGCCGAGCCACCCTCATACATCAGGTCGATGATGAGCTTCATCTCGTGGAGGCACTCGAAGTAGGCGATCTCAGGCTGGTAGCCGGCCTCCACAAGCGTCTCGAAGCCCGCCTTCATGAGCTCGGTGACGCCACCGCACAGGACCGCCTGCTCGCCGAACAGGTCGGTCTCCGTCTCTTCAGCGAACGTCGTCTCGATGATCGCGGCACGCGCGCCGCCGATACCTGCAGCCCAGGAAAGCGCGATGTCTTTGGCGTTGCCGCTCGCATCCTGGTAGACAGCGATCAGGTTAGGCACGCCGGAGCCCTCGACGAAGACGCGACGCACCATGTGACCGGGACCCTTGGGCGCGATCATGATGACATCGACGTCTGCCGGAGGCTCGATCTGGTTGAAGTGGATGTTGAAGCCGTGAGCGAACGCAAGCACCTTGCCCGCGGTCATGGATTCGTGAATCTCCGAGTAGTACGTGTGCGCCTGCGTCTCATCAGGCGTGAGGATCATGATGATGTCGGCCTCATGCGCCGCCTCCCGCGGCGTCATGACCTTGAGACCCGCTTCTTTGACCTTGTCCCAGCTCTTGGAGCCCGGACGAAGGCCGACGCGCACATCACAGCCGGAGTCATGCAGGTTCAACGCGTGTGCGTGACCCTGCGACCCGTAGCCGATGATGGCGATCTTGCGCTCGCGAACCCACGTGAGATCGCAGTCCTTCTCGTAATAGACGATAGCCATGGTGTCCTCCTGGTTAAGACCCGGTCCCCCGGGGATTGCCTTGTCCGGTCCTTACTGCGGGTCTTTCGATCCGCGTGCGAGCGCTATCTTGCCTGTGCGCGCGAGTTCTTTGATGCCGTACGCCCTCAGCAGGTCCTCCATCGCCGCAAGCTTGTCCCCGGCGCCGGTCGCCTCGATGGTGAGGCTGTTCTTGCCGACGTCGACGATCTTGGCGCGGAAGACGTTCGCGATCTCGATGATCTCGTGACGGCGTTCCGGCGGTGCATTCACCTTGAAGAGCACCAGCTCGCGGTCGATCATCTCCTTCGGGTCGAGGTCTTGGATCTTGAGCACGTTGATGAGCTTATGGAGCTGCTTGGTGATCTGCTCGATCGGCGTATCCTCGGCGGAGACCACTATCGTCATCCGTGAGAGTGTCGGGTCCTCGGTGATGCCGACCGCGAGTGAGTCGATGTTGAAGCCGCGCCGTGCGAACAGCGAAGCGATGCGCGTGAGCACGCCCGGCTTGTTCTCCACGAGTACTGACAGCGTGTGGTTCATCTACTCCCACACCTCCTCAAGGAGCTCGTCATCGAGCATGTCGGAAACAGGTCCTCCCGGGATACCGCCAAGCATCTCATCGATCGAGCCGCCCGGAGCCACCATCGGCCACACCATCGCATCCTCGGTGACCCGGCAGTCCACGACCACCGGTCCGTCGTAGTCGAACGCCTGCAGCAAAGCCGCGTCGACGTCCTCCGCCTTCGTGACACGCAGACCGAGACACCCGTACGCCTCGGCAAGCTTCACGAAATCGGGCGACTCCTGGCCGAGGATCGAGGAGGCGAAACGCTTGTCGTAGAACAGGTCCTGCCACTGGTGGACCATGCCGAGCACCCCGTTATTGAGGATGACCACTTTGACCGGAAGCTTGTTGATGAACACGGTAGCGAGCTCCTGGCTGTTCATCTGGAAGCTGCCGTCACCGGCGATATCGACCACGAGATGGTCCGGACGGCCTACCTGCGCACCCATCGCAGCCGGGAAGCCGAATCCCATCGTTCCCAGGCCACCCGAGGACACCCACGTGCGCGGGTCGCGGATCTTGGTGTACTGACACGCCCACATCTGGTTCTGCCCCACCTCGGTGCAGATGACGGTCGGACGGTCCTTCGTAAGCTCACGCACGCGCTCGACCACGAACTCGGGCATGAGCACATCGTCCGGCGTGTGGTAGTGCAGCGGGAAGCGGCCGCGCCAATCGTCGATCACGCGCATCCATGCCTCGGTGCGTGGCTCAGAGCCCATCTTGCGCAGCTCCGCGACGATGGCGGTCAGCACATTGCGCGCGTCGCCAACGATCGGGACATCGACCGGCTTGTTCTTGCCGATCTCCGCGGGATCGATGTCGATGTGGATGACCTTGGACTTACTGGCGAACGTCGCGAGCTTGCCCGTTACCCGGTCATCGAAGCGAACGCCTACGGCGATCAGCAGGTCGGTTTCGGTGATCGTGTAGTTGGTGTACTTGGCGCCATGCATGCCCGGCATGCCGATGAACAGGTGGTGATCTTCTGGAAACGCGCCTTTGCCCATGAGCGTTGTGACGACCGGGAGCTGCATGAGTTCGGCAAGCTCCTTGAGCTCTTTCCACGCGCCCGAGGCGAGGACGCCGCCGCCCGCATAGAGCAGCGGCTTACGCGCCTTGGAGATCAGCTCCGCAGCCTGCTTGATCTGCTTGGTGTGACCCTTGTAGTTCGGCTTGAAGCCCGGCAGATTCACCTGCTCGGGATACTTGTAGTCGATCTCTCCCCTGCTCACGTCGACAGGCAGGTCGATCAGAACCGGTCCCGGTCGGCCCGTCGTGGCGATATGGAAGGCCTCCTTGATGACCTCGGGCAGATCGGCGGACTCCTTCACCAGGTAGTTGTGCTTCGTGATGGGGATGGTGATGCCGGTCATATCGGATTCCTGGAACGCGTCGGTGCCGATGACGTGAGTGGCGACCTGTGCGGTGAAGACGACCAGCGGTATCGAGTCCATGAACGCGTTCGCGATGCCTGTCACCGTGTTGGTGGCGCCCGGACCGCTCGTCACGATGACCGCGGCAGGCTTGCCGGTCACCCGCGCGTAGCCGTCAGCGGCATGGACTGCCGCCTGCTCGTGTCGCACGAGGATGGTCCGCGGGCTTTCGACGTCATAGAGAGCATCGAAGATGGGCAGCGCAACGCCACCCGGGTAGCCGAAGACGACCTCGACACCCTCGGCCTGCAATGACTTCACCAGGGCTTCAGCGCCCGTGATCTTCATCTCGTCACCTCCTGGGTCCTCCGCAGTGTTCCTGATCTCTCCTTCACGACAGCACCGCCCCCTTATCCGCGCTTGAAACGAAGCGCGCGTAGCGGGCGAGATAGCCCGTCGATACCTTGGGTGGAGGCGCCGTCCACTCGCGACGACGCATCGCAAGCCGCTCCTCGGTCACATCGAGCGTCAGGGTGCCGGCATCGATATCGATATCGATGATGTCGCCCTCCTCGACGAGCGCCATCGGACCGCCCTCTGCAGCCTCCGGCGACACGTGACCGATCGAGGCACCTGAAGTCGCGCCGCTGAAACGACCGTCGGTGATCAGGGCGACACTGCCGGCCAGACCGATACCTTTGACCGCCGAAGTGGGTGCTAGCATCTCGCGCATGCCGGGACCGCCCTTTGGGCCCTCGTAGCGGATGACGACGACGTCGCCTGCAACGATCTTCCCGCCGAGAATGGCCTCGGATGCCGCCTCCTCGGAGTCGAAGACGCGGGCCGGCCCGCTGTGTTGGCGCATCTCGGCTGCGACAGCGGACTGCTTGACGATGGCGCCACTCGGCGCAAGGTTGCCCTTCAACACGCGCAGGCCGCCCTCGGCGTAGTAAGGCTCGTCCACCGAGTGGATCACACTTCCATCGGCGCCACTCACGCCTTTGAGGTTGTGGCGCAGCTTCTCGCCAGTAGCGGTCATGACGCTGTCGTCGATCAGATCGCGTTTGGCGAGCTCGGCCATGATCGCAGGAATGCCGCCTGCGAAGTAGAGGTCTTCCATGTGGAACTCACCGGCCGGTGAGATGCGCACCAGGTTGGGAGTACGTGCGCTGACCTCGGCCCAATCGTCCAGCGTGATGTCGGCGCCCGCTTCGTGGGCGATCGCCGTGAGGTGGAGCACCGTGTTGCTCGAGCCGCCGAATGCCATATCCAGCGTCATGGCATTGCGAATCGCAGCGGGCGTCATGATGTCGCGGGCCGTGATGCCCTTCTTAAGCAGCTCCATGACCTGCATGCCTGCGTGCTTGGCGAGGCGGATGCGTTCGCTGTAGACGGCGGGGATCGTGCCGTTGCCGGGAAGCCCCATGCCGATCGCCTCGGTCAGACAGTTCATCGAGTTCGCCGTGAACAGTCCCGCACAGCTGCCGCAGGTGGGGCATGCGGCATTCTCGAGGTCGCACATCTCCTCTTCGGTCACCGTGCCGGCGCGTACCGCGCCGACTGTCGAGAACACGGTGTCCAGATCGACGTCGCGACCCTTCCACTTGCCGGCGAGCATCGGACCGCCCGAGACCACGACCGTAGGGATGTCGAGCCGCGCGGCAGCCATCAGCATGCCGGGGATGATCTTGTCGCAGTTGGGGATCATGACCATCGCATCGAACGCATGGCCCTGGACGACGAGCTCCACCGAGTCGGCGATGACCTCACGCGAAGCAAGCGAATAGCGCATCCCGGCGTGGCCCATCGCGATGCCGTCGCAGACGCCGATCGTCGAGAACTCGAGAGGCGTACCACCGGCGATCCTGATGCCGGCCTTGACCGCGTCGGCGATCGCGCCGAGCTGCAGATGACCGGGGATGATCTCGTTGGACGAATTGACGACGGCGACGATAGGCCGCGATATCTCCTCGTCGGTAAGGCCGTCGGCCTTCAGAAGGCTGCGGTGAGGCGCCCTGGTGAGGCCCTTCTTCATGCGGTCGCTCCGAAGCTCCATGCGTCCACCTTCCCCGAGGGGTCGGTGGCTGCCGCACGTGCCGCATGACAGGCGTGATCGAGGGGATGGCCGAGAAACGACGAAACCGCCGAGAAAGCTCCGCCCCGGTCAGGGACGAGAGACAAACTCCCGCGGTACCACCCCGTTTGACGCGCGTTGTACGCGCGTCCACTCATGCGGCAGGTAACGGATGCCACCGTCCCGTCTTACTTGTTCCGGCTCCCTGCGGAGGTCGTCCGCACGCGGGTGCCGGTCCGTTCTTCCGGTCGGCTCGGGGGTGAGTTTCGAGACGTCCAACGCCAGGTTTCCACCATCCCCGGCTCTCTGTGGTAAGGATTGGCCCCTACTGTCCCCGTCAACGCCGTTCTCGTATTCGGTTGATCAGGGTGCGAGTATACGTCAGTGCACATGGACGGACAAGCCGACTTGACATACCTGCACGCCGCCCGGGCGCCCGACGAAAGCAACACCGCCCCCATCGTGGCGATGAGGGCGGTGTGACGTTCGAGGACTTGTGGGCTCTAGCGGCTACCGGCTCCGCCCGAGCCGCTCATACCCGAGCCTGCCATGCCCGAACTCGTCCTGCCTGTCTGGAAGCCGTGCTTGGTCGGATGGCATGCTGCGCAGGACTTGTCCCACGCAGTAGTGAACGAGTCCACGAACCCGGTGTGGCACTCCACGCAGCCGACATCGTACTTGTCGTGCTCCGTGTACAGGTCCTTGGAATGGCAGCGACATCCCGCTTCGGCCGATGCAAGATGCAGATCGGCCGGATAGTGGTTCGGGTAGACGGGCGACTGCGCAAGATGGCAGTCACCACAGGCGACGGTCTTGCCGGTGATGTCTATCGTCGCGTTGTGGCACACCGCGCAGGACTCCTCCGGGGAGGCGCCGTGTATGTCGCGGACATCCGGCCCGCCGTGGCAACCCACGCAATCGGCACTGACGCTGGCGTCATGCACGACATCCAGATCGCCGTGTTCGCCATGACAGGTCACACATGACGGCGCCGGGTCAGGCTGGGATGTCGCGGAAAGCGCATGGCAGTCGGCAGCGACGCATGAGGCGGTATCGCCGTGTCCCGTGTGCGCAGGTTCCGCATGGCAAGCGGTGCACGAAGCTGTTGCGTGGCAGGTCAGGCACTGAGGATAGTCGGAGCCGAACATACCAGCTACCCAGCCGCTACCGTCGTGGGCGGCGTGCAGTGCCTCGGGAGACGCTGCGGGAGATGTCGCCGAGAGGAAGTAGCCGTACGGGGTCATTGTGAGCGCGTCCACGTCGGATGCCTCGACCGGCACCGTGAACTTGAAACCATCGTCACCGTTGTGGCAGTTGTCGCACCACTCGAACAACGTGTGATAGTGCGTCGGTACGTAGACGTCACCGTAGTAGAGCGTGAGGTCCGGCAGCTGGGCATGGCATGCCTTGCACTTGGCATAGTCCACGCTCCCGGCAGTGAAATCTACCTTGTGAAGCGCGCCGGATGTCCCCACACCGTGGCACAGAAAACACTCGCTGTTGTCTGTTGCCGGTTCGTCGAGGCCGTACGCCGTGACCGCAAATAGCATCAGGGCGACGATCAGGACCGACACGAAGAAGGCCAAACGTTTCATTCAAATTCCCCCTCATCCGCCCTCAGACGGCTTCTGCGCTCGGCACGTCGCCCCACATGCCATTCGAGCGCACCCCGGTCGAATGTGATGCACATCACAGTATGCCACCGAACGGCATCTGGTCAAACGTGAATCGCTACACATGCACGGATCGCACTCATCCCCTACAGTCTGGGGCTACGCTCCTGCAAGCTCCGGGTCACACGGCGAGAGAGCCGCTCCCTCCGGATACGGAGAAGCGGCTCCTCGATAAGGTCAAAGCGACGATCGAGCGTCTGATGCAGACGGCTCCCTAAAGCTTCTCGATAAGCGCATCGGCGTACGCCTGGGTGCCGACACAGCCCTCGGTGCTGCCCGTGTTGGTGCGCTTGATGTCGTAGGTGACCTTCTCACCCTCGGCCAGCACGGTCTTGACCGCAGCCAACACGCGGTCGGCCGCATCGCGCTCGCCAAGGTGATTGAGCATCAATACCGCCGAGAGGATCAGAGCGGTGGGGTTGGCCATATCTTTGCCGGCGTACTTGGGCGCGGAACCGTGCACCGGCTCGAAGACGGCGCAGTCGTCACCGATATTGGCGCCGGGCGCCATGCCGAGGCCGCCGATGAGCCCTGCGGCAAGGTCCGAAAGGATGTCGCCGTACAGGTTCGGAAGCACGAGCACGTCCCACCACTCGGGGTGCAGCACGAGCTGCATGCATGTGGCGTCGACTATGTAGTCCTCGAACTCGATGCCTGAGTCCTTGTACTCCTCGGCCACCTCACGGGCGACCTTCAAGAACAGACCGTCGGAGTGCTTGAGGATGTTGGCCTTGTGCACCGCGGTGACCTTCTTGCGGCCGTTGGCGATGGCGTAGTCGAATGCGAACTTCACGATGCGGCGCGTGCACGTGATCGAGATCGGCTTGAGCGAGATCCCGGAGTCAGGACGGATGACGCCCGCGCCCTCGGCAGCCGCGAACTCGATGAGCCGCTTGGCGCCCTCGGAGCCCTCTTCGAACTCGATGCCCGCGTAGAGGTCCTCGGTGTTCTCGCGCACGATGACGAGATCGACGTTGTCGTAGCGCGCACCCGTACCGGGAATCGAGAACGAGGGGCGCAGGCACGTGTAGAGGTCGAGTTCTTTGCGGAGCGCTACGTTCACGCTGCGGAAACCGGTGCCTACTGGAGTCGTGATGGGGCCTTTGATGGCGACCTTGTTTCTGCGGACCGAGTCGAGCACGTGCTGCGGCAGGGGCGTGCCATACTTCTCCATCACGTCAGTGCCCGCCTCGACGGTCTCCCACTCGATGTCAACGCCGGTGGCGTCAACGACACGCGTCATCGCCCTGGTGATCTCCGGGCCGATGCCATCTCCCGGAATGAGTGTCACTACGTGCTTTGCCATACTCTCCTCCTGATGTGTCGTGCCGGATCACAGCGTCCGGCGCTGACGGTGAGACGCGATTATACGTCAGCCGGTCGCGGCGTGCAGTCCGGGTGTCTCGGGAATACACCGACGTACACCGGCATCGCTCAGAGGAGTACGAACATGGACTTCGACTACACGGTAGAGACAACCAAGCCCTTCGACGAATCCGTCGCGGCGGTCGAGAAGTCTCTTGCCGAACACGGATTCCGCGTGCAGTTCGTGCACGACGTCCAGGCCACACTGGCCGAGAAGGGTTTCGCGCGCGATCCGCTCACGATCATCGAGACCTGCAACGCCAAATACGCACACGCGGTGCTCGCGGCCGACCCGAAGATCGCACTGATGCTGCCGTGCCCCGTGGTCGTCTACGAACAGGCCGGCCGTCGCTATATCAGCACGCTGAAACCGAGCGTGATCGGAGAGTTCTACCCGCACGCCGACATAGGAGATACAGCCGCCGACGTCGAGCGCGTGCTGACCGCAGTGGTCGACGAGGCGCGATAGTCCGCCACCCTCACCAAGTTCGAGCGCGGGTCAGCGTGCCTCGAGCGGCACGTACTCCCGCACGCCTGCGACGCTTTTGTATGCAGGGCGGATGATCTTGCCACCGCTCACGATCTCCTCGAGACGATGGGCACACCAGCCCACGACACGGGAGACCGCGAACAGCGGGGTGTAGAGCTCTTCGGGAATGTCGAGCATCTTGTAGACGAATCCAGAGTAGAAGTCGACGTTGGCGCTGACACCCTTGAACATCGTGCGCGATCGTCCGATGACCTCCGGCGCAAGTTGCTCGACCCTGGCGTGCAGACGGTACTCCTCGGCAAGACCCTTCTCGGCGGCCAGCTGCTCGGCGTGACCGCGCAGCACGAGCGTGCGGGGGTCGGAGACGGAGTAGACAGGGTGACCCATACCGTAGATCAGTCCGGAACGGTCGAACTCCTGCTTGTCGAGAACCCGCTGCAGATACGCCGATATCTCCTCGTCGTCCTTCCAGTCGCGGACCCGTGCCTTCAGGTCGTCGAACATCCGCACGACCTTGATATTGGCACCGCCGTGCTTGGGCCCCTTGAGCGACCCGAGAGCTGCGGCGATGGCCGAGTAGGTATCGGTGCCCGTGGACGAGACGACGTGCGCGGTGAACGAGGAGTTGTTACCGCCGCCGTGCTCGGCGTGCAGCACCAGTGACAGGTCGAGCACCTGGGCTTCAAGCGGCGTGAACTTGCTGTTCGGCCTCAGCATGTGCAGGAAGTTCTCGGCGGTGGAGAGCTCGGCCATCGGCCGGTGGATGACCAGGCTTCTGCCGTGGAACTCCTCGAGATAAGCCTGATAGGCGTAGACCGACAGCATCGGGAACTTGGAGATCAAATGCAGGCTCTGACGCAGGACGTTCGAGATCGAGGTGTCGTCGGCGCGTTTGTCCAGGACGTACATGGACAGCACGCTGCGAGACATCGAGTTCATGATGTCGCGGCTCGGCATGTTCAAGATCGCGTTGTGGATGAACTGCCGCGGCAGCCTGCGATACGATGCCAGATTCTCGCCGAACAGCGCGAGGTCCTGGCGGCTTGGAAGCTCACCAAAGAGCAGCAGGTAGGCCGTCTCCTCGAAGCCGAGGCGGTCCTCCGCAACGAAGCCGTCAACGAGCTCGGTGACATCGATGCCGCGGTATATGAGCTGGCCCGGAGCGGGAACACGGGAGTCGCCCTCGATTCGAGAGCCGACGACATCGCCGATCTGAGTGAGACCTGCGAGCACACCGCGACCGCTGACGTCGCGCAGGCCGCGCTTCACGTCGTATTCCACGAACAGCGCCGGGTCGAACGCGCTGCTCGCCTCGGACAGCCGACTCCAGCGGTCGAGCGTCTCGGCGACGGTCTTTGGCTCAGCGTGCGGCCGTAGCGTACGGTCGTCTGGAGATGGGTTCACGTTGATGTTTCCTTCCACCCGGGAACCGATGTCGGGTTCCGATAAGAACGGTTGACCCGGGCGGACCCCTCGGCCACCACCGGTTCGGCTCAGCAGTCGATCTGGGCCATGCTGAAGGCCTGTCGTGGCACTATCCTACCCGAAGAGGGCGCCGCCCAGGTAGCGGGGGTGCTTTCCGGTGTCACGCTAGCTTGCTCCGGACCCCGATCTGCGGCTTGCCACGAACGCGCGGTATTCGACCAGCAACCCGTCGAGTGCCCGATAGTCTGCTGCCTCGAACACCCGATCACGCAGGTAGGTCGCGCCCGGGAGCCCCTTCACGTACCAGGCAACGTGTTTGCGCATGCGCACGAACGCCTGCTCGCCTGCAAACGCCACGAGTGCCGCACCGTGCTCGCGCGCCATGTCGATTCGCTCGAGCCCCGTGGGCGGCGGCAACTCCTCGCCGCGCTCGATGAGCGCTCGCGCCTGCGCGAAGATCCAGGGGTTGCCCTGCGCACCACGCGCGACCATCACGGCATCCACGCCCGTGCGCTCCAACATACCGAGCACGTCCGCTGCCGAGAAGACATCGCCGCTGCCGATCACCGGCACGCTCACCGCTGCCTTCACCGCGGCGATCACGTCCCAGTCGGCCTTGCCGTGGTAGAACTGGTCGCGCGTCCGCCCGTGCACGCACAATGCGACCGCGCCCGCGGCTTGCATGCGCTTCGCGAACTCGACCGCATTGGCGTCGCTTTCGTCCCAGCCCTTGCGGAACTTGGCGGTCACGGGAACGCCGGTGGCCTCGGCCACGCGCGAGACGATCTCCGCAGCGAGAGCGGGCTGGCGCATCAGGGCGCTCCCCTCGCCCTTCGCGACCACCTTGCTGACCGGACAGCCCATGTTGATGTCGATGAGCGCGACGTCCTCACCGTAGCGCTCCACGAGTCCCCGGGCCTGCTCGGCCATCATCTGCGGGTCGGCGCCGAACAGCTGCACCGCGCATGGCGTCTCGTCGGGTGAGAACGACAGCAGCCCCCGCGAGATCGCCGCGTCCGGGTTGTAGTGGAGTCCCTTCGCGCTGACCATCTCGGTGTAGGTGAGCCCGGCACCCATCCGTTTGCAGATGCCGCGGAACGGCGCCTCCGTCACTCCGGCCATAGGGCCGAGGACGACGCGGGCCGATTCCAGCAGCGCGACTACGTCGGAACGAGAGAATGCCATGGACAGATGATACGGGATGACGACGCGGGAGGCGCTAGGACAGAACAGCGACCCCGATGAGTGTGGCGCCATTCATGGCGACCCACGCTGCACTCGTGACCCACAGGACCGTCTGGCGTCCCATCAAGCCGTAAGCGGTCCACAGCATCGACATGACGAGCGCAGCACCGATGGTGACAACGCTCAGGCCGCTGATCTGATGCAGGAACCAGATATTGTGCAGCTGCGGCAGTGCCGTGATTGGGTTGATGATGCCGAAGCCGAACACCGCTTTCTCGAGGTGCGGCTTGATCTGCTCAGTGGTCACGTGTGTCCCGGTTCTCGTGTGCGTGGTCATACCCGAAGCGAGAAGCATCGGGCCGCACGGGGAACCCGTAAAGGGTCTGCCACCGAGCCGTTGCTATCGGTCGGCGAACGGTCGCATCAGGGCATCATCGCTGTCGTGAGTTTCGCGCCCCATGCGCGTGCCCGTTCGACCTCGCCCTCGGCAAGCGGGCCGTACGTGCCCGTCACCAGGAATCGCTCGGGCTCAGCGAGCGCAGCATACCCCTGGCGCTTGAGCCGCTTCGCTATGTCGCCAACGGCGCCCCGCGGTGACCATGAGATACGCGTCTCGAACGCTGCAAAGCGGCCCGAGCCCTTCGAGAGGGCATCGAGCCATGAGCGCAACGACGGATGCGACATGTCGGGTGGATGTCCGGCATGCTTCGGGTCGTTGGCGATGGTGCGTCTCATTCCTTCGTTCGGCAGCATGAAGCCGAAGACGGGCGCGCCGACGACAACAAGGTCAACGCCCTCCATGACCTCGGGTCCGGCTTCGGCGGTGCTGGCTGCTGTCGCCCCCTCGCCGATTCCTTCGGCGATCGCGCGAGCGATCGCTGCGGTGTTGCCCCAGACCGACTCGTACACGACGATCGCCTTCATGGGTGCTCCCTCCCGTGTCTCGAGAACCGGGACCCATTCCACATCACGAGCCCGCATCGGTCATGTCTGCGCCCGCAGTGGCGAATATCCTCGCTCCAAGCCAGAAACCACCCGGTATCCCCGGAAGTGCCCTCTGCCCTGCTACGTTGCGTCGAAAAAGAAAACAGGGCAACCCCGAAGGGCTGCCCTGCTCCAAAGCATTGCTACAGGTGGCTTAAAGAGCGCGCACCTGGGTCGCCTGCTTCTTGCCGTTCTGACCAGTGGCTTCCGTGAAGGAAACGGCCTGACCCTCGTCAAGGGTCTTGAAGCCCTCGGTCTGGATCTCGGAGAAGTGGACGAACAGATCGTCGCCATCTTCACGCTCGATGAAGCCATAACCCTTGTCAGCGTTGAACCACTTGACTTTACCCTCTGCCATTCAAATCCATCCTCTCGCCCCAACGGGGCAAAACAAAACGACATGACTGTCGCCGCTAGAATGCGGCTTGTCATGTCGCAATCCTACGAGCCCATATGGCCCGCCTTGTGTGGAGTATAGCACGTTGCGGGCCAAAACAAGTGCATTATCCGCGAGCAGGCGTTACAACCAGGCGATTCTCGGCTTGCGCAGCCTCGACCGGGAGCGCCTCGCGGGCATTCAGGACTCCGCCGGTGGGAAACCAGAGGCCCGGAAACAGCCACGGCCGACGGCCTTGAACAGGAGTCCGGCCAACTCGGTCACGGCCTTGCCCTGCGACTCGACTCCCCCGGTTCCACCAGTCGATCGGGGTCATCCCCGGTGCGGCACTCGAAGCGCTGCTCTTCGACCTCGATGCCCCACTGGGTTCCCGGGCGCTGCTCGACCAGCTCGAATCCCTCACGCTCGTACAGATGTCGCGCAGCATCGAGCCCCGCAAACGTCCACAGATACACCACAGGGTAGCCCGCTGCGCGACAGAAGCTCATCGCCGCGTCGATGAGCCGGGAGCCGGTCCCGCTGCCGCGCAGCTGATCGGACACGATGAACCACCTGAGGTGTGCCCCTTCGTCATCGGCGTGGATCCCGTCGATAGCGATGGCACCCTCCACGCGACCGTCCTTCAATGCGACCCAGAACCCGTCCCGGCTGTCATCGTACCGGTCGAGAAAATCGGCAAGCTCGGAGGCGACCTTAGACTCGAAGTACTGACCGAAACTCCAGTGCTCGCCGTAGTACGTGCCGTGAAGCTTGACCACGCGATCGGACGAGCCCTCGAGGCACCCTTTGATTATCTCGACCTCGGCCATGCACACCTCCGGCGCCGGATGCGCTTATCGACAAGAGCGCGACCCCGACGACTTCAGGATACGACACTTTCGTGCTTTGACGTCACGCCGTGGGTACGAACAGGGACGAGGTGCGGACTCCATCACCTCCCGCGTCGAGATAGAGAGGGGCACGCCATGACGGACAAGAACAGGCGACTTACTACCGGATTCGGCAGGCCGGTCGATGACGACCAGAACTCGATGACGGCGGGACCGACCGGTCCGGTACTGATGCAAGACGCGCATCTACTCGAGAAGCTCGGCCACTTCGACCGGGAGCGCATCCCGGAGCGCGTCGTGCACGCCAAGGGCGCCGGCGCGCATGGCTACTTCGAGGTGACAGCGGACGTCACTCCCTACACGAGAGCGGCGTTCCTCTCGGGAGTAGGCAAGAAGACCGAGGTGTTCGCGCGCTTCTCCACAGTCGGCGGCGAGAAGGGCTCAGCGGATGCCGAGCGCGACCCCCGCGGCTTCGCGGTCAAGTTCTACACCGAAGAAGGCAACTACGACATGACGGGCAACAACACGCCTGTCTTCTTCATACGAGATCCGCTCAAGTTCGCCGACTTCATCCACACGCAGAAACGCAACCCGAAGACCAACCTCAAAGACCCGGACATGTTCTGGGACTTCCTGTCGCTGACACCGGAAAGCGTGCACCAGGTAACGGTGCTCTTCTCGGACAGGGGCACTCCCGCGACATACCGCAACATGAACGGCTACAGCAGCCACACCTACGTGTGGACCAACGCTTCAGGTGACCAGTTCTACGTGCAGTACCACTTCAAGACCGAACAGGGCATCAGAAACTTCACCGCCGCCGAGGCCGAGGAGATGAAGGCCAAAGACCCCGACCACGCGACGCGCGACCTGTTCGAGGCCATCGAGCGGGGCGATTTCCCTGCCTGGCGGCTGGAAATGCAGATCATGCCGGTGGCCGAAGCCGAGGACTACCGCTTCGACGTCCTCGACATCACCAAGGTGTGGCCGCACGCGGACTATCCGCCGATGACGATCGGGCGCATGGTGCTGGACCGCAACCCGGAGAACTACTTTGCTGAGGTCGAGCAGGCCGCGTTCAACCCGAGCAACTTCGTGCCAGGCATCGGTCCTTCAGCCGACAAGATGCTTCAAGGCCGGCTGTTCAGCTATCACGACACGCACCTGCACCGGCTGGGCCCGAACTACCACCTGCTGCCGATAAACGCTCCCAAGAACGCGCCGATGCACAGTTACCAACGTGATGGCGCCATGCGCTTCGACGACAACGGCGGCGCGGGCCCCAACTACTGGCCGAACAGCCAGGGCGACCCGGGTCCCGACCCGAGCGCGGCGGATCCCGGCATGCCGGTCATCGGGGTTGCCGGACGCACGGAGTACGCCCACCCCAACGATGACTTCGTCCAGCCGAGGGCGCTGTTCCGCGACGTCATGACCGATGAGGACCGCGATCACTTGATCAGCAACATCGTCGGGCATCTCGGCAACGCCAAGGAGCGTATCAGGCTGCGCCAGTGCGCTGTCTTCTACAAGGTGGACCCGGAGTATGGCACTCGCGTGGCCGAGGGTATCGGCGTCAGTGTCGCCGAGGTCGAGCGCCTCGCCGCGATGTCTGACGAGGAGCGGGCGGCGGCTACCGCCGGCTAGCGTGACGGCCCTGAACGTGGCTCCTACCGCCCATCGGTCCTGGACCTCGCGGACAAGCGCGTCCATGTCATCGGGGCGTCCTCGTCTTGATGGAGCTCGGCACCATCATGGAGCTATCTTGTCCCGCGCCTTGATAGTGGATAGAGTCCTTCTCCTGAAGCCGTGAGTCGCTCGAGCCACATGTCCTTCAGTACGCAGACATCGGCAGCGAGGTCGGAGTCCGGTTCCCCGGTCAACTCGAGTCGATCGAGCACCTCGAATGTGAATGCGTCGGCGCCCAGCTCGTTCCAGTCCGATTGCAGCTCCCGATCGACATGCGAGCCATTCTCAAGCTGGAACCGTTGACGGTTCAGCATGCCCGGCAGATCAAGCGACGACCCGAC
Source organism: Actinobacteria bacterium UBA2279 (assembly GCA_002347365.1). Lineage (GTDB taxonomy): Bacteria > Actinomycetota > Coriobacteriia > Anaerosomatales > Anaerosomataceae > UBA2279. The sequence goes on from DDWT01000017.1 coordinate 17,233, forward strand.
GAATGACTTGCTGGCCGCGCTGTTGCGAACACGGAAGACCCCGGCTGGCCGGGGCGTCTCTTTGTACTCGCGTATCAGCGCCTTCCGATCGATCCTGCTCACTTCTCGCCCCCCGCTCGTTTGTCGCTCTCGGCGACTCTGAATTCAACGATCCGCCGAATCAGATCCGTCGGCAACGGCCTGCCGAGAGGAAACTGAACTGAACCCTTGCCGCGCTTGAAAGGCTCCAGATCCCTTTCGAACGCCTCCATGCCGCTTGGAGTCGGATAGAGCCCGACGTGCTTGGCATAGCCCGCGAAGTGCACGAGATGCCTGCCGTTGAGATCGAATGTGGGAATCGCGTAGGAGATGGTCTCTGTAGCCTCGGGCGCGATCGCTTTGATAAGCGCCCTCAACGCCTCCAGCACCCGCCGGGTATCAGGGGGAAACGCCGCTATGTACTCGTCGATGGAGTCGGCAGTCGGTCGATCCGGCATCTGGTTTCGCGCCTGCCTCTCGGAAGATCGTCGACACTAGGACTTGATGAAGCACTCGTAGTCTGACCTGGCACCGATCGAGTCGAGGTACGCGTTCATCCGCTCGTTCTCGGCTGCGGTCGATTCAACGTACTCAGACAGGTGCGACAACTTCTCGACCAGCCACTTGAAGCCGACCTTGCCGCCCAGGGTGAGACTCATCGCGTTGATGAAGGCCAGTGCTTCATCTTTGGTGTACTCAGCCATCTGCTTCACCCCAGCTCAGTCGTCAGTGTCCACCGTGCTGTCTTCCCACCAGTCAGGCGGCTCATCACTCAACCGGAACCCGCTGGCGGCCAGAGCCGAGTCGAACTCGTCCGCCACGACGATTATGCCCTCGTGTGCGATCAGCGCGGCAACCAACGCATAGCTGCGAGGCCGATACACCGCCAGGGACTCGCCCCACTCCTCAAACTCACCGTTCTGCGATTCGAGCCACGACAGGAAGTCATCATCCACCGCGACACGACGACTACACAGTGGGGCCACGCCATCGGTACAGACGGTTGCCTGCTCGAAATACTCATCACCTTCGGGAGCAAGGAATGGCGCCGAGAAACACTCGCGACCCTCGCCCGGATAGAGACAAAGGACCATGTCGAGCGATTCGAGCGAGGCCAGGGCACGAGCAACCGACGGCCAGAGCTCTCGCCTGTCATCCTCAAGATAGTGCATACGTCTGCCTCTCCCGGGTGCCCTCGACCACGGCCCTGGACACCAGTCTAGCGCTCCCGGCGCTCTGCCGGATGCGATCGTCCACGTCACGGCACACAAGTTGCACGTCTCGGCCCAACGGGTCATCAAACGAAGGAGCCGAATGCTCCGTTTCGCTCGCATATTCACACTGGTTCTGCCGCTGATCGTCCTGATCACGCTGATGGGCATGGTGGCAGGGGTCACGCGCATGAAGCAGGAGCCCTCACCGGTTGTCGCGCTGCCCCCCATCGACGCAAGCGTCCCCGAGGGACTCTCCACCGCCACGTTCGGCCTGGGTTGATTCTGGACGAGCGAAGCCCAGTTCGGGCTCGTCAAAGGGGTGTATCGGACTCGCGTGGGCTACGCCGGCGGCGACAAACAGGACCCGACCTACCACACCCTGGGCGATCAGACCGAGTGTGTCCAGATCGACTTCGATCCCACGGTGATCAGCTATGCAGAACTTGTCGACCTCATGCTGGCCCTGCACGACCCCGGCGCCGACTCGGGCCACACGCAGTACGACTCTCTTGTGCTCGCACAAGACGAGCAGCAGCTGCAGACCGCCCGCGAACGCGTGCAGGCTGCCTCTGCGAGGCTGGGCAAGCCACTGGCCACACGCATCGAGACTCTCAAGAAGTTCTGGCCTGCCGAGGATTACCACCAGAAGTTCTACTTAAGAAAGGACCGCACCCTGCTGGCCCAGTTCAGAGGCATGTTCGGAGACGATGAGGTCGCGTTGCGCGATAGCACTGCGGCCATGCGAGTCAACGGATACGCCTCTTTAGGCGGCACGCAAGCTCGGCTGGACGGAGAGGTCGAGTCCTTCGGCTTGAGCGAACCTGTGCGAGCGCATCTCGACTCGCTCGTGGGAGAGACGGCCGTTGGCGCGGCGTGCGCGCTGCCATAACCGGCGCAGCGGTGCTCCTCAGGTAGAACCATGTCGAGCTCCGTCTCATCGCCGTGCCATCTCGCGCATCGGCTGACGAATCACCGTCTTCCACCTGGATTGGTCCGCCTTGCGGATGTCACTCAGGTAGACCTCGTGATGCTTTCCAACAAGCTCACACCCGGACTCCTCGATGAACCGGTGGACCTTCTCGATCGTCGGCCCCTCAACGGAGAACGGGCCGACGTGCATCGTCTGTGCCGAGAGACCCTCGGTGAATGACTCGAGACGGACTCGCTGCAGTCCGGGCAGGTTCTTCTTCGCGGCGACTGCGACACGCGTCTCCTCGATGAGATCGCCATCGATGAAATCGGGCTGCATGATCATCATCGTCCACTGCCAGTCGGAGCGATCACCGGTAGTGAACGAAGACATGTCATCCGCCCACCAAAGGCCTTCGAGAGGCATGACGCCATAGTTGATCTCGAGCGGACTCTTCCTGGCCCGGAACTTCACTGCGTACGAGAGCGAGAACAGCGCTTGGACAGCCTCGGCATACGCTGCCGACGTGTTCGGGTCACCTCGACCGTCGATCTTCAGGAAGCGAAGTGTCGGCACGTCCACTCGCTGCACCACCTGCGGCGAGGGACCGTACAGGCTGCGGAGCTCCTTTTTGAGGTCACGCTTCATATGTTCGCTCCCCACTGCAGGCTGGCGCACACACCGATATAGACGCTGTCAGATGTACCCGAACAGCGGAGGAAAGGCGACCACTACGATCGCGGCCCAGACGGCGTACACCGGAACGTAGTCTGTCTGCCACTTCTCGACGGCCGCAAAGACTCCTCGCCTTCTCACAAAGCGGATGTAGAGGACGGCGGACCACGCCAGATTCACCAGAAGGATCACGTTCTCGCCAAGCGCAGCAACCCGGTTCGGGGAGAATCCGAACTCAGTGATGCGCGCTGCGATAGCCCACAGCGCCACGGCGTCAGCTAGCAGCGCACTGACCACGAGCACGACCTGAAGGACATCGAAGGCGTTCGGAGGAGACTCGGGGTCCCGCGCGGAAACCGAGTACAGCACGAGCGCGAGGACCACCGCCAGAAGCAGGTCGAACGCGATGAGCACGTTGCGCTCGATATCCACGCCTCGACCGGTCAGCAGCGCGGTCCCCAAAAACGCGATCAGCACCGCGGTGAACAGCGGCGTAAAGAGTCGCGTCAACACGGGCGCCATGTTCTCGATCACGCTCTGTTTGGCCTCCACGAGCCATGAAGCGATCACGACCGCTCCGGCAGCTCCGCACGGCAGCAGCCACGACGTGAAGAACGGTTCCACGTCGACGCCGATGGCCTCGAAGATCATCGCCGTGAACCCCATGAGGACGGCGCCCCCGAGAGCGATGAGCACATAGTAGATGAACAGCTCGCCGGAGAAGCGGATGAAGTCCATGCGGCCGTCGACCTGTCTCCAGCGGCCGCCGGCGTACGCGATGCCTACCGCAAGCCACAGCGCGATCGGCAGATGCAGCGCCGCCAGACCCTCGGTACTGCCGACTGCCTGGAACGGATAGACATTGGCGATCACGGCAGCCCCCACGAACGCCACAGCCAACCAGCGGACGGCGTTGGTGTTCAGCCGCCGCTTCCACGCGAAGTAACCAGTCAGGACGGGCAGCACGAAGAAGCTGAGATTGCGCATGTAGAAAGAGGCGTCCTCGTCCAGGCGGATGCCGAAGATCTCCGGCGCCTTGATGAGGATTGCTGCCAACACCGCGAGACAGAAAGCGACAATGGCGTCCTTGCGAACCCACGCTCGCGGTACCCCGGAATCCGAGGGTGATGCGACCAGCTGCTTCCACAGACGTTCTGAGTGCTCCTGTGCAAACTCCCGCGAGAGAGCGTTCAGGTCTCCCATGCGTTTCACCGCCACCAGGAATGCTTCTTCGGTGTCGAGCCCGGCATCGGTCAACACACCGATCTGCTCCCGCAAATGGTCCTCCAACTCGGCCACATCCACGGCGTGGATCGCCTGCCGGCGGTCAAGGTAGCTGCGCCATTGATCGATCTGGCGCTCGAGCGCGACATCGTGCTCTGGATTCGACATCTCTCAGGCTCCCTGTGGCTGTGGCGCGGCCAGCGCCGAATGGTTGGCCGAGACTGACAGGGCGAGCGTCTGCCAGATACCCCGCAGCGTGGCGTCCACTGTCTGCCACTGCCTATGGTGCTCCTCCAGCTGTGCTCGACCCTGGGACGTGATCCGATAGTACTTGCGCCGGCGGCCGTTCTCGGCGACCTCCCAGCGGGCTTCAACGTAGCCGAGCCGCCCGAGACGATGCAGAACGGGATAGAGCATCCCATCGGTCCACTCCAGGCGCCCTCCGGACAACTCTCGGACACGCTGTAAGATCGCGTAGCCATAGCTGTCACCTTCGGCGAGTATCGCCAGGACGATCGGGGTCGAAGAGGCGGCTATCAGGTCCTTGTTGATCTCCATGATCACACCTGCCATGCGGGATCGACATCATCGAGTTCGTGAATACATAGCACTACTATACATGGCGGTACTATGTATTTCTCGGCATTGGCCTCAGGCCGTTACGAATCCGTCACTCCTCTGCGGCGAACCCTTGGCCCCTGGCAGCTAACGCCACGCGTAGCTGACCGATTGCCTTCGCGCCCATCCCATGCAGACGACCAAGCTGCGACACCCGGACCCGGGTGAGCTGGTCGAGGCTGATGTAACCAGCACGCGTGAGGGCGCGGCGAGCAGGACTCGAGAGCCCTACAGGAAGATCGCTAGGCTGATCGTTCATGTCCGACACGGTAGTCACCCTTCGCCCGCGCTTCATACTCCCTGGACTTCTGCCAATCTCACAGAAGCCAAGTCTCGCACAAACGAAGCGTTGACTTCACGGTCTTCTGGAGTAACGCCGAAGCGACCAGAGCCTGTGGCCCATTGGTGGCTAGCCTCGGGCTTTGGATCCGTTCAGGGTCACGGCAGCGCGAACAAGAGTCCTCAACGCCTCCTCGTCTATCTTGTCGCCCTCATGGAAGTCGATAGCGCGCCTCACATTGCCGTCGAGGCCGGAGTTGAACAGACCCGAGGGATCTTGCAGAACAGCCCCCTTGGCAAAGGTCATCTTCACGTGGTCTTTGTAGGTCTCGCCCGTGCAGACCATCCCGTCGTGATACCACACCGGGACGCCCCTCCACTTCCACTCCTCGATGACTTCAGGATCGGCCTCCTTGACCAAGGACCGGATACCGCTGAGCACCTCACCCCGCCAGTCGCCCAGCTCCTGGATTCTCGCGTCTATCAGCTGAGAGGGAGACTTGCCTTCTTGCGACTCGCTCTTGTCCATGCCTGCTCCACTTCCTTCGTCCCAGGGAGCGGACGAATGAGGACGATCACCACCGGGCCGCCCCGAGACGACGTCGCCAGATCCAGAATCTAGCTGCCCGCTAAGGCCCCCTGGCTAACAGCGCAGCCGCCGTGCCGCTCCGCTGAGCCGGTTCTTTCGAACTCAGTGAATGCATGCGGGTCCGAGATGTGGGCGAAGCCGTCTGTGAGGTAGGCGCGGATGAAGGGATCCGGCACGCGACCGAATCGACGATGTCTGCCCGAGTCCACCGCACGCAGGCATGCCTTCCGCCCACGTCTGGGTCAGGCAACCCGCCACCACGTTGAGAAGCCCTGATTGCGCACCACTGCCTCTCGAGGCACCTGCCTGAACAGCAGCAGCAACATGATCAGGTCCGCTGCAGATCCGAGGATGTTGATCACGCTCAGCAGAGCCAGCCACCAGGCTATCGACGGCCAGACGAGCGCTGCAAGCAGAGGAAGGGCGGACAGCACGACCAGCGGCAGAACACCGCTGAGTAGCTGTGCCCTGAGTGGGAGCGCGCCGATGTAGGCCACATATGGCGCGAAGTGCCTGGGCCAGAAGCCCAAGACCAGGTTCTCCGAACGACCCACGACGGCCAATGGCAGCGCGTGTAGCATCTCGTGGAGCATGATGCTGCCGGCAAGAACAGCGAGGAAGCCGGCGACCTGCAGGACCGTGACCGTTACCGTGAACTCGAACCCGGTCCCGTCACCGGCCGGAGCAGACAGGATCAAGGACCACAGCCACACGAGCGGCAGGGCTATCAGCATGCCGAGGGGGATGGCCGACACCATCAGTACTCCGGGGCGCGGTTCCTGCAGGCGGTTCCAACCGTCGGCTTCGGGGTCGAACGCTTCGTCCAGTGGTACGGGCCCAAGCTGGAACTTCACATGTCCTCCAAGTCTGCATCGGTCGACCTAGCGTGTTAGCGCACCAGCTGCACATCTTGCGGTTCCAGTGTAGCGTCGAACTGGTCGTCGTCGTGGATCTTGAGATAGCGCACATTCTCGTCTTTGGGCTCGCCTGACGGGAACCGATCCAACATCGAGTGAGAATCATGGACTATGCTTGCTTTAGTCTGCATTGCATACTACTCTGTATTAGGCACTAGTTGACTAATCAGAAGGATGGCGACCATGGCGGACATCGGACAGTGGGTTGTCCAGCTTAGGAAGGGCGTCGTGGAGCTGATGGTGCTGCGATTGCTCGCGTCCACAGGGGAGCTCCACGGCTATGCGATCGTGAAGGAGCTCCAGTCGCGCGGTCATCTGGTAGCCAGTGGGAGCACGGTGTATCCCGTACTGAAGCGATTGGAGTCCGACGGACTGCTCGCCTCTCGCTGGTCAGATGAGGGTAACGGCCCTCCCCGGAAGTACTACCACATCAACGACGAAGGCTTGGCATTCCTGCGCGACGCAGATGCCGAATGGGACAGCCTCGTCGAATCAATGCAGTGTTTGAAGGGGGATGGCAGTCGTGGCTAGGTACTCAAACAAGGTGGATGCGTACTTGGGGGCACTCGAGGAGGCGTTGGAGGCGTTGGGTCCCGATGAAACGCAGGAGGTGATCGCCGAGGTCCGAGGCCTGCTTGCGGAAGCAACGGCCGAGTCTGATGAGGACGTGGCTGTATCCGGTGCGAAGCGCGACTATCCCAGCGAGTAGGAAGCTCAGCCAGGCCAAGCCGCCTGCAAGCACGATGATGACGCCCAACACCGTGAAGATCCCGCCGCCGACCATGCCTCCGACAGCCATCGCCCACGTGGAGTTGAAACCCATCTTGTCAGGCACGCGTACCTTACAAACCGCTACCCTTTACTCGGACCTGTCAGCGTTCACGTAGACCATCTTGTACTCGGGAGAGATGCTCACGCGGACCGACTTGTACGCGGGGTTGCCTGTGTCGATCAGCATGATGAACTCTTCACCGGCGTGGTAGTCCATCTCACTGTTGGCGGGATCCACGCGCGCACCTCTGTCCGCCAACGCATTGCGCAGCTTCTCTCCATCGCCCTCGACGGGGTTCGTTGGGATGCCGTACTGCAGGCTCACGATCGGAGCCTCAACCGACGGAGCACTCTGGAGCTGGGCATCGCCGTAGACCTCTTCGATAGCGGGCCGCACTATCGCGTCGACAGCCTGACCCACGGCGGTCGGATTCTCTGCTACGGGACCACTCGGTACCGCGGGTTCCTGAGATGTTGCCGGGCCTGCCTCACTGGGAGAAGCTCCCTCAGATGCGGCACGCTCCTGGGCCGTTTGGGTGAAGTCGTAGTCGATGACACCGGTGAGGTACATCCCACCCAGGATGACTACGGCCGCGAGTACGATCAGAGCCGCGTTGATCGCGCAGCCATACGGATCGTCGAACGGGTTCGGGTTGCGTATGAATCCCGTCAGCGCGGCAGATAGCGAGGCAAGACGCTCGCGCATGTCACCTTTGATGCGACGCTTCTGTGACATAGGACCCCCTCCCCAGGATAGTCGAAGTGATTGTAGCGCTGCGGAGATGAAGGAGGCTACTGGCAGTTCGAAGTCACTCGCCAGCGCTGTCGCCACCCGTGACGAAGTCATCGTCTCCGCGACGGGCGACCCGAGTGGCTCAACACCTGTCTGGCTGTGCCTAACGCATGAGCGCATCGGCTGCGCGCGTGCGCTCCCATTATGCGTCCACCATGCGCGCGCCTGGTGGAAGCGCGGGGTTAGGCCCCGCACACCTTGCTGACCCACAGCTCCCGCTGCCCGCCATCCGGGCGGGTCACGACGGCCTCCAGCGACATGCCCAGTCTGACTGCGACACGTCTGGATGCGACGTTGTCGGAATCGATCAACGAAACGATCCGCTCCCGCCCGAGCTCCTCGTGGGCGAAGCGAAGTAGCGCCGAGCCGATCTCGGTCGCATAGCCCATCCCCCAGGCGCTCTTCTCGAACAGGTAGACGAGTTCGATCTCGCTGCGACCGTCGATGTCTTTGGCGACGAGCCCGCAGTCGCCCACGAACTCACCCGTTGCCTTGACGACTACCGGCCACTGGCCGAGCGGTCCGGCAGGAGGCGTGCGTAGCTCATCTTCGAGGATCTGCCTCACGCGATCGGAGTCGCGGGGACCACCCATGAACCGGGTCACGTCCGGATCTGCCCAGAGGCGCAGCTCTGGCTCGACGTCTTGCGGCAGAAGCGAACGCAACAGCAGCCGTTCTGTCTGGAGTCGCATACGCCTGATTCCGTCCTGGCCGAGGAGCCGCGCCGGTCGTGGGCCTAACGCACTTGCGCATGAGCAGACGCCCGCGACCTCTCAAGGTCAGTCTACCCTCCGGCGTTCCGCTCGATGCCCTTGTTGGGCGCACAGGACATGCCGTGCGAGCGAGCCCGGTACTCGAACTGGGCATCTGGGGAGTCTAGGTAACCGGTGTCTCACGTGCGCGGATGCTATCAGCGGATGCGTCTTCGAGTACGAAGGCCTCGATCAGATCAGCCACCAGACCTGCAGCCCGGCTGTTGAGATGCAGGGTGTCGGTCAGTAGCACAAAATCGTTCCGCGCCGAGATACGGTCCCAGCTTCGTCCCAGCAGGTACCGCTGAACGAGAACATCGAGGAGCTCTCAACGCGCCGACGGGGTGAAGCGGACCCTCACGCCGAGTCCCGTGCCAGGAGCGCACGCGCCTCTGCCATCACGTCGTCAAGATCGTGGCCGACACCGGCGGCAATCTCAGCCTCGCCCCTGGCGAGCACACGCAGTATCTCCAATTCATGCTGCGTGCGCTGGTAGACACTCGAGCTGACGAGAACCGCCGAGGCACGACCCCGCTGGGTGATGAACACAGGTTCATCGGATGCGGCGGCCCGCTTGATCACACCAGCCGCGTCTTGCCGCAGGTCAGAAATTGGGACGATGTTGGGCATTGTACTCATTGGAAGCACCTCCTACAGTACAACCAACGATACCACCCTGACTGCCCAGATGCGAGCCCCAGGCTGTAGCTAACGTCTTGGCGCATCAGCTGCGCGCCGTGCGCTTTCGGGTCGATTCTACCTCGTGCGCGCCAGCTTGATGCGCTTGAGTTCCTAGTTCGAG
>DDWT01000021.1:0-47378 GCA_002347365.1 Actinobacteria bacterium UBA2279
CAACGTCCGTGGGAACTACAACTAGCCGCGGACTACCTTGCCGGCCTTCATGCACTTGGTGCACACGTTCATCTTCTTTGTCGTGCCCTCGACAACGACCGACACCTTCTGGATGTTCGGGTGGAACATCCGATTGGTGACTCGGTGCGAGTGGCTGACGTTGCGACCAGCGCTAGGATGCTTGCCGCACACGCTGCAAACCTGCGACATCTGTACCGACTCCTCCACATATCAAGGCGCGTATGCGCTCACTGGCGAAAAGCGGACACATACTACCACGCGCAGAGCGCTGGCTACAAGCGGCCTTGACCCCTGGGCTGAGTGGCATTGTTCTCGGAGCTTTCGGCTATACTGTGTTGATTCGTATGCGCGCGCAAGGAGGCCACGATATGACCGACACGCTTCAGGGCACGATCACGATCGCCAACGACGTCCTCGCGGACATCGCGGGTTTCGTCGCGCTCGAGTGCTATGGCGTCGTCGGAATGGCGAGCCCCTCTTTGCGCGATGGCGTTGCCCAGCTCCTCTCTCGGGACAAGCTACGCAAGGGTGTCGTGATCGGCAACGACGACGACGCGCACGTGCGCGTCGACCTCTATATCGTGGTCGAGCACGGCACGAATCTTGCCGAGGTATCTCGCAACCTCGTCGATCGAGTCAAATACGCACTCACCCACGACGCGGATGTCCAGGTGAATGCGGTCAACGTGCACGTGCAGGGTATCAAGGTCCGCAAGCAATAGCCTGGAGTCGCAGATGACAAACCACGCCCGGCGTGCGATGGCAGTCGACCTCGTCGCAGCCGCAGCCGACGCGCTGAAGGCCCGCAAAGACGAGATCAACAAGCTCAACGTCTTTCCGGTTCCTGATGGCGATACCGGTACCAACATGTCGCTTACGATGGACGCAGTGCTATCGGACCTCGGCAGACTGGACGCCAACGCCAAACTCCCTGAGGTATGCAAGGCGATCCAGCACGGCTCCCTCATGGGTGCTCGAGGAAACTCCGGGGTCATCCTCAGCCAGATCCTACGTGGCCTGTGTGATGTTGTTGGCAGCACATCGGAACTATCCCCGGAACTGCTCGCTGAAGCTCTGGAGCGTGCGACGACAGTGGCTTTTCAGGCAGTGCGCAAACCCGTTGAGGGAACCATGCTCACCGTTCTGAAAGACACGGCGAAGGTCGCACGCACCGGGGTCGAAGCCGGGTCGATGATCGACGAGTTGCTCGATGCGGTCGTTCAGGCCGCCTTTGAGTCTGTGCGTCGCGGCCCCGACTTGCTCCCGGTACTCAAGGAGAACGGTGTGGTCGATGCGGGTGGCTTCGGTCTTGCGATACTGGCGGAGGGCTTCGTCGCCGGCATGGAAGGTCACGAGTTCAAAGAACGCGACCTCCAGCTGACGACGGGTGAACTCAAGGTGGAAGTCATCGATGACTGGGACGACGAGGAGTATCTCTACTGCACTGAGTTCCTGCTCTTCGGGGCTGACGCCGAGCAGGAGTTCCTCCAAGAGTGGGTCGCCGCAAAGGGCGGTTCGGAACTCGTCGTGGGAGACAGCGACGTCTACAAGGTACACGTTCACACCGACGATCCCGGGAGCGTCATCGCCTGGGCCACCTCACTTGGTGAGGTAGGCGAAGTGCACATCAACAACATGCGCCGTCAGACCGAGGAGCGTACCGAGGGCCTTCGCAAGGGGAGCGCGCCGTCCAAGCCGCTCGGCTTCGTTGCCGTGGCTGCCGGCGCCGGCATGGCGCAAATCCTCACGAGCCTGGGAGCGGAGCAGGTGGTCAGCGGCGGACAGACGATGAATCCTTCCACATCCGAGCTGCTCGAAGCTGCCGAGAAGGTGGATGCCGAGTCGGTCATCATCCTACCCAACAACAAGAACATCATCATGGCCGCACAGCAGGTCGCCAGCGTCTTTGAGCGCCCCGTTCGTGTCGTGCCTACGACGTCTGTTCCCGAAGCGTTCGCTGCGCTGCTTGCCGTGGACGCCTTGGTAGATATCGACGAGATCGTTGAAGCCATGAGCGCTGCGGCCCGAGAGGTCAAGACGGGTGAGGTCACGACGGCCATCAAGGACTCCAAGGCCAAGGCGGGGCCGATCAAGGCCGGTCAGGTCATCGGGATCACGGACCACGAGATCGAAGTCATCGGTGAGACCGTTGTGGACGTGGCCGTACGACTGGTGGATCTGCTCGTGCAGGACGCCGAAACGCTGACCGTGCTCTCGGGAGAGGACTTGGCGGATGAAGAGCTAGCTCAGATCACGGATGCGATCAGCAAGGCGTACCCCGATCTTGAGATAGAAACGCACGAAGGTGGACAGCCGCTCTACCCGGTGGTACTCGCTGCCGAGTGACACCGGGACCCGGATTGAACGGAGGGTCCAGCATGGCCAAGGTCGGTATCGTCTGTGACAGCACGTGTGATATGGGGCCTCAGTGGCTCGCAAACAACGACGTCGTGATGATTCCACTCAAGGTTCTGTTCGGAGAAACGACCTACCTCGACTGGATCGACCTCACCCCGGAGGCGTTCTTCGACAAGCTCAAGGCAGCTCCCACGCTGCCAAAGACCTCGCAGCCTTCGCCCGCTGATTTCTCGGCGGTGTATCAGTCACTTGCGGATTCAGGCTGCGAGTCCATCGTGTCCATTCACCTCACCGCCGCACTGTCGGGCACTCATGAGTCCGCCATCCTCGCGGCCTCCACGTCGCCCATCCCGGTACATGTCGTCGACACCCTCACCGTCAGCGCCGCTGTGGCACTTGCCGTGAACGCCGCGATCGCCGCTCGCGCGGCCGGCGGCGATGCTGCCGCCATCGAAGCCGCTGCCCGCAAGGTCGCAGACACGGATAGACTCCTGTTCGCACTCGATACACTCGAGTACCTCGTCAAGGGCGGGCGCGCCGGCAAGGCACAGGGACTTGCAGCGAGCCTTCTGAACATCAAACCGGTCCTCACCTTCAACGATGAGGGTATCATCGAGCCGTTCAAGAAGGTCAAGGGTACCAAGAAGGCGCTTGCCGAGATAGCCGAACAGGTCGCGGCCGACTCCAGGAACGGGCGTGTACGTGCGGCATTCCTCCACTCCCTGTCCCCTCAGCTCGTAGATGACCTCAAGGCGGCGCTGGATGCTGCGGGGGCAGACTACGAGGTAGAGGGTGTACATGAAGTAGGAGCCGTGATCGGCACGTATGCGGGACCCGGTGCTATCGGGGTCGCCTACTATCCGATCGGCTGAGGGGAGGGCGTCGCGTGCACGGCGGCGACGCGCGTGGCAGTACCATCGAACGATGGACACACCCGGTCACTGAGGTGCGCTTCATAGACGGTCGAAAAGCCGAAGCGCTTTCGCGTCTCGGCATTCGGACGGTCGAAGACCTGGTGCGTCACTTTCCGTTCCGATATCTCGACCTGTCCGCCACTGCTTCTCTGGCCGAGGTACGCCCGGGTACTGAAGCCACGGTCATGGGAACCGTTCACGACATCAAGATCAAGCGTCCTCGACCTCGACTGACGATCACGGAGATCGCCCTCGTCGACGGTACGGGCGCCGTCATCGGCGTCTGGTTCAACCAGCCCTACATGGGTCAACGCTTCCGCATCGGAGAACGTCTCGCTTTCGCAGGCAAGATCGAGATGGAGTATGGCCTCAAACAGATGCGCTCACCGTTCGTTGAACGCCTTGAGGACGACACCGATCCTGAGACGCTCGGCCGCGTGGTCCCGATCCATCGGGCCACCGAGGGCCTGTCCACCAACTGGATGCGTCGTCTTGTCACCGAGGCGCTCCGATATGGCGGTGACGTCCCGGATCCATTGCCCGCCGAGCTGCGCACCGCCAGGAATCTCATGTCCCTGCGCCACGCGCTGCAGGCGATCCATTTCCCGGCAGATGCGAACCAGGCGGCCGAAGCCCGGCGCCGTTTGGCGTACGAGGAACTGCTTGTGATGCAGCTCGGACTGCAGATGCGTCGGCATCGTGAGGTCACAGAGCGTCCCGGTCACTCTCATGTCCTCAACGGCCTCGCTTCGACGCGCTTCAACTCTGTTCTGCCGTTCGAACTCACGACCGACCAGCAGCGCTCGATCGAGGAGATCATGGCCGACATGGTGGCACCGTGCCCGATGAATCGCATGCTTCTCGGCGACGTTGGCACGGGCAAGACCGCTGTCGCTACCGCAGCTCTTGCGATCGTGGCAGATTCGAATACCCAGGCGGCAATGATGGCTCCTACGGAGGTCCTTGCGACGCAGTACGCAGGCAAGGTCGGCCCGCTTCTCGACCAGCTGGGGATCTCATGGCGCCTGCTCACCGGCTCGACAGCCGCCTCGGAGCGCCGGACGATACTGGCAGGACTCGCTGACGGGACTGTCACGATCGCGTTCGGCACCCATGCCCTCATGCAGGAAGATGTCACGTTCCGTGATCTCACGCTGGTCATAGTCGATGAGCAACACCGATTCGGTGTGACTCAGCGGCTCGCGCTGCGGTCGAAAGGGGAGGCCGTCGACCTACTGGTCATGACCGCGACCCCGATACCCCGAAGCCTGTCTCTGACGCTCTATGGCGATCTTGACACCAGCTACCTACGTCAGCGTCCAGGCGACCGCGGACCTGATCATGTCACTACCGAGGTCGTATCGCGCGCAGGGCGTGCCGCTGCTTACGACCGTGTCAGAGATGCGGTCCGGGCGGGGCAACAGGCATACGTCGTATGCGCACTCGTCGATGAGTCCGACGCCGCTCAGGCTCGGGCCGCCACGACCGAAGCGAAACGGCTGCAAAGCCAGGTCTTCCCCGACTTGCGGGTGGGCCTTCTGACAGGTCAGATGCGACCCGTCGACAAGCAGTCTGTCATGCAGAGCTTCCGCGACGGTGCACTTGACGTGCTTGTGGCGACAACCGTCATCGAGGTCGGAGTCGACGTATCCAATGCCACACTCATGATCGTTGAGGACGCCGAACGTTTTGGACTGGCCCAGCTCCACCAACTCAGAGGCCGGGTAGGGCGCGGCGAGCTGCCAGGGCATGTGGTGCTGTTCGCTGACCCGCGGACGGAAGTGGGCCGCGAGCGCATGCGGGCGATCGCATCCACGTCCGATGGGTTTGCACTAGCCGAGCAGGACCTTCGCCTCAGAGGGGAAGGCGACCTGTTCGGTGAGAGGCAGAGCGGCCTACCCTCGCTTCGGCTGGCCTCGGTCATAACCGACCTCGAATTGATCGCAGCGGCGCGTGCAGACGCGCTCGCCATCGTGGGACACGATCCGGGTCTCGGCAGTGCGGACAATGCTCTGCTCGGCTGGGAGGTCTCACACACGTTCGGCGCGGGTTGGGAATGGGTGAGCGCCGGATGAGGATCGTGGCCGGGGCATTTCGCGGACGAGTGATCGCAGGTCCAAAGGGCGATGCTACGAGACCGACATCCGACAGGGTGCGCGAAGCCGTCTTCTCGACCTTGGATCAGCGTTTTGACGTGCTGGGCACGGCCCGCGTTCTCGACATGTTTGCCGGGTCGGGTGCGCTCGGCCTCGAGGCGCTGTCTCGGGGAGCTGCAGCGGTCACCTTCGTTGAATCCGCACGGTCCGCCCGTGACGCGCTCACGCGCAACATCACGGCATTGGGGGTCCGAGACGTCACCACAGTGGATCCCCGGGACGCATTCCGCCTGGCTGGAACCTCGATCCTCGGGTCCCCGTTCTCGTTGCTCTTTCTCGACCCGCCCTATAGAATCGAACCGGCTCGCGTCAGGGAGTTACTGGAAGGCCTTGCTTCTGCGAGTTCTCTCGCCCCTGGTGCAGTGGTGGTATACGAGCATCGTACGGGTGTTCAACCTGACTGGCCTCAAGGGTTTCGTGATGCCGGGCAGCGCGTGTATGGGGAGACGACCGTGTCCTACGCACTATGGCACGCCGAGGAGGAGCGCACGCCGTGAGACGCGCATTGTGTCCGGGCACTTTCGATCCCGTCACGTCCGGGCATCTCGACATCATCGAGCGTGCGGCATCACTCTTCGACGAAGTCGTTGTCGCGGTCGCCCTCAGCCCCGACAAAGGCGGGGGTCCGCTGTTCACGATCGATGAACGCGTGGCGTTCATCCGCAACGCAGTAGCAGAACTCACTAACGTCGTGGTGCGACCTTTTGATACTCTTCTAGTAGAATTCGCTCAGATGAATGACGCGCATGTCATCATCAAGGGACTTCGAGCCGTGACGGACTTCGAACGGGAGTTCCAGATGGCGCAATTGAACTACCGGCTTGACGAGAGCATCGAGACGATGTTCATCATGTCTATTCCGGAGTACGCGTATTTGAGCTCGTCCGCCGTCAAGGAGATCGCGCGACACGGCGGTTCGGTACGAGGTCTCGTGCCAGACGCAGTATGTGAGGCTTTGGCCGCACGGTTGAACCAGTCCCAGTAGGGAGGTACGTATGGACATCATGGCGCTCATCGACCGGATCGAAGAACTTGTCGATACCGGCCGTAACGTGCCGTTCTCGTCCAACAAGATCGTGGATCCCGAGAAGATCTACGAGATCGTGGATGAGATTCGCGCGCAGTTCCCCGACGAACTCAAACAGGCGCGCTGGATCGTCAAGGAGCGTCAGGAGATGCTCGAAGAGGCCGAGAAAGAGGCCAACCGCATCCTTGAAGAGGCGCGTGATCGGGCTCAGGCTCTTGCCAGCGACCAGGAGATCGTCAAGCTCGCTGAGTCACAGGCGGCCGAGATCCTTGATAGTGCCCGGAATCGCGAGCGCGAGATCAGGCTTGGCGCCGAAGACTATGCCGATGAGATGCTTGCGAACCTGGAGGTAAACCTCGGCAAACTGCTGACCGCTGTCCAGCGGGGCCGCGACCGCCTGCAGGGCAAGGTCGGTCAGCGCAGCTGACGCATATGGAACAACGATACCGCGTCGATCTGAGTACGATCCTCGATGAACTCGGTGCGCAGATAGCGCTCGATGAGAACGTCGAACTCGACCCCATCATCATCGGCAGCGAGACCTTCATACCCGTTGCACCGGCCCACGTCACGGTCACGCTGATCAACACAGGAGCCGGTGTGGTCGCGCAAGGCGCTATCAACATCGACCTGAATTCTGCGTGCTCGCGCTGTCTTCGTGAGTTCATTCTGCCTGCCGTCGGCAACGTGGAGGGATTCTACGTGAGTCCCGCACACTCCGATCAGCTGCCTGAAGAACAGGACTACGAGCTTATCGCGGACCGCAGCATCGATCTCATGCCTACTTTGGTGGCGGCTTTGACGATCGACCTGCCCTTTGCGCCGGTGCACGATCCCGAGTGCAAGGGCATCTGTCCCACATGCGGTATCGACCGCAACGAAGGGTCGTGCCGCTGCTCCTCCGAGACCGCCAACGAGCCCTTCGCGGCGTTGCGTGACTTGTTTCCGTCGGACGAGGACTCCGGCTAGCACTGGATTCGCTTGCGCCTAGTGCGGTCGGCTGTGCTAGAATGTCGCCTTGCGCCGACTGCCAGTCGGACGAACATATCAGCACCGGGTATCAGCCGATCGGCGATACCTCGTGGAAGGAGCACGCAGAGCATGCCTGTCCCCAAGAGAAAAACGTCTCGAGCTGTTCGGGACTCCCGCCGCGCGTCACACCATCTGACTGCACCTGCGGTGTCCGTATGCCCGCAGTGTCATGAGGTCAAGCTGCCGCACCGCGTGTGCCCGAGTTGTGGGTATTACGATGGCAAGGAGATCGTCGAGACGGATTAGCCGTCAACGGCGTCCCCAAGGGACGCCGTTTGTTGTGTCGGGGGAGGTTGCAGCTCGTGCTCGAGGAGTTCTTTTCTCCTCGCTCGGTCGCGGTGGTCGGCGTGTCCCGTGATGAGGGCAAGGTCGGACACATCGTCTTTGACAACCTCCGCGCTGGTGGATTCACCGGCGAAGTCTATCCAGTGAATCCCGGAGCCGATGATATCCACGGTTTCCGCTGCTATCCTTCTGTGACCGCGATCGACGGAGACGTCGACCTCGCGGTCATCGTCGTTCCGGCTCGCCTGGCCGACGGGGTCGTGCGCGAGTGCGGCGAGAAGGGTATTCGCTCCGTCGTAGTGATCACTGCGGGTTTCAAGGAGACCGGCCCGGCCGGTGCTGTCCTGGAGCGGGCACTCGTGGAGACCGCCCGATCCTACGGGATCAGGCTACTCGGACCGAACTGCCTCGGCCTTATCTCTGCACACTCCGCACTCAATGCGTCATTCGCTGTTACGATGCCCCGAGCCGGGTCGATCTCGTTCATGTCCCAGTCCGGTGCATTGGGGACCGCGGTTCTCGATTGGACGGCGGGCGAAGGCATCGGTCTGGCCAACTTCGTCTCGCTCGGCAACAAGGCCGACATCTCCGAGGTCGATCTGGTCAAGGCGTGGGCCGACGATCCGAACACCAAAGTCGTCGCAGCCTACCTTGAAGCCGTCGGCGACGGCCGCGGCTTCGTTGACGCAGTGAGTGCGCTTGTCAGGCATAAGCCGTTCGTAGCACTCAAGTCCGGCGTCTCGGATGCCGGTGCACGCGCAGTGTCGTCGCACACCGGTAGCCTTGCCGGTTCGGAGCGGGCATATGACGCCGCGTTCCTCAAGGCTGGCGCGATAAGGGCGCACACGGTCGAAGAACTCTTCGACGTTGCCATGGCTTTCTCGCGACAGCCGCTGCCCGCCGGACCCGGACTCATCATCCTCACCAATGCAGGTGGCCCCGCGATTCTCGCGACGGACGCATGCGAGCGCAACGGGGTCTCGCTGGCATCTCTTGAGAACGACACGATCAGCCGACTTCAAGAGGTTCTGCCGGAAGCGGCCGCGCTGTACAACCCGGTCGATGTGCTCGGAGATGCTCCCGCTTCGCGTTACGAAAACGCTCTCCGAATCCTGGTCGACGACCCGAACGTGCGGGCGGTTCTCGTGATCCTCACGCCTCAGGCGACGACAGAGGCCAAACTCACTGCCGATGCCATTGCGCAGATCGCCCGAGAGTCAGGTGTGACCACGCTTGCCTGTTTCATGGGTGATACAGCGGTGGCACAGGGAGTCCGCGCGCTTCGCGAAGGCGGCATACCTCACTACCCGTTCCCGGAACGGGCTGTCGCCACGATAGCGGCGATGCAGAAGCATCGCCGCACGCTCGAGGCGCCTCCGTCGGCCCCCGCTCCGGTTGAGGCCGATCGCGCACTTGTGGCCGAAGCCATCGCGCACGCAAAACACGCCGGACGCACGTTCATCACCGAACAATCCGCCTCACGTATCGCGGAAGCATATGGCATTCCCGTGCCGCGAGGCGGTCTTGCGCGCGACTTCGCCGAGGCACGGAAGATGGCCTCCGAGATCGGCTACCCGGTCGTCATGAAGATCGCCAGTCCCGATATCTTGCACAAGTCGGATATCGGCGGCATACAGGTGGGCATCGAAGATGAACCTGCACTGCTCGTCGCGTACGAGGAGATCCTCGCCCGCGCACGCTCATATATGGCCGACGCCCGGATATGGGGCGTAACGCTCCAACAACAGGTGGTCGATGGTCGCGAGGTCATCATCGGCGTGAACCGCGACCCGCAGTTCGGTCCGCTCCTGATGTTCGGCCTTGGCGGCATATACGTTGAGGTACTCAAAGACGTCACCTTCCGCCTGTGCCCGGTGACTGCCGAGGAGGCCCACCGCATGCTGACGGAGATCCGGGGCTTCGGACTTCTGCGCGGCGCCCGTGGTCAGCGACCAGCCGACCTGGAATCCGTTGTGGATGTGATCACGCGCATCTCGGCGCTCGTCATGGACTTCGACGACATCACGGAACTCGACATCAACCCTCTCATCGTGCACGACCGTGGCGACGGCAGCGTCGCCGCAGATATCCGTATCGGGATCGGAGGATGACCATGCAAGCGATCCTTGTGACATCAACAGCTCCCTATTCCGGGAAGAGCGGCATCGCGCTTGCGCTGATTCACGAGCTGCAGGCACGCGGTCTGAGGACCGGCTACTTCAAGCCATACGGCACGATGCCGGTCATCGTGGATGGCATCACGACCGATCAAGACGCCCTCTACGTGAACCGCTGCTGTCTCGCGGAGCCTGTGCCTCTTGCCGACATGTGTCCTATCGTTCGCACGCAAGCTTTCATTGAAGGCGTCCTCGCGCATCAGAGCGAAGGGCTGGAGGACCGCCTTACATCCGCGTACAGATCATGTGCACAAGGGCGCGACGTGATGGTCATCGAGGGTCACAGCGATCTGTACCAGGCCCGTAGCATCGGTCTGTCAGTCGAGCGCGTCGCCACACTCCTCGATGCGTCCGCGCTTCTGATCGATCGTCCTACCGGCATGGACCTGCCTGACGACGTACTGACCCTTGCAGAATCTCTCGGGGACCATCTTGGCGGCGTCTTGCTCAACTGGGTGCACGAGTCGCAGAGCGATTTCGTAGTCCGCCGAATCGCCCCGTTCCTCGAGGCCTCAGGAGTCAAGGTCCTCGGGATCCTGCCACACGATGCCGCACTCTCTTCTGTGACCGTGGGGGAGATCGTGGAGGCGCTGGGTGGCACCGTCTTGTGCGCCGAAGACCGTCTGGACGAATCCGTCGAGACGTTCATGGTGGGCGCCATGGGTCAAGACAAGGCGCTTCGCTTCTTCCGTCGAAAGGCTCGCAAAGCTGTGATCACGGGTGGCGACCGCGCCGACGTCCAGCTTGCCGCTCTGGAGACGAACACCCATGCGCTCATCCTTACCGGAAACCTTCCGCCCGGCTCTCTTGTCCTGTCACGCGCCGAGGAGCTCGGTGTCCCGATGATCATGGTGGACACCGATACCCTGGCCGCCGTCGAGAAGATGGAGGCACTGATGGGGCACGTGAGACTCCATGACGTGAAGAAGGCTGCTAGAATACGCGAAATGCTGAACCAGGCTGTAGACATGGACGCGCTGCTGGCCGCATTCGGCATCTGACTCACGGTACAGAGCGAGGAGCCCGTATGAGCGCAGCCGAACGCGTCATCGTCGCCGTCGATGCCATGGGTGGCGACCACGCGCCTGAGGTGGTCCTCCAAGGAGTGGCTGAAGCTCTTGCCGTCGACTCGGAACTCGTGGTGTTGTTGACAGGCCCACACGACGTCGTCACACCCTTCGTCGCTTCTCACCAGCGCATCGAGGCTGTCGTCACCACCCAGGTCATCGAAATGGGGGAGCACCCCGCCAATGCGGTGCGCTCAAAGAACGACTCATCCATCGTCGTTGGCTGTCGCCTCGTCAAAGATGGCCGGGCTGCTGCGTTCTTCTCGGCAGGCAGTACGGGCGCATGCATGGCCGCTGCCACGCTTATCATGGGTCGTCTCTCGGGCGTATCGCGACCCGCGATCGCCACGGTCATCCCCGCGTCGGATCGTCCCTGCGTTCTACTCGACATCGGTGCGAACGCCGACGTGAAACCCGAGAATCTCGTACAGTTCGCGCTGATGGGCCGTGCCTACGCGCAGGTGCTCCTCGAGCGCACCGAACCGTCGATCGGTCTGCTCAATATCGGGGAGGAGCCGACGAAAGGTTCTATGCTCGCCCAGGAGGCGCATTCGCTCATGGCCGCCAACGTGCCCGGATTCACCGGCAACGTTGAGGGTCGCGACATACCGCTGGGAACCGTCGACGTTGTGGTCACCGACGGCTTCACCGGCAACGTTGCGCTCAAGTTGCTTGAGGGACTCTCCAAGACGTTGCTGGGTCAGGTGAAGGCGGCGATGACCGAGAGCGCTCTCAACACGATCGCGGCTGCCGTCTTGCAGCCATCGCTCAAGCGGCTCAAAGACCGGCTGGACCCCGATATGTACGGCGGCGCACCGCTTCTGGGTGTGAAAGGCGTGTGTATCATCGGCCACGGCAGCTCCAGCGCCCGCGCGATTCGAAGCGGAGTGCTGGTAAGCGCCCGGGTTGCCCGCGCTGGACTACCGGCGATGATCGAACGCTCGGTAGCGGAGCTGCAGGCAGAGCAGGGCACGCTTTCCCCTGGTGTGGCGAACGTGTAAACTACACGGACGTTCGACTGGGCCGGCGCCCGGCAGCGCCTACAACGAGGAGCCAACAACCCCCTTATGAACAACGCAGCTATCATCGGCGTAGGTTCGTATCTGCCCGACCGCCGACTCACGAACCTCGATCTTGAGGGTATGGTAGATACCTCGGATGAGTGGATAACCACGCGCACCGGCATCAGCGAACGTCGCCTTGCCGAGGACACGCAGACTACCTCTGATCTGGCGACCAACGCAGCACGCGCCGCGATGGCGGATGCGGGAGTCGGTCCCGCCGACGTTGACCTCCTGATCGTCGGGACCTCAAGCCCCGATATGATCTTCCCGTCGACCGCCTGCATCACCCAGGCCAACCTCGGCCTCAGTTGCCCCGCCTACGATGTCATGGCGGCCTGCACGAGCTTCATCTTCGCACTGCAGAACGCCACCGCAGCCATCGAGAGCGGCAGAGCCCGGACGGTACTGGTGGTCGGTGCCGATGCACTCACGCGCCACGTCGACTTCTCCGATCGCGGCACATGCGTGTTGTTCGGCGACGGTGCGGGAGCATTCGTTCTGCAAGCCGCCGACACGGCAGGCATCCTGGGTGTCGACCTGGGCTCCGACGGATCGGGTGCGGACGTCCTGAGGATTCCCGCAGGCGGAGCGGCGCTTCCGGCTACAGTCCAAACCGTTGAGGCCGGATTGCACTACGTGCAGATGGCGGGCAACGAAGTCTTCAAGTTCGCCGTGCGTGTCATCCCGAAGACCACGGAAGCGGCGCTCGCACAATCGGGACTCTCCGTGGGCGACATCGACTGGCTGATCCCGCACCAGGCGAACCAGAGGATCCTCGACACGGTTGCCGACCGTCTCGGCCTGCCGCACGAGAAGGTCGTCTCCAATATCGCGCTCACCGGCAACACGTCCGCTGCCTCGATACCGCTTGCTGTGGACGACCTGTATACTAGCGGCAACTTACAGCCGGGCGACGTTCTCGCCCTTGTTGGATTCGGCGCAGGGCTCACTTGGGGAGCCGCCATAGTGCGTTGGACCAAGGAGGTCCGCTAGATGGCCCTGCTTACTCGTCTCACAAGCCTACTGGGCATCGACTATCCCATCATTCAGGGCGGCATGGCCTGGACTGCGACGGCTGAGCTTGCCGCTGCCGTCAGCAATGGGGGCGGCCTGGGCGTCATCGGCGCCGGCCACATGCCCACCGAGATACTCCGCGACGAGATCCGCCGCGCGAAGACGCTCACCGACAGACCGTTCGCCGTGAACCTCATG
This sequence comes from Actinobacteria bacterium UBA2279, assembly GCA_002347365.1. Classification (GTDB taxonomy): domain Bacteria; phylum Actinomycetota; class Coriobacteriia; order Anaerosomatales; family Anaerosomataceae; genus UBA2279. The sequence continues at coordinate 13,314 of DDWT01000021.1, forward strand.
CTGCTGACGCCCCATATCGACGACCTCGTCGCCATGGTGATCGAAGAGGGCGTTCACGCGGTCACAACGGGTGCGGGAAATCCCGCCAAGTACATGACCGGTCTCAAGGAGCGCAGTATCAAGGTCATCACCGTTGTCCCGTCCGTAGCGCTGGCGAAGCGTATGGAATCGATCGGGGCGGATGCGGTGATCGGCGAAGGCATGGAAGCCGGGGGACACATCGGTGAACTCACGACGCTCGTGCTGACTCCGCAGCTTGTCGACGCGGTGAGCGTTCCGGTGGTCGCAGCCGGCGGTATCGCCGACGGCAGAGGCATGGTCGCAGCCTTCGCGCTCGGCGCCGAGGGCGTGCAGATCGGCACGCGATTCATGTGCGCCGATGAGTGCACGATCCATCCGGACATCAAGCAGCGGATACTCAAAGCCAAGGACCGCGACACCGTGGTGACCGGCTACTCGACCGGTCACCCTGTCCGCGTGATCAAGAACAAGCTCTCGCGCCAGCTCGAGGCGCTCGACCGTGACAACAAGCCCGAGGAGCTTGAGAAGCTCGGAGCCGGCAGACTCGCTCTCGCGATGAAGCATGGCGACCTGGACATGGGTAGTGTCATGGCGGGACAGGTCGCTGCGCTGGTGTGCAAGATACAGCCGGCTGCCGAGATCATCACAGAGATCATGAGCGAGACCGAGAGCATCATGTCCGCTCTGCGCTCAACATTCGAGGCGTAGATCGTATGGCCGTGGCTCACGCACTCGTGCTCCCCGGACAGGGTTCCCAACGCGTCGGCATGCTGGAGCGTCTTCCGGAGCTAGATTCCCTGGACCGGTTACTGGACGCCGCTGAGGCGCTCAGTGATCTTCGGCTTCGGCACATCGCAGCCGAAGGACCCGACGAGGCGCTTGCGGATACTCGTGCAACCCAACCCCTCCTGTTCCTCACGGACTGGGCCTGGGGTTCTACGCTGCTGGCTGCAGGCCTTCAGCCCGTTGCAGTGGCGGGGCACAGTCTCGGTGAGTTCGCCGCCCTGGCTATCGCCGGAGCATTCTCTGTGGAGGCCGGCCTGGAGCTGGTGACCGAGCGAGCGCGGCTCATGAGTACGGCGGCCGCCGCTACTCCCGGTGCGATGAGCGCCGTCCTTGGCCTGGAGGGGTCCGATGTCGCGGACCTCATCGCGGGGATCTCCGGCGTATGGGTTGCAAACGACAACGCCCCGGGCCAGGTCGTCATCTCGGGCACACATGAAGGCGTCGAGGCCGCCACTGCGGCCCTGAGTGGCGCGGGCGCGCGGCGCATCATTCCACTTGCAGTCGCAGGGCCATTCCACTCGCCACTCATGGCCCCGGCTGCTGACGCGTTCGCACAGATCCTTGATGCTGCCGCATTCTCGGACACGACCATTCCGGTACTCCAGAACACCGACCCCACACCCACGAGGGATGCCCGAACCATTGTGTCGCGCCTCAAGACACAGATAACATCCCCGGTGAGGTGGACTGAGACCATGTATGGACTTCGGGACATGGGCGCCACTACTCTGGTCGAGGCTGGACCGGGCGCCGTCTTGAAGGGTCTCGCCCGTCGTACCGAAGGCTTGAAGGCCATCGCCGTCGAAGATGGTGGTCTAGGGTCTGTGATAGAGGAGTTGTCCTGATGCAGCGGCTTGCCGACAAGATCGCCGTCGTGACCGGTTCGTCGCGGGGCATCGGCGCTCAGATCGCCCGACGCCTGGCCTCCGAGGGTGCTGCGGTCGCAGTCAACTATGCGGGCAGCGAAGCGGCCGCACACGAAGTGGTCGAGTCGATACGCGCAGCGGGTGGTACCGCGGAGGCGTTCAAGGCCGATGTCAGTGACGCGGACAGCGTAGCCGCCCTCATGGACTCAGTGGTGCAGCGGTTCGGGCGCATCGATATCCTCGTCAATAACGCGGGTATCACTCGTGACGGCCTGCTCGTTCGCATGAGCGATGCGGACTGGGACGACGTCATACACACGAACCTCTCGGGAGCCTTCTTCGCCACCCGGGCGGTCTCGAAGCTCATGATCAAGGCACGCTCCGGGTCGATCATCAACATCGCCTCCGTGGTGGGCCTCGTGGGCAATGCGGGCCAGGTGAACTACGCAGCAGCCAAGGCCGGCCTTGTGGGCATGACGAAGTCGGTCGCCCGTGAACTTGCCTCGCGGTCCGTTCGTGTCAACGCCGTGGCGCCCGGGTTCATCGAGACGGACATGACGGCTGATCTTCCCGAGGCCGCACGCGATGCCGCCCTCGGCAGCATCGCAATGAAGCGCATGGGTACTCCCGACGACGTCGCTGCCGTCGTAGCATTCCTCGCAAGTGACGAGGCCTCGTACATAACGGGACAAACCATTGCTGTTGATGGTGGAATGACATTCGCCTGACCACGCGCACGCGCGCGTTCACACTGTTGTGGCAGGGGAGAGGAGGTGTTACGCATGGAGAAAGAGGAGATCTTTAACAAGGTCAAGGAGGTCATCGTCGACCAGCTCAACGCCGACGAGGACGATGTGACCCTCGAGGCGTCCTTCATCGATGATCTCGGCGCTGATTCGCTCGACATCGTCGAGTTGGTCATGGCGCTGGAGGAGTCATTCGGCATCTCCATCCCTGACGAGGAGGCCGAGAACATCAAGACGGTCGCCGACGCTGTGGACTACATCGTCGCTACCGCCTGACACAAACCTGACTCACGGACACACCGGCCGATCACGGTCGGCCGGTGTGTCTTTCCCGCACTCGGAGGACTTATGGATATGCCCACGTTGACCATCGGCACCAGAACCGCCCGGCTGCCTATAGTGCAGGGCGGCATGGCCGTGCGTATATCCCTGAGCCCACTGGCCGCCGCGGTCGCCGATGCCGGTGGCATCGGCGTCATCGCCGGTTCGGGACTGACGCCCAAGGAACTGACCGCCCAGGTGCACGCTGCGCGCGCGGTCACAGACGGTGTCATCGGCGTGAACATCATGGTCGCCGTCAGCAACTTCAAACAACTCGTACACGCAGCCATCGCAGCAGGTGTGGACCTCGTCATAGCAGGCGCCGGCTTCTCGCGTGACGTCTTCGGTTGGTGCCAGGAGGCCGGTGTCGAAATGGTCCCGATCGTCGGTTCAGAGCGCGTGGCAAAGCTTTCGCAGCGTTTCGGGGCCTCGGCCGTCATCGTCGAAGGGTACGAAGCCGGCGGCCATCTTGGTACTGACGAACTCATGCTCGAGCTGCTGCCACGCATCACCGATTCCGTGGATCTGCCGGTCATCGGCGCGGGTGGCGTCGTGACCGGTGCCGACATCAAGCGCGCCCTGGATGCGGGCGCAGCCGGTGTACAGATGGGATCGCGGTTCGCAGCGACGGTCGAATCGTCGGCTCCGGACGCGTTCAAAGAGATGTACGTCCGGGCCACCGATGACGACATCATCATCACCAAGAGTCCGGTGGGCCTCCCTGGGCGCGCCATACGCAACCCGCTCACCGAGCGGCTCGCCGTCGGGGACTACCCGCCCATAGAGCGCTGCGTCACCTGCCTGAAAGCTTGCGGCAAGGAGTACTGCATCATGGACAAGCTCGTTCGCGCACAAGGCGGCGACCTCACCGATGGTCTGGTCTTTGCCGGCTCTTCGGCTGCGCGCGTTCATGACATCCCGACCGTGCAGGTCCTGATGGACCGCCTTGCAGCTGAGTGGCGAACCGCCGGCGAAGGAGCCGCATCATGAGAAGGGTCGCTGTCACCGGCCTGGGCTGTGTCTCGCCGGTAGGTATCGGCGTCGACGCGGCATGGGCGTCCATCATCGAGGGACGTTCCGGCATCGCCACCATCACGTCGTTCGATGTCAGTCAGTACGCCACCCGCTTCGCCGGAGTGGTCGATGACTGGGATCCCAGCCGCTGGCTGGATTCCAAGGAAGCCCGGCGCATGGCTCGCTTTCAGCAGTTCGCGGTGGTTTCCGCTGACGAGGCGGTCGCCGACTCGGGTCTGGTGATCGATGACTCGAACGCGGAACGCGTCGGCGTCATCGTCGGTTCCGGCATCGGCGGACTCGGCACGATGGAGGAGCAGGCGGGCGTACTCGCCGAGCGCGGTCCTTCACGAGTGAGTCCGGTTCTCGTACCGATGATGATCGTGGACCTAGCTGCGGGTCACATTTCGATCCGTACCGGGGCCCGGGGGATCAACTTCGCTCCGGTTTCCGCATGTGCGACAGGCAACCACGCCATTGGAGAGGCCGGTGAAGCGATCCGCAGAGGTTCTGCGGATGTGATCATCGCTGGCGGCTTCGATTCCGGCGTGACGCCACTGGGCCTTGCAGGCTTCTGCGCCGCACGCGCTCTGTCGACCCGCAACGATGACCCGCTGGGTGCCTCGCGCCCGTTCGATGCGGGCCGTGATGGTTTCGTCATGGGAGAAGGCGGCGCGACCCTCGTCCTTGAAGAGTGGGAGCACGCCGAAGCACGTGGCGCGCACATCTATGCGGAACTCGTTGGCTACGGCGCAACCGCCGACGCATACCACATCACCGCCCCCGCGCCGGACGGTAACGGCGCCCGCCGGGCGATGATCCAGGCCCTCGACCAGGCTGGCTACGAGCCGTCCCGCGTCGGCTACATCAACGCACACGGAACGTCCACCCAACTCGGCGATGCTGCTGAGACGGGCGCGATCAAAGCCGTCTTCGGTGCAGACGCGCCTCCGGTCTCGTCGACGAAGTCCATGACGGGACACCTTCTCGGTGGCGCTGGCGCCCTCGAAGCAGTGTTCTGCGTACTGGCACTGGAGAATGGCGTTCTTCCTCCCACGGTCAACCAGACCGATCCGGATCCGGCGTGTGACCTCGACTACGTTCCCAACGTTGCGCGCTGCGCATCCATCGAAGCCGTGCTAAGCAACTCCTTCGGTTTCGGAGGGCACAACGCCACACTCCTGTTCGCCCGGGCGTAGCCATGAACGTCGACCGCGAAACCCGCATCGCGAAGGCCGAGGGGCTTCTCGGCGTACACTTCGACGACACGGGGCTCCTCATCGAAGCGCTGACCCATCCGTCATATGCCTCGGAGAATGAGGACGTCGTAGGCTATGACCGGCTGGAGTTTCTCGGCGATTCGGTCATGGGCTTCATCGTGGCCGACCACCTGTTTCGAGAACGTGCCGATCTGCCGGAGGGAATGCTCACCCGGCTCAAGATCGGAGCAGTCGCCGGCGAGGTCCTTGCCGTGGTCGCGGAAGGCCTTGGACTCGGTCCGCTGATTCGAATGGGCAAGGGCGCCGCTCGCTCCGGCAGTCACAACCGCAGCAGTGTTCTCGAGAACTGCCTCGAGGCGCTCATCGGCGCTGTCTACATCGACCAGGGCCTCGACACAGCCAGATCCCTTGTGATGCGACTACTCTCCGAGTACCTCAATGACACGCCCGTACCGCCCTCAGACCCCAAGTCCGCGCTGCAGGAGCTCGTGCAGATCGACGGGGGCATGCCGCCTTCATACCGCATCGTCTCCACAACCGGGCCACCGCATGACCGGATCTTTGTCGCCGAGGCCATCGTGCACGGTCGTCCGCTGGGCACCGGCACGGGACCGTCCAAAAAGGAAGCCGAGAAGGCCGCCGCAAGTGACGCGCTCAACGCGCTCAACACGGATGAAGCGACGTCGCCTGATGAGTGACGCGACGGTCGAGCTGCGCCTTGACCAACTCGCGCTGTGTTAGCATAGTCGCGTCCTTTTGACGCACACGCGTCGCTCTAGAAACGACGTATGTCACCAGCAGAAAGGTCAGCGTTGTACCTCAAGTCGCTCACGCTCAAGGGGTTCAAGTCATTCGCCGACCGCAGCAAGCTCTCATTGGAGCCTGGCGTGACGGTGATCGTCGGTCCGAACGGTTCGGGCAAGTCCAACATCTCCGACGCGGTCCTGTGGGTACTCGGCGAGCAGTCGGCCAAGTCGCTGCGCGGAAACTCGATGGAAGACGTCGTATTCGCCGGCTCATCCGCCAGGCAGGCGGTGGGGATCGCCGAGGTCGATCTTTCTTTGGACAACAGTGATGGCACGCTGCCCCTAGAGTTCAACGAGGTCATCATCACGCGCCGTATGTTCCGCAACGGCGAGAGCGAGTACTTGATCAACCAGTCACCGTGCCGGCTCATGGACATCCAGGAGCTCCTTCACGACTCCGGCCTTGGCCGCGACACTCATTCGATCATCAGCCAAGGCCGACTCGATGAGGTCTTGAACAGCAAGCCCGAGGACCGTCGCGCGCTCATCGAGGAGGCCGCAGGCGTTCTCAAGCACAAGAAGCGCAAGGAGCGCGCCCTACGCAAACTGACATCGATGGATGTGCATCTCGACCGCATCAAAGATGTCATCACCGAGATCGACCGCCAGCTGCGACCGCTCCAACGCCAGGCAAGCAAGGCCGCAGAGTACCGCGAGCTGTCAGGCGAACTCAAAGACCTTGAAGTCCAGCTCGCCGTCTCTGACCTCCGGGATCTTCAGTCTCGCTGGGACGGACTTCAGAAGCGGGAACGGGAGCAGGACGCCGAGGTGGAACTCGCACGGTATCGTCTGGCCGAGAAGGACCGCGAGCTCTCCAAGTTCCAGTCGCTACTCGAGGAGAAGGGCCTGTTCGTAGGCGACCTCTCTGAGCAGCGTCGACGCCTCCAGTCGGTACTGGAGCGCGTCAACTCCGGCCTGCTCCTGCTCGAGGAGAAGGGCAAGAACCTCGTCGAGCGGCTGTCCGAGCTTCGTGCGAAGGTCCACCACAGCGAAACACGACTGACACAGCGCAGCTCCGAGCTTCAGCAGATCGCCGAAGAACGCGCTGTGACCGAGGCCCGCATCAGTGCTTTGTACACCCAGCTCGGCGAGGTTCGCCGCGAAGCCGAGGCGACCAAGAAGCTGCGCCTTGCTGCCGAGGAGACGCTCGCGCGCGTCACATCCGAGCAGCGCCGGGCACGCAAGGAGATAGACGACGCCCGTGCGGATCTGTCATCCATCACGCAGGCGCTATCATCGTTCACCCTCGAGACCGAGATGCTCGCCGAGCGCGCGGCTGCACTCAAACAACAGCGATCGGGCGTTTTCGCCACCCTGTCCGCGCGGCGAACCCGTATCGAGCAACTGCAGGCCGACCTGGATCACAGCAGGCGTGAACTCGCGTTGGCGGAACAGGAAGTCGACAAGCACGTCCGGCTCACCGACTCTCGGAGGGCAGAGCTCGCACGGCGCCGGGATGATCTCACCGAGGTCCGCGCGGAGATACGCGCGCTTGAAGAGGTGGACCGTGCATTCGATGCCGCGTCGCCCGCACTCGCATGGCTACTGCAAAAAGATAAGCAGCTCCCCGAAGTGATAGGTCCCGTCACGGACGCGATCACGGTACCGGAGGAGTACGAGCGACTCGTCGAGAGCGCTCTGGGCGGAGACGTCTTCTGCGTCCTGGTTCGCAGTCGCAAAGCGGCAACGACCGTGGTGGCGACCCTTGAGAAGCAGAACGCGGGTGACTACTCGGTCATGCCCGTCGATTCCGGGCCGATACCTTTCGACCCTGAAGGTCCGGGAGTCCGTCTCGCAGACGCAATCGGATGCCCCGACGACGTTCGCACCGCCATCGAAGGACTGGTGGGCGACATACGCGTCGTCGATACCCTCGAGCAAGCTCTACGGGCTGCGGGGGCACCGGGCGCTGTCTCGCGTTACGCCACGCGCAAGGGTCATGTCGTATCGCCGAGCGGAAAGGTTCGCGTCGGTCCCAATCTGACCGAGGACGCGGGTGTGCTCGCGCGCAAACGGCGCCTTGCGGATCTTCGCGATGCGCTCGGCGCGACAGAGGCGGGGGTCGGGGAGACTGAAGCCGCTGTGGTCGGTTCCGAGGAAGCTCTGGCAATCTGCCAGCAACACGCACTCGAGCTCGGGCAACGTGTAGCCGCACTCAGCGGCGAGGAGGCCTCGGGACGTGAGGAGATCGGTCGTTTGGAGCAGGCCGTCACCGATCTCGACAAAGAAGCGGGGACGATCGACGTGCGCACGCGTCAGATCGAGGAGAAGACCGCCAAAGACAGACCACAGGAGCGGCAGCTGCAGGAGAAGATATCCGCTGCCGAGATACTCATCGAACAGCTCGAGGAAGAGGCCGCCGCCCGTCGGGAAGAGCGCGACACGCGTTTCCGGGAGGAGACTGAAGTCGCCAACCGGCTCTCGACGTGCCAGGTTGAGATCGCTGCGGTTTCCGAGCGTGAAGTGCACCTGAAGCGACGTCATGGCTCCACCATCGCCGAGACCCGGGAGCTCGACTCCCTGGTTGCACAGAGCAAGGCCACTGAAGAGGCCCTGGAAGCGCTCAGGGGCCGCCTGCAACCACTGCATGATCTCTACTCGCAGCTGCTCGAACGCGCGGAACACTGGGCCGTCAGGCTTCGCGACCGTGCTCGCTTCGAACAGGCTGACAGCGAGTCTCTGCGTACGACGATCCACACCGCACAGGACGGGGTGCGTATCGCCCAGGCGGATCTGGAAACGGTCAACGAGGCCATGGGCTCGATCCGTGTTGAGAAGGGCCAACTGGAGGTCCAGGTCACAACGGCGGTCAGCCGTATCGTAGAGGACCTCGGCGTGCCACTTGAACGTGCTCTCGAAGCTCCGCTTCTGGCGGACCGTGAGCCTGCCATCGACCGGATGCAGCGACTCCGCAAGCGCATCGCCAACCTGGGACCCGTCAATCCCGTGGCGGTCGAGGAGTTCGACCAGCTCCAACAACGTCGGGACTACCTCCAGCAGCAGCTCGACGATCTCAACGCCAGTCGCAGAGCGCTTCAGAAGATCGTCTCGGCTATCGATCGCAAGATCCGCGAGCGCTTCTTGGAGACGTTCGAGCTGGTTGACCGCCACTACCAGGAGGTCTTCTCCGTGCTCTTCCCGGGTGGTCAGTCGTCACTGACGCTCACCGACCCCGATGACCCGGAGTCTACAGGCGTCGAGGTCATCGCACAGCCGAGAGGGAAGCGTCTTTCCAAGATGTCCCTGCTCTCCGGTGGAGAGAAGTCGCTGACCGCGCTCGCACTTCTGTTCGCCGTCTATCGGACGCGCCCGTGCCCCTTCTACATCCTGGACGAAGTAGAAGCCGCCCTTGACGACACCAACCTTCGCCGTTTCATCGCCTTCGTTGACAGCCTGCGTCACCACACCCAGTTCCTCGTTGTCAGCCACCAGCGCCGCACGATGGAGATGGCTGACGTGTTGTACGGCGTGTCGATGCAGTCCGATGGCGTGAGCAAGGTAGTCAGCCAGAAGCTCGAGCAGGCTATGCGTACCGTCAAGGAGGTGCCGGCTAATGGCGCAGGCGTGGTATGAGCGCCTCACTGACGGCCTGGCACGCACCCGCGAGTCGCTTCAGGGCCAGTTCAACGTCTTGCTGCGCAAGGGCCCCGATCTGGACGCCGAGTTCTGGAGTGACCTCGAAGACGCCCTGATCGCCGCTGATATGGGGGCCGTCGCTGTAGCGGAGATCGTCGATCGGCTTCGCGACAGCGCGACCCGTAAGGCGCTTCCCGACGCGCAGGCCGTGCTCGATCACCTCGTTCGCGAGATCGCCGATGAGGTGCGAACCGATGAGGGTGATCTTCTCGAGGAATCGCCGCTCACGGTACTTGTTGTGGGGATCAACGGCACCGGCAAGACGACGACCGTCGGCAAACTGGCGAAGGCCCTCACCGACGGCGGACGCCGTGTCGTCATCGGATCCGGGGACACGTTCCGGGCCGCCGCCATCGAACAGCTTCGGGTCTGGGCGTCTCGTGCAGGCGTTCCGGTCATCGAGCGGGAGCGCGGTACCGACCCTGCATCCGTATGCTTCGATACGCTGCGTGCGGCAGAAGCGCAAGGTTCCGATCTCGTACTCATCGACACTGCCGGTCGTCTGCATACTTCTCCGGACCTCATGGCAGAACTTCAGAAGGTCCACCGCGTTACCGAGCGGGAAAGCCGTTGGCCGGTCAAGGTCATCCTTGTGATGGATGCCACCACAGGACAGAACGGCATCGTCCAGGCTCGCGAGTTTCATCGCGCGCTTGGCCTGGACGGTATCGTGCTCACCAAGCTCGACGGGACCGCCAAAGGCGGAATCGTCGTCCAGGTCGTACGCGACCTGGGGCTTCCCGTCCTTCGCATCGGCGTGGGTGAGGGCGTCGAGGACCTCCGCCCGTTCGATGCCGATGAGTTTGCCAGAGCTCTCATCGCCGGAGACTGACATGGACGCGGGCGAGCTGAAGTTCATCCCATTCCGCGAACGCGACAATCGCTACGTTCCCCTCGTTGTGGTACTCGCTTTGATACTGGTCGGATTGTGGCTCCTCTTCGGGGTCGCCTACGCGGCCGAGTACGTCGACGGCGACTCGATGCTCAACACACTGGCATCGGGCGACCGGATGCTCATGACGCGATCGTATCCGGTGCCCGCGCGTGGGGACATCGTCTCAGCCGATGTCGTTGTCGATGGAACCCCCGACCGCATCCTCAAGCGGATCGTCGCTCTGCCGGGAGACACTGTCGAAGTACACGGCGACAACGTCTGGGTCAACGGCGTGATCGCCACCTGGCCCGGGGTCATCATCGGGCCCGATGACACGTTCCATCTCGGCCCGTTCGAGATTCCGAGCGGGGAGGTATACCTGCTCGGCGACAATCGGCCCGTCTCGCTCGACAGCAGGTTCATCGGATCTGTCCCGATTCCCCAGATCGCAGGCCGGGCTGTTGCGATCTTCTCACCGCTCACACATGCAGGGCGGATTGACTGACTCTGACGCTGCCCGTAGCCTAGGAAGACCGCACACTGCCCCCGTGGAGGTCCAATGTTCGAAAGTCTCTCCGACCGCCTGCAAGGCGTTCTCTCCAAGCTCAAGGGACGCGGCCGCCTAAGCGAGGCCGATGTCGACGCTGCCATGAGGGAAGTGCGGCTTGCGCTTCTCGAGGCTGACGTCAACTTCAAAGTCGTCAAGGAGTTCGTGGCCAACGTTCGCGCACGTGCAGTTGGTGCCGACGTCATGAAGAGCCTCACCCCGGGCCAGATGGTCGTCAAGATCGTGCTTGAGGAGCTCACCTCACTGATGGGTGGCAACGAGGCCAGGTTGGTGCTTACGAGCCGGATCCCGAACGTCATCATGCTTGTCGGCCTGCAGGGCTCAGGTAAGACGACTGCTGCAGCCAAGCTGGCAAGCCATCTTCGTAAGCAGGGCAAACACCCCATGCTGGTCGCTTGTGACGTCTACCGTCCCGCCGCCATCGACCAGCTTGAGGCGCTCGGTCGAGAGCTGGACGTCCCCGTCTTCCGTGGGGAGAGTAGCGATCCGGTGGCCATCGCCCAGGCTGCCGTCAAAGACGCTGTGGCGCGCATGCGGGACGTCGTCATCGTCGACACCGCAGGGCGTCTCCACATCGATCCGGAAATGATGGCCGAGGCCTCTGCCATCAAGAGGGCCATAAGGCCCGACCAGATCATCATGGTCGTCGACGCGATGACCGGACAGGACGCGGTCACGGCTGCCCTGGCATTCGCGCAGCGCGTGGAGTTCGATGGGGTCATCGTATCGAAGCTGGACGGCGACGCCCGCGGAGGCGCGGCCCTTTCGGTCAAGGCCGTCACTGGAAAGCCCATCATGTTCGCCAGCGTCGGTGAGAAGCTCGACGCGCTCGAGGTCTTCTATCCCGAGCGGATGGCGAAACGCATCCTCGGCATGGGAGATGTCGTCTCGCTCATCGAGAAGGCTCAAGAGAACATGGATACCGAGCTCTCTGAAGATGCCGAGACGCGACTGAGAGAGGGACGCTTCACACTCGACGACTTCCTCGGCCAGCTCAGACAGCTCAAGAAGATGGGATCCGTCTCCGACCTGCTGGCCATGCTCCCCGGCGCCGGGCGACTGCCCAAAGACGCCAAGATCGATGAAAGTGCGCTTGCCCGAACAGAGGCGATCATCCAGTCGATGACAGTGGCGGAGCGTGCGAAGCCGTCGATCATCTCCGGTTCGCGCAGAGAGCGCATTGCCGCGGGAGCCGGCGTTACCGTGTTCGATGTCAACCAGATGCTGAAACAGTTCGCTGAAGCGCAGAAGATGGTCAAGCAGCTTCAGAAGATGCAGGGCGGCGGGAAGGGCAAGGGCAAGCGTCGCGGTGGCTTCAACATGCCCGGGATGGGTCGACCGTTCTAGGTAGGCGCCACATACTCCCTCGGCTACTGGAGCTGTTCCTCTTGCGCTTTGACCCCGCTACGCTCTTGGCATATCATTAGCAGTCGCTCTTGCTCAGAAGTGGTCGCCCGCATGGGGCGCCACCTTACACGGAGGTGAACGTTTTGGCAGTCAAGATCCGCCTGGCACGTGCCGGCGCCAAGAAGGCGCCGTTCTATCGTGTCGTTGCGGCCGACTCGCACGCACCGCGCGATGGTCGGTTCATTGAGATCCTCGGTCGATATAACCCGCGCACTCAGCCGTCGACGGTCGAACTCGACGTAGAGAAGGTCGACGCCTGGATCGCGAAGGGTGCCCAGCCTACCGAGACAGTCGCGAAGCTGATCGCTATCGCCAAGGGCGAGACCGCTGCTCCCAAGTCCGAAGCCAAGCTCTCAAAGAAGGCGCAGGCAAAAGCCGTCGAGGCTGCCAGCAAGGCCGCCGAAGCTGCTGCTGCGCCGGCTGAAGAGGCTCCCGCCGAGGAACCCGCGGAAGACGCTGAGTAGACATGGCATCCACCTCAGACACTGACGGACTGGTTCACTACATCATCGAGTCACTCGTGGATAATCCCGCGGATGTGTCGATCGAGAAGAGAGACGACAGCCGCCAGACCGTTTACGAGGTCAAGGTCCACACAGACGATGTCGGCAAGGTCATCGGTCGACAGGGTCGCGTCATCAAGGCTGTTCGGACCCTTGTCCGCGCGGCCGCGTCAGTTGATGGTTCCGACGCCACAGTGGAGATCCTCGGCTGACATCATGAATGCACCATTCGTGCCGATAGGCCGGATCGTAAAGGCTCATGGGCTGCGAGGGGAGGTCTCGGTGAAAGCACTCACCGACCTGCCCCTCGATGCTTTTGTGGGGCTGCATGTCTGGATCGCGCCTCCGCCTGCGACCATGCGCGAGGGCGACATCGTCTCGGTGCGCCCTGGTCCCAAAGGACCGCTACTGACGATCAGCGGTGTCGATGATCTGTCGTCAGCCACGACGATCGCAGGGCGGACTCTTATGGCCCGTCCTGAGGATCTCCCCGATGAGATCTTCATCGACGAGCCGGACCCGGTGGGCCTGGAGGTGGTCGATGTCGAGCGAGGACTGCTTGGCATCGTCACCGACGTGATAATCACCGGAGCCAACGACGTGTGGGTCATCGAAGGCGATACATACGGTGAAGTGCTCATACCGATCATCGACGAGGTGCTTCTAGACGTCGACTTCGACGAGAATCTGGCGACGATCCGGCTCTTGCCCGGACTGATCGACGAGGTGAACGACCGGTGATGCGAATAGACATCGTCTCGATCTTCCCCGAGTTGTTCGCGCCCACACTGTCAGGCTCCATGCTCGGCATCGCGCAGCAGAAGGGCGCTGTAGAGTTTCACGTCCACGACCTGCGAGACTGGGCCGAAGGCAAGCATCGGACCACCGACGACTACTCCTTCGGGGGTGGTCCGGGAATGGTCATGAAGCCCGAGCCCTTCTTCCGCGCCCACGAGGCGATATGCGCCCAGGATGAACGTGTGCCGACTACCGTGCTGATGTGTCCGCAGGGCGAGTTGCTCACTCAGCCACTCGTTGAGGAGCTGGCACGCAGCGATCGGCTCATCATCCTCGCAGGCCGTTATGAGGGGTACGACGAACGCATTCGTTCACTTGCGGACCGCGAGATCTCCATCGGAGACTACATCCTCACTGGCGGCGAGTTGCCTGCGATGGTCCTCACTGATGCCGTGACGCGACTGCTCCCCGGAGTCCTCGGACACGACCAGTCAGCTACCGAGGAGTCCTTCTCGTGGGGCCTGCTCGAGTATCCGCACTACACCCGTCCTGCAGCCTTCCGGGACATGGAAGTACCCGAGATCCTGCTGAGCGGGGACCACGGCCGCATCGCGGCGTGGCGGCGACGGGAGGCCGTGCGCCGGACCGCGCTTCGAAGACCCGAACTGCTGGACACTGTGGAGCTCACTGATGAGGAGCGGTCATTCGTCCGCTCTATCATCCTGCCCGGGAACCATGAGGAGTCGGAAGACGAATGAGCGACGACATAGACATGACCGACGTAGAACAAGAGCCTCAGCAACCGCCTTCGTTCATCCGGTGGGTCGCAGAACTCGTCTTCATGCTTGCGCTGGCATTCGCGCTTGCCCTCGGGATACGCACCTACGTGGTGATGCCCTATACGATACCCACGGGCTCGATGATCCCTACGATCGAGATAGGGGAGAGAGTCCTGGCCAACAGGTTCATCTACCGCTTCCAGGATCCTGAGCCCGGCGACGTCGTTGTCCTGGATGATCCGATGGGCGGATCGATACCACTCATCAAACGGGTGATAGCGGTAGGCAGACAAGAGGTCGACATCAACGACGATCAGGTGTACATCGACGGTGTGCCGCTCGACGAGGCGTACACGTACGGCGCCCCCACAGAGATGGGAGACGTCGCGCTGCCGCTCGTCGTGCCCGAAGGGCAGCTCTGGCTCATGGGAGACAACCGCACAAACAGCACGGATTCACGTTGGTTCGGACCTCAGCCGGTCGACAACGTCCGGGGCGAAGCCTTCCTTCGAATCTGGCCGTTGACCAGAATCGCCCGCCTCTGAGTCTCGTGTTTGCTGTCATGTAATCCCTGGTCTATACTATCCACTCGTGTCTCAAGACCAACCGCGTACGCGCTACACGAAGAACAGGAACCGTACAATGAATAGAATCCGCGCCATCGAGCAGCAGCAGATCCGCGAGGACCTGCCCGAGTTCAGAGTCGGCGACACCGTCAAGGTCAGCTACAAGGTCGTCGAAGGCGGCCGTGAGCGCGTTCAGCCGTTCCAGGGCATCGTCATCAAGCGTCATGGTCAGGGCTCCCGCGAGACCTTCACCGTTCGCAAGATGTCGTTCGCCGTTGGTGTGGAGCGCACGTTCCCTGTGAACTCCCCCAAGATCGTCAAGCTTGAAGTGATCACGCGCGGCAAGGTACGCCGTTCGAAGCTCTACTTCCTGCGTGACAAGGTGGGCAAGGCAGCCCGCATCAAAGAGCTGCGATAGTCGCTGGAGGCACTGTGCCAGACGAGTATCACATCGATCAGAACACCGATGCGACCCGGGAGCCTGTGGCTCTCGGGTCGTCTCTGATTGACGATGCCGAGGACACGGGTACGACGGACCCGGGGTCGAGCGACCCCGAGGAGACTTCTTTTGTCCGCTGGGTGCTCGAGCTTGTCGTCCTTATAGGCATCGCGTTCCTTCTGGCGACCGGTATCAAGACATATGTCGTCCAGCCCTTTGTCATCCCCACAGGTTCGATGATCCCGACGCTGGAGATAGGCGACTATGTGATCGCCAACAAGTTCGTGTACCGCTTCGAGGATCCGGCGCCCGGTGACATCGTGGTCTTCCTATCGCCGTCTTCGAACTCCACCGATTACATCAAACGAGTGATCGCGGTCGGTGGGCAGGAAGTCGACCTCCGCGACGGGACTGTGTTTGTAGACGGCACGGCGCTTGACGAGCCATACACGCACGGGCAGCGCAACGACCCCGGTCCGCTCGCACTGCCCGTCAGGGTACCCGAGGGTTACGTCTGGCTCATGGGGGACAACCGCGAGAACAGCCAGGACAGTCGTTGGTTCGGACCGCAGCCAGTCTCCCGCGTTGTCGGCAAGGCATTCTTCATCTACTGGCCTATCGCCGACTTCGGCACCCTTTAGCAGGGATGAGCATGCGCTGCGTCGATGAGATACGGACGCTGTTCCGGGCCGCGGCTCTCAATGACGTGGACGCACTGATCTCGGAGTTCGCCGACGACTCGCGGGCAGGAGTCCAAGCGCTTATCCGGTCAGCGCGGAACCGTCTCGCAGCCGACCAGAACGAGCATCAGCGGGTACTCCGCATGATGGAACTCCAGCTACGCCTTCACGCCGAAGGGCTCAGCCTTGTCGCCGGGGTGGACGAGGTGGGACGTGGGGCCCTCGCAGGCCCGGTGACCGCCGCAGCTGCGGTCCTTGACGCTTCGGTACACATTCCGGGTCTTGATGACTCGAAGCGCCTGACCCCTGCGAATCGCGAGATTGTTGCGGCACGTGTCAGGGAGGCCGCTATCGCCCTGTGTGTCGCGCATGTGCCATCGGAGCGCATCGATGCGCTCGGCATATCGGCAGCCAACACCCTTGCGATGCGTACCGCCCTGGACGGCATCAGACCGGCCGTCGACCACGTCATTGCGGATGGCCTTGCTGTCGACCTCGGGAGGCCTTCAACGTTCGTCGTTGGTGGCGACCGCGTCTGCGCCTGCGTCGCGGCCGCCTCGGTCGTCGCAAAGGTGGAGCGTGACGCGCTCATGCGTGCGCTCGCGATCGAACACCCAGACTATGACTTCCAGATCAACAAGGGCTACGGGACGCCTGAACACCTGGAAGCGATAGCGCGTCTCGGCTCATCGCCTGTACACAGGAAGTCCTTCTCGCCGTGTTCACAGGATCGCCTTTTCTGAACCCGAAACCGGTTCGGCGGCGTTAAGACCGGCGTAAGGCCGGTGCGGCATCCTCAGAACAAGGGGGGATGTCACCATGACGCGACGCACTACGGAGTTGGGGGCACGGGGAGAGTCCGCGGCGGTAGAGTACCTTCAGCGGATCGGGATGACGATAGCCGAGCGGAACTGGCGTTGCCCGTTCGGTGAGGTCGACATCGTGGCGCTGGATGACACGGAGTTGGTCTTCGTCGAAGTCAAGACACGTCGCACTGCAAGTGCCGGGACACCTGAAGAGGCAGTCTCTGCCACGAAGAGGAAACGCCTCGCACGATTGGCGACGGCCTACATCGCAGACGCCGGACTTGAGGCCATGTCGGCCCGCTTCGATGTCATCGCGATCCGGGTCCTCTCGGATGACCGGGCGCTGCTACGGCATCATCGCGCTGCTTTCATGATCGGGAGTTAGACGATGCAAGCCACCGTGATGACGGCAACACTACGCGGCGTTGAGGCCCTGCCGGTGGAGGTGCAAGCGGATGTGACCTCAGGTCTTCCGATGTTCGCGATCGTCGGCCTGGGGGATGCAGCGGTCCAGGAGGCGAAGGAGCGCGTACGCTCGGCCGTTCGGGCAGCCGGACTAGAGTTCCCGAACGCGCGAGTGATCATCAATCTTGCACCGGCTCCTCTGCGCAAGCACGGGACGGGCTTCGACCTGCCCATCGCGCTGGCCGTCCTTGCGGCCACTCGCCAGATCCCTGCGGCACTCACTGAAGGTTCCACCGCCGTGGGTGAACTCGGTCTCGATGGGAGTGTCCGCTCCGTTCCAGGGATGCTCGCGCATGCATACGCAGCGGCGCAGACAGGATACGACCTGCTCGGCCCGTCGTCGGCTCTATCGGCCGCCGCCGTTGTCGGAAAGGTGCGCTGTCGGATCGTCGACCATGTCCGGGCGCTCCGTGGAGGGTTGGTGGAAGCCCAAAGCCCCACTCGCGTCCTGGCCGCCGACACCTGGTGTGCACCCGACCTTTCGGATGTCGCAGGACACCATGCCGTAAAGAGGGCGCTCGAGATCGCTGCAGCAGGAGGCCACAACCTTCTTCTCGTAGGGCCCCCGGGGTCTGGCAAGACGATGCTGGCTCGACGGCTCGGTGGGATACTGCCGCCACTGAACGATGACGAACGCATGACGACCGCGCTCGTTCACTCAGTGGCTGGAGTCGATGAGCGAGCCTCGCTCGCAGGCATCCGGCCATTCCGCATGCCACACCACTCGACGTCCACCGCCGGTCTCATAGGGGGAGGAACGCCACCAAGACCGGGCGAGGTCAGTTTGGCCCACAACGGCGTGCTCTTCCTTGACGAACTTCCGGAGTTCGGCCCCGCTACACTTCAGGCGCTACGACAACCCCTGGAGGACGGAACGGTGACCGTGGTTCGGGCAGAAGGGCGGGTAACGTACCCCGCAGCCTTCGCACTGATCGGCGCGATGAACCCGTGTCCATGTGGATACCTCGGCGACGCCGAGAAGCGATGCACCTGTACGCTCCCGGTCATTGAGCGATATACGGGTCGGATCGGTGGCCCGCTGCTCGATCGGATCGACATGCTCATACGAGTCGATCGCATCGATCCCGCGCGCATCCTGGACTCATCGGACCAGGAAGAGGGCTCTGAGGCCGTCGCCGCACGTGTGGCAGGAGCGATCTCCTTCGCAGGCGACCGTCCTGCCACGCGGACGCTCAGTGGAGTCTCCCTGCTCAACGCGTGCCGACCCAGCAAGGACGCTCGCACCACACTCGAAACCCTCGCCCGAACCATGGGCTTGTCCGGCCGAGCAGTGACACGCACGCTGCGCGTTGCGCGAACCATCGCCGACCTCGGAGCCGACGACCGTGTTTCGCGTGACCACATACTTGAGGCCGCCAGCTACCGAACGGGGGAGTACCGTTGAACGTGAGTACCTGGGAGCTCGGTGTTGACGATGACCGCTATCCCGAACTACTCAGGCAGATGCCTGATCCGCCGAAAACCGTATACGGTTGTGGCGACATCAACGCGCTGCAGCCCTGCCTAGCGGTGATCGGTGCACGTAAGGCCACTCCGTATGGCATCACATGCGCCAGAAGGTTTGCCGGGTGGGCCTCCGCAAACGGGATCACTATCGTCTCAGGCGGCGCCATCGGGTGCGACATGGCTGCCCATGAGGCCGCCCTCGAGTCTGGCGGAACCACGATCGCCGTGCTCGGATGCGGTGCTGACGTGGACTATCCGCAGCGTGCATCCGGCTTGCTGCGCACACTGCGCGGTCCCCATGCCGTGATTTCCGAGCTCCCATGGGGCAGCCCGCCGCAACGCTGGGCATTCGCACGGCGCAACCGCATCATCGCAGGTCTATCCCTTGCCGTACTGGTTGTCGAAGCGGGACTGCCCAGCGGCACCTTCGGTACTGCGGACCACGCATTAGAGGCCGGCAGGGACGTGCTTGCCGTCCCTGGTTCGATCTTCGCACCCGAGTGCCGGGGAGCGAACAGACTGATTCGCCAGGGGGGCACTCCGATCACATGTGAGTCCGAGCTGAGGGATGCACTCGTGTCGGCAGGGTTGTCGCTTCAAGGCAGCCTCGCTGATCCTCAGGCACCAGGCCTGCCGCTCGCCGACCGTCTTCTGGTCGCTCTGCGCGCCAGTCCCATGCGGCCCGACGATCTTGCGTGCGGCCTTCAGACCGACGTCGTATCCATAGCCCGGCGTCTTACGCGACTCGAGCTTGACGGCGAGATCGTCAGATTGCGTGATGGACGCTACTCGGTTAGCCGTCCAACGTGAATGGCGGTTACAATCCCACATACAACCTGCAAGATCAGGAGTCCCTGTGCATCGATTCGCCGTGGTGAGCATCATTGGTGGTGGCCTTGCCGGCAGCGAGGCTGCTTGGCAACTCGCACAGCGCGGCATTCCCGTGCGCCTCTTTGAAATGCGACCCGCGACTGATTCTCCGGCACATCACACGGCTGCCCTTGCCGAACTCGTGTGCTCGAACTCGTTCAAGAGCGATGATCCTGACACCGCACCGGGAATGCTGAAACGCGAACTCGCACAACTCGGCAGCATGATCATGGCTGTCGCACGCGAGACTGCTGTTCCTGCCGGCGCCGCGCTTGCGGTAGACAGGGACGCATTCTCGACAACGGTGACCCAGTTGCTCGAGTCTCACCCTTTGATCGAGATCATCAGAGCCGAGGCTCACGAGATTCCCACGACCGGACCGGTGATCGTCGCCTCGGGTCCGCTCACGAGTGCGGGACTTGAACACGCCCTCACGGAGCTTATCGGCGTTGACCGTCTGTCCTTCTATGATGCCGCTTCGCCCATCGTCGATGCACAGTCCGTGGACAGGTCGGTCGTATTCGCGGCATCGCGATACGACAAAGGGGGAGGGGCCGACTATCTCAACTGTCCGATGTCACCGGTTCAGTATGAGGAGTTCATCGCAGCGCTCGTGGCTGCGCGGAGAGTCAATGCCAAGGAGTTTGAGGCCTCTGACCTCTTCCAGGCATGCCAGCCCATCGAGGAGATAGCCCGTCGTGGTGGCGACGCCGTCCGATTCGGCGCCATGAAGCCCGTGGGCTTGATCGACCCTCGAACCGGACAACGTCCTTGGGCGGTGGTGCAGTTACGTCCCGAGAACAGGAGCGGGACTGCGTATAACCTGGTTGGCTTTCAAACCAACCTCGTCTTCGGCGAGCAGGAACGTGTGTTTCGAATCATACCCGGCCTCGAAAACGCTGAGTTCCTTCGCTATGGCGTGATGCACCGCAATACCTACATCGATGCCCCGCGCTTGCTCACGCGCGATCTCGCGCTCAGATGCCAGCCACGCATCCGGATTGCAGGGCAGCTGTCCGGTACCGAAGGCTATTTCGAGGCGGCTGGTTCCGGACTGCTTGCGGGACTCAATATCCATGCCGAACTGACAGGAGTTCCGCCCATCGTTCTTCCTTGTGACACGGCGCTCGGCTCCCTGATCCACTACGCGACCAGTGAGGAGACGGGCACATACCAGCCGATGCACGTCAATGTGGGGCTTCTGCCTCCACTGAACCCGCCTGTCCGCTCAAAACGCGCCCGCTACGCCGCGCACTCCGAACGCGCTCGCATCTCCTTGTCGAGCTATCTGGATGCGGCGCACATACGGCCCCTCGCGGCGCCGCTGACGCGCGCTGTCGGGGTTGGCACATCGTGACCGGCCGCTCCCCCCATGAACTCACCGACATGTTCCTCGAGCACCTCACCGTCGAACGGAATGTCTCGCCGCACACCGTCCGTGCATACGCCACGGACATGCGGCAGTTCCTCGACTGGTGCGAGCGATCCTCCTATGACCCTCTGACTCTCAAGCACAGACAGCTTCGGGGGTATCTCGCGGAGTTGGACAGGGCTCGTTACGAGCGTCGTACTATCGCCCGCAAGACGTCGACACTCCGTTCGTTTTACACATTCCTTCAAACACGCGGCCTTGCGGATATCAACCCGGCCGCCGTTCTTGGCACTCCACGACTGCAACGACGCCTGCCGGAGACCGTTCCAACTGACCTCCTCAACGCGCTTCTTGATGCACCGGATGCATCCAAACCCCAGGGCCTTCGGGACGCCGCGATCCTGGAGCTTTTGTATGCCACAGGCATCCGAGTGGGGGAGCTCGAGTCTCTGGACACCGGAGACATCGACCTCACCCAGGGCCAGGTGAAGGTGATGGGAAAAGGGTCGAAACAACGTATCGTGCCGATGCACCGCAAGGCGGTAGACCGGCTTGGCGCCTATGTCCTGCATGCCAGACCGTACTACGCTCGCAAGGGCGACTCTTCGGCACTCTTCCTCAATCGATCGGGCACTCGACTTCAGGCAGGAAGCGTCCGCCGACTGCTATCGAACTACCTCGAACAGTTGGGTGCCGACAGGGGGATCCACCCGCATGCGCTACGCCACACATTCGCGACCCACCTGCTCGAGGCAGGTGCGGATCTGCGAAGCGTTCAGGAACTCTTGGGGCACGTTGCGCTGTCAACCACCCAGATTTATACTCATTTGGGCATGAAGCGGCTTAAGGATGTCCACAGAGACGCACATCCGCGAGCGTGATCCGGAGGGGCTCCCATCGAATGAGACAAGACCCGAAGACGGACGTGTCCGCCTACTGGGCCGCGTACAAGGAGAGTGGAGACCCCGCATCTCGGGAGACGCTCATCCTCAACTACTCGCCTTTGGTCAAGTATGTGGCCGGTAGACTCTCGTCGAATCTGCCACAAACCGTAGACACATCCGATCTCATCTCATACGGGGTCTTCGGTCTGATTGACGCGATAGAGAAGTTCGACCCTGAACGCGGCATCAAGTTCGAGACTTACGCGATCGCCCGCATCAAAGGCGCCATCATTGACGAACTCCGCGCCATGGACTGGGTTCCGCGCTCTGTCAGAGCCAGATCGCGCGAGATAGAGCAGGCCTACATAGCACTCGAGAACCGCCTGAAGCGTGTTCCCGACGACGCCGAGGTCGCTCGAGAGATGGGCATCACCGGTCGCGAGTTGCAGGATATCCTTACCAAGCTGTCCTACACCTCCATCGTATCTTTTGAGGAACTGTGGACAGGCGGACAGGACAGAGACGATCGCGGCAACGCCTTCGGCAGCATCAAGGATGAGTCGGCCGAGGACCCGGTTCAGATGTTCGAGAGCGTCGAGCTGAAGGAGATCCTCTCGCGCGCGATCGATCGTCTGCCCGAGCGTGAGAAGATCGTTATCGCCCTTTACTATTATGAGGGCCTTACTCTCAAGGAGATCGGCGCCGTCCTGGGTGTGACGGAGTCCAGAGTGAGCCAGCTCCATACGAAGGCCGTACTCCGTCTGCGCGCACGACTGCATGCAGCACAAGGCTACGCACACACCACCTGAGGAAAGGGAGGCTATCGTGCCGGCACATCGAATCCTCATCGTCGAAGACACGGAGCTGCTGCGTCGGATGTATCACGACAAGCTCGTCTCTGACGGGTTCGAGGTTTCGACTGCATCCGACGGGCTTGAGGCGCTTACTGAACTCCGCAATACGCACTTTGACCTCGTCGTCTTGGACCTCATCATGCCGCGCATGGGTGGTCTGGAGGTCCTTGAGACCATGAAAGCCGACCCGCGACTGGCGTCCATCCCGGTAGTGATCCTTACCAATCTCGGCGAGGACTCCGCTATCGAAAGAGCGCTTGATCTTGGAGCGATCGACTACCTGATCAAGAACTCCGCAAAACCCGCGGATATCGCCGCCAAGATCAAGTTGACTCTCGACAACCTCGTGCCAGCACCTCAGCAGCCCGCGGCCGACGGTGCTCCAGAAGCGCCCAGGGGAGCATCCTTCAGGTTGCTCGTGCGTGACCGAGAGGCCGATGCTGACGCATTCGTCACCCATGCGGGCCTTCAAAGGCGATTCTGGTGCCCGGCATGCGAGCTGGAGCTCCTGCTCGAACTCGTGCCCAATGCCTCTCGCGAGGGATGGTACGAGGCTCACCTGATCTGTACACAGTGTGGCCGCGAGTACTAGCACGGATTCTCGGCCTCCCGCCTGCCGCGCGACGTAGTCTGGTGCTTTCGCGCGTCGAAGGCGTGTGTTACCCTGTATCGGCTCATATCAAGCACGCCTGCGGACTCTCGCGCATGGTGCCGTCACCGACGGTTGCGCATCTGAGAGGTTGATGCAGGCGGAAGTAAAACCGAAACAGGAGGTAGCACCATGGCTGTAGTCTCGATGAAAGAACTCCTCGAGGCTGGTGTCCACTTCGGACACCAGACCCGCCGCTGGAACCCGAAGATGAAGCCCTACATCTTCACGGAGCGCAACGGCATCTACATTCTCGACCTGCAGCGTACGCTGCGCGAACTCGACCAGGCGTATCGGTTTGTTCGTGACCTCACCGCCAAGGGCGGGACCGTGCTGTTCATCGGCACCAAGAAGCAGGCGCAGGAGACCATGCGCGCTGCGGCAGCCCGTTCCGGCCAGCCCTATGTCAACCAGCGTTGGCTGGGCGGTATGCTGACCAACTTCGTCACCATCCGCAAGCGGATCGCACGCATGGTCGAACTCGAGACCATGGAGGAGAACGGCCTCATGGCCAGTCTCCCCAAGAAGGAGGCCCTGAAGCTTCGCGGCGAGCATGAGAAGCTGCAGCGCAACCTCGAGGGTATCCGCAACATGACAAGCCTCCCCGAGGCCATCTTCCTGGTCGACACCAAGCGCGAGAACATCGCCGTGGCTGAGGCCCGTCGACTGAAGATCCCGATCATCGGTCTCGTCGACACCAACGCCGACCCCGACGAGGTCGACTTCGTCATCCCCGGCAACGACGACGCCATTCGCTCTGTCAGCCTTATCGCCCGCGTCATCGCTGACGCCGCGATCGAAGGCCGTGGCGGCGACCAGGCCTCCTTGGATCAGCCTGTTCCGGCCGAGGCACCCGCCGAGGAGCCCGCGCCGGCCGAGACGCCGGCGGCACCCGCCGAGGAGCCTGCACCGGCCGCGACCGTCGAAACCCCCGCAGCTGAAGAAGCCGTTGTCGAGGTACCCGAGGCCGAGTAGACCGAACAGTTCTGCCGCAACGCGGCTGTCACAGTAGGAGGAACGACAATGGAAATCACCGCTTCCATGGTGAAGGAGCTGCGCGAGAGCACGGGCGCAGGAATGATGGACTGCAAGAAGGCACTTACCGAGTCGGACGGCGATATGGAACTGGCCGTCGATATCCTGCGCACCAAGGGTCTTGCCGACCTTGCCAAGAAGGCCGGGCGTGCCACGCATGAGGGCATCATCGGGTCCTTCATCAACGATGATCTTCGGGTTGGCACTATCCTCGAGATCAACTGCGAGACGGACTTCGTGGCTCGCAACGACGACTTCAAATCCTTCGTCACCTCGATTGCGAAGCATATCGTCGCGACCGCTCCTGCAGACGTCTCTGCCCTGCTCGGGCAGGCCTACACCGGGCGTGAGGACATCACGGTCGAACAGTACCTGGGGGAGAACGTCGCCAAGATCGGCGAGAATCTGGTCGTCGCGCGTTTCGCCCGTTTTGAGCTGTCCTCAGAGGCCGGGGCGATCGGCGCCTACATCCACGGTGTCGGCAACATAGGTGTGCTTGTCGAGGTCGCTGCAGGAATCGCCGACGCTGCTCTGTCTCCGGAGTTCGGAGGCTTCGTGAAAGACGTAGCGATGCAGATCGCTGCCGCTGCGCCTATCGCACTCTCAGCCGACCAGGTGCCGGCCGAAGTGGTGGAGCACGAGAAGTCCATCTACATGGCGCAGGCTGCCGAGACAGGCAAGCCCGAACCCATCCAGGTCAAGATCGCCGAGGGCAGGCTGCAGAAGTTCTTCAAGGAGGTCTGCCTCGTAGAGCAGATCTTCGTGAAGGATCCCGACATCACCATCGCGCAACTGACCGATCGACTTGGTCTGACTCTCGGCACCGACATCAAGATCGTCCGCTTTGCGAGGTTCGTCCTTGGGGAGACCAACCCCGAGGCCAAACCCGCTACGTGCGGCTAGCGGTTCCCGATCCAAAGGGGCGACGCGCACGCGTCGCCCCTTTGGATTAGAATCTAGCTCGGGGTCTTGACCCGTTTCAAACGCCGATGAGGGAGGACCATGGCCGACTACCGCTACAAGCGCGTGCTTCTCAAACTCTCCGGTGAGGCCCTGATGGGCGATGCCGGGTACGGGATCGATCCCAAAGTCCTCGATTCCCTTGCGCGTCAGCTCAAGACCGTCCACGACGACGGAGTGGAAGTCGCGATAGTGGTTGGCGGCGGCAACATCTTCCGCGGAGTAGCGGCCTCGGCAAAGGGTATGGATCGTGCGCAGGCCGACTACATCGGTATGCTCGCCACCGTCATGAACTCTCTCGCACTCCAGGATGTGCTTGAGAAGCATGATGTGTACACGCGGGTAATGAGCGCGATCGGCATGCAGGATGTCGCAGAGCCCTACATCCGGCGCCGTGCGATACGCCACCTCGAGAAGGGGCGTGTCACCATATTCGCGGCCGGCACGGGCAACCCGTACTTCACCACCGATACCACCGCAGCGCTGCGGGCACTTGAGATCCATGCGGAATGCATCATGAAGGCCACCAAGGTCGACGGCGTATACGATGCTGACCCGAAGTCGCACCCTGAGGCAGTCAAGTTCGACGAACTCACCTACATCGATGTCCTGAACCGTGGCCTGAAGGTGATGGATAACACCGCTATCTCACTGTCAATGGACAATGACCTACCGATTATCGTCTTCAATATGGAGCGCGAGGGTAATATCGTTCGCGCACTCAAAGGAGAGAAGGTCGGCACCATCGTACGAGGAGGTAACTGATGACCGCGCACACTATTGCTGACGCACAGGAACGCATGTCAAAGGCTGCTGCGGCACTCGGCCACGAATTCGCGAGTGTCCGGACCGGTCGTGCCTCCGGAGCGATCTTCGAGAAGCTCACCGTCGAGTACTACGGCGTGGCAACACCTCTGCTGCAGATCGCGGGCGTCAGCTCACCGGAGCCACAGATGCTGGTTCTCAGCCCGTACGACAAGACGGCGATCGGCGCCATCGAGAAGGCCATCCTCGCGTCTGACCTCGGCCTGAATCCGAGCAACGACGGAACGGTTATCCGCGTGCCGTTCCCGGCGCTGAACGAGGAACGCCGTCGCGACCTCGTCAAGCTGTGCAAGCAGTACGCCGAAGAGGCCAGGGTTGCAGTACGCAACATCCGTCGCGATACGAACGATTTCCTCAAGCATCAGGAGAAAGAGCACGAGATCTCACAGGACGACCTGCGACGTCTCGAGGTCGACGTCCAGAAGCTCACTGACACACACATTGCCGATATCGATGACATGCTCAAGCGCAAAGAGCAGGAGATCATGGAGGTCTAGCGCTCCGTGACACCCTCATCTGCCTCTCGTCAGGACTTCTTCGCTTCGAAGCGCGAGCGCGAGTTGCTCAGCCAGTTCGACGTGAGCGGGACTCCAACACACGTTGCGATCATCATGGACGGCAATGGGCGTTGGGCCTCCAAACGAGGTCTGCCGCGAATCGCCGGCCATCGCGCTGGCGCGAAGGCGATCCGCGAAGTCATCGCCGCGTCGATAGAGTTGGGCATTCCGTACCTGACGCTCTACTCATTCAGCTCCGAGAACTGGCGACGCCCTACAGATGAGGTCCACGGCCTGATGAATCTGTTCGTAGAGGTCCTTGAGCGCGAACTCGGGAACCTGCAGAAACAAGACGTCAGAGTCAGGGTCATCGGACGTTCCGAGGGCATGCCGGAACCGACCATGCAGGCGTTCCGCCGCACCGAAGAGAAGACTGCGGACAACCAGGCGTTGACTCTCGCGGTCGCACTGAACTACGGCGGTCGAACAGAGCTCGTTGACAGCGCGAGAGCCATCGCTCGAGATGTTGCTTCCGGAGCACTCTCGCCCGGGGACATCGACGAGACCGCTATCGCAGAGCGGCTCTATACGACCGGCCTGCCCGATCCAGATCTGGTGATACGCACAAGCGGGGAGATGCGCATCTCCAACTTCCTGCTGTGGCAGATCGCATACAGCGAGCTGTGGGTGACTTCCGTCTTGTGGCCGGACTTCAAGCGCTACGATCTCTTGCGTGCCGTCATCGACTACCAGAAGCGCACTCGCAGATTCGGGGGAAGCTGATGGCCTCGCTCGACAAGCAGGAGCGTGGGCTGTCGGCCATCTTCGTGCGCACAAGCACGGCTGTGCTGATCGGTCTGGCATTCATCGGCGCGATCCTGTTCGGTAGATACCTCGGGCTTGCCGTCGTCATATCCATCGTCGCCACGATGGCGGTTGCCGAGTTCTATGCCCTGTCCCGACAGGAACGCCGTCTCCCCAACGAGATATTCGGCTGGGCGGCGGTCGCTTCGATGCCTATAGCGGCGGCTGCCTACGGCGCTTTCGGCCTTACTGCCGTGGTCAGCATGCTTGTCATCGCGTCACTGCTGTGGCACCTGCTGTTTCGCCAGGTGCGGGCGACCGATACCGCCATCACCGTGTTCGGAGCCGTATATATCGGCTTCACGCTTTCCCACTTCGTGCTGATCCGCCAACTTGATGCCGGCACTGAGCTTGCCCTGGCGACCATATTCAGCGTCTGGGTGAACGACATCTTCGCCTACCTCGTCGGCTCAACGATCGGTCGTCACAAGATGGCTCCGCGAATCTCTCCGAACAAGTCATGGGAGGGCTTCGCTGCCGGTACCGTGTTCACTATCGGGGTGTGGGTGGCGGTCTATTTCCTCGCCTCAACGGGCCTCTCACTGCGGGCCCACATCATGGTGGGCATCGCAGCCTCTGTGGCAGCCGTCGTCGGCGACCTGGCCGAATCCCGACTGAAGCGAGAAGCGGGAGTCAAGGACTCAGGCAGAGCTCTGCCGGGTCACGGTGGGTTCCTGGACAGATTCGACAGTCTGACCCTTGTTTCTATCGTGACCTACTACATGCTTCTCATCGGTGGCGCGACGGTCGGAGGCCCACTGTGACCGATCGTTTGCGCGTCGCGATACTCGGTTCGACTGGTTCGATCGGCCGCCAGGCGCTGATGGTTGCTGAGCGCTTCCCGGAGCGCATCCAGGTGGTCGCTCTGGCTGCATTCAGCAACGTGGAGCTCCTCGCACAGCAGGCACACGTATTCGGCGTCTCTGAAGTGGCGCTTGGTGATTGCCGAAGGCTCGAGCAGGCGCAGTCCCTTCTCGGCGGAACCGGTCTCACTGTCGCGTGCGGCTCAGAGGCGACAGTGAGACTGGCGTCTCTCGAGAATGCCGACGTCGTACTCAACGCCTTGGTGGGCGCGGCCGGACTCAGGTCCTCCATTGCGGCACTGGCAGCCGGCAAGCGCCTTGCGCTCGCCAACAAAGAGTCGCTGGTCATTGGGGGAGAGCTGATCACTCGGCTGACAACGTCCGGCGAGATGATTCCCGTCGACAGCGAGCACTCGGCGATCTACCAGTGCCTCGTCGGTGAGCGCGCCGACGAAGTCCAGCGCATCTGGCTCACCGCATCCGGTGGACCGTTTCGAGGGCGCAACTCGAGCGAACTCGCGGATGTCACCGTCGAGCAGGCGCTTGCGCACCCTCGCTGGACCATGGGGCCCAAGATCACGATCGATTCGGCCACACTCATGAACAAGGGTCTCGAGGCGATCGAAGCTCATCATCTGTTCGGCGTGACCTACGACCAGATACGTATCGTCGTGCACCCGCAGTCGTGCGTACATTCGATGGTCGAGTTCAAAGACGGGTCGGTCAAAGCCCATCTGGGCGCGACGGATATGCGTATCCCGATCCAGTACGCATTCAGCCATCCATACCGGTGGGACGCTCCGCTCCCGCCCGTGGACTTCGCACAGCTCGGCCGTCTTGATTTCGAGGAGCCCGACTATGCCTCCTTCCCGGCTCTTGAGCTGGCTCTGGAATCAGGCATGGTCGGTGGCACGATGCCCACGGTCATGAACGCCGCGAACGAGACCGCGGTAGCCGCGTTCCTCGGTCACCGGACCGGGTTCCTCGATATCCCGCGCGTGGTCGAGGCGACGATGGCGGGACATAGCGCCGAGAGGGTCGAGTGCGTCGAGCAGATCGAGTCCGCCGACGCTTGGGCCCGGCAGGTCGCCGCCGAACTCCTGTAGTATCGTCGGCTGGTGTACCTTTTGCTCTTCAACAACGATGGGGAATCCCCTACGAGTGACTGCATCTCGATGATTCGGATGGTGCCATGACTGTTCTGACGACGATCTTCTGGGGAATCGTGACGTTCTCGATTCTCGTTGTCTTGCACGAGGGTGGACACTTCCTCGCGGCCCGGGCGTTCAAGATCAAGGTCCACGAGTTCATGATCGGCCTGCCCGGACCAGCCATACGTCTCAAGACCAAGAACATGAGCTGGGGGATCACAGCGATACCGCTGGGTGGATATGTCCGCATAGCAGGCATGGAGCCCGGGCCCGAAGATGTGCTTCTCGGGCCTGCCCTCAAAGCCATCTCCATTGCCGGTCGCGCCGATGCAGCGTCGCTCGCTCGGATGCTGGGTGTGGAGCGCGACCGTGCTGCAGCCGTACTCGCGACACTTGCCGACTGGGGAGCCATCGAGTCGGCAACGGATGATGACGTGTCATACATCTCACTCCACACGGCGACCATCGAGACCGACGAACAAGATCTGCTCGGCAGAGCACGCTCGATCACCTACCGCGGAGCCAAGACGTGGAAGCGCATCACGGTGCTCGCTGCAGGCGTTGCGGTCAACATGATCACCGCGATCATGACGTTCACGATCGTTCTCGCGATATGGGGTTACTACACGGCGACTCCGGTGGTATCGGAAGTCATGCCTGACACTCCGGCATCCCGAATCGGCTTGCGGGCGGGAGACACTCTCGCGGGCGTTGACGGATCAGCCGTCGACTCCTGGCAGGCCTTCACAGAGGCGATCTCAGCCCGCAAGCCGGGAGAGACCGCTCGAGTCGACGTTGTTCGACAGGGGGAGACACAGACCCTCGAAGTCGTGCTTGCCGAGAAGGATGGTCGGGCCTACCTCGGCGTCGCTCCAACCTGGTCACATGTCGATCTCTCACTTGGCGGCGCCTTGAGCGAGTCGCTCAGCTACGTCGGGCTGGTATTCAAAGCGATAGTCGGATTCTTCCAGCCGGCTACATTCCAGGCGAGCGTAGGCCAATCGGCGGGCATAGTCGGGATCTCCATCATGGCGGCCGAGGCTGCAACGACGAGCCCACTGGACTATGCGTTCCTCATCGCGCTGCTCTCGCTATCGCTCGGCGCGATGAACATCCTGCCGATACCGCCGCTCGACGGCGGCAAGGTCGTCGTGGAGATCGTCGAACGGCTTATGGGCCGCCCGCTCAGCCGCACGTTCTCGCTCGGTCTCAGTGCCGCAGGCGCCTTGCTGTTGTTCTCCTTCATCGGCTACATAATGTACGCTGACGTCATGCGGCTGGTTGGATAACGGAAGCGGGGGAGCATTGGTCGCACCACGTCATCAGACCCGTTCGGTGCTGGTCGGCACGATCACCGTGGGCAACGGCTCGCCCATAGCCGTGCAGTCCATGACGAACACCGACGCGCGCGACCCGCTCGCCACTCTCGCACAGATCACGCGACTCGCTGACGCCGGCTGCGAGATCGTCCGGGTCGCCATTCCGCATTCAGATGCACTCGACGGATTCGAGCGCATCTGCGCCGAATCACCGCTCCCGGTCGTCGCGGACATACACTTCGATCACCGCCTCGCCATCGAGGCGACGCGCAGAGGAGCAGCCAAGCTCCGCATCAATCCCGGCAACATCGGAGCCACAGATCGCGTTGACGCTGTCATCGACGCCGCTGGCGAGGCCGGCATCCCAATCCGCATCGGTGTGAATGCCGGTTCGCTGGCCGAGGAGTATCACGACAACGACTGGCCGCTCGCACAGAAGCTTGTGGCGAGCGCTGCGGCGTTCTGCGCTCACTTCGAAAGCCGGGGCTTCCAAGACATCGTCGTCTCCGCCAAGGCGTCGTCGGTCAACGCTACCATCGACGCATACCGGGCGCTGGCGGAAACACTCCCGTATCCATTGCACATCGGTGTCACTGAGGCAGGGACCTCGTTCGCCGGCACGGTCAAGTCCTCAGTCGGGCTCGGGGTCCTTCTGGCGGATGGCATCGGCGACACGCTGCGCGTCTCGCTGACGGCTGACCCGGCCGAGGAAGTCCGTGTGGGCTGGGAGATCCTGGCGGCGCTCGACATCCGCCGCCGCGGTCCGGAACTCGTCTCATGTCCCACATGCGGTCGTTGCCAGGTCGACCTCGTACCCATCGCGCAGGAGGTCGAACGACGCTTGCGCGAGCTGCATACCCCGGTGAAGGTGGCCGTGATGGGATGTGTGGTCAATGGCCCGGGGGAGGCGCGTGACGCCGACATCGGCGTTGCCGCAGGAAACGGAGTCGGTCTCATATTCAGGAAGGGCGAACCGGTTCGCAAGGTTCCGGAGGCGGAGATAGTCTCTGCACTCATGGAAGAGATCGCCGCGCTCGGTGAGAGCTGATCCCGTAGCAGCGCACCTGCACTCCTGGTATCCTGCTTACCGTGTGAACCTGTGACCGATGAGAGGGGATAGCATGGCACAAGAGAAGGTGCGTGTCGCGATCGTCGGTGGCGGGCGGACGGGTACGCCTCTGCTCGAGGACTTCCTCAAGCGACCGTTCATCGAAGTCGTGGGCGTAGCCGATGCTGACTCCAACAGCCATGGCGCGAACCTTGCGCGGGCCAACGGCATCTTCTTCACCGAGAACGCCGACGTTTTAGCTGCCAAGGGTAATAACATCGACCTGATCATCGAAGTGAGCGGTGACCCGAAGGTCAAGCCGGCGCTGAAAGACGCCTTCATCGCGCAGGGCAACCGGCACACGATCATCGTCCACGACCTTATCGGCCGCCTGATCATGAGCCTGTCGGCCAATAGCGATACGCTTATCGAGGCCTATCACCCTGACGATCAGGGTATCGGCTAGCAAGATCTTCGTACTGAACGTCTGACGGGCGTCGGCGTCGTCGGCGCCCGTTTGTACTATCTCAAGGAGAACCGATGGCAGTCGCACTGAAGATGTCCGAGCTCTACGCCCCGACATTGAAAGAAGACCCGGCCGAGGCTGAACTGGCCTCGCATCGGCTCTTGCTGCGCGCCGGCATGATCCGCAAGGCGGCGGCTGGCATCTACACGTTCCTGCCGCTGGGGTGGCGTTCTTTGCACAAGATCGAGCAGATCGTGCGCGAAGAGATGGATGCCATCGGCAGCCAGGAGATGATGATGCCCGCAGTCCAGCCCGCCGAGCTCTGGCACGAGTCCGGCCGCTGGAACGACTACGGCCCCGAGCTGATGCGGTTGAGCGACCGCCACGGACGCGAGTTCTGTCTCGGCCCGACACACGAGGAGATCATCACGTCCACCGTGCGCCACGAACTGCGCTCGTACCGTGATCTGCCGGTCTCCCTCTACCAGATCCAGGTCAAGTTCCGCGACGAGGTCCGCCCACGTTTCGGGCTACTGCGCGGCCGTGAGTTCATCATGAAGGACGCATACAGCTTCCACTCCACACAGGAATCGCTGCAGGATCATTACGACGCGA
This sequence comes from Actinobacteria bacterium UBA2279, assembly GCA_002347365.1. Lineage (GTDB taxonomy): Bacteria > Actinomycetota > Coriobacteriia > Anaerosomatales > Anaerosomataceae > UBA2279. The sequence goes on from DDWT01000021.1 coordinate 46,234, forward strand.
TGGCCGGTGCCTATGGTCGCATCTGCCAGCGCCTTGGACTCGAGTACCGCCCCGTCGAAGCAGACTCCGGACAGATCGGCGGCAAGATCACGACCGAGTTCATGGCGCTTGCCGTGAACGGAGAAGCCGAGCTGGTCTACTGTGACTGCGGATGGGCGGCGAACGTCGAAGCCGCGCAGACCGTGGTCCCGAGAAGCCCGGCGATCGCTGCTCCGATACCCATGGAGAAGGTGCACACACCGGAGTTGCGCACCATCGCCGATCTGGCGCAAGCGTTCAACATCGCCGAGCACGATACCGTCAAGACTATGGCGGGCAAGACTCCCGAAGGTCGCCTCGTGTTCTTCTGCGTGCCGGGCGACCGTGAACTCAATGCCGTCAAAGCCGACAGTGCGGTTCCCGGCGTCGTACTTCTTGAAGAAGACGACTTCAAGACCTTCGACATCCCCAAAGGCTCGCTTGGTCCGGTCGACCCGCCCGCAGACACACTCATCGTGGCGGACGAATCCTTGCGCGACACCGTCGCGTGGGGTGTCGGTGCGAACATCAACGACTACCACCTCTTCGGTGCGATGCCCGGACGTGACTTCACCGTGGCACTCTGGGCCGATATCGTGCTAGCCGCACCTGGCGACGGCTGTCCGGTCTGTGGCGGTGTCCTGAAGGGCGCCCGCGGCATCGAGGTCAGCCAGGTATTCCAACTCGGCACCAAGTACTCCGAGTCGATGGATGCCACGTACGCCGATGAGGACGGTAACGAGCGCCCCTTCATAATGGGCTGCTACGGAGTCGGCATCAGCAGGTCCCTGGCTGCCGTGATCGAGCAACACAACGACGAGAACGGCATTGCATGGCCGGTGTCCGTGGCTCCGCTGGAGGTAGCTGTCATCCCGCTCAACGTGGGAGACGAGATCGTCTGGCCGGTGGCCCAGACGATCTGGGAGCAGCTTGCCTCGTCAGGCGTCGAGTCGATCCTGGATGACAGGGACGAGCGGGCCGGCGTCAAGTTCGCCGACGCAGACCTTATCGGCTGGCCCTTCCAGGTCGTCGTGGGTAAGCGAGGCGTGGCCGAAGGAGTCGTCGAGATCAAGGTGCGGGCGACGGGGGAGCGCGAGAGCGTTCCCATCGGCGACGCCGTAACGCGC
>DDWT01000021.1:47515-137994 GCA_002347365.1 Actinobacteria bacterium UBA2279
CGGCAGACTCACGGCGTTGCTTGAGCCGCTCGCTGTCGAACACGGATACGAGCTGGTCGCGGTGGAGACCGCAGGCGCAGATCACATGCCCATCGTGCGCATCTTCCTTGACCGGGAACAGAGCATCGACCTGGATGCCGTCGCCGCCGCCAACGCGTGGGTTTCCGAGGCGCTGGAGGACTATGACGGACTTCGCGGACCATTCACTCTCGAGGTATCGTCACCGGGAATCGAACGCCCTTTGCGAACCCGGGAGCACTTTGAGCGTCACGTGAACGGCACCGCCAAGGTCAAGACGTCCCGTCCGATCGATGGGCGGTCAGCATTCACGGGAACAATCACCGCTGTCGAAGGCGACGAGATCGTCATGGGCTGCGAAGGCACGACCTACCGCATCCCTTTGGATGCTGTTCGCAAAGCCAACCTGAAAGTCGAGATCGACTTCGGAAACGACAAAGGAGTGCCACGATGAGCTCCGAACTCATGGACGCGCTGCGCCAACTCGCGCGCGAGAAGAACATCGACGAGTACGACATGCTCGACAAGCTCGAGCAGACGCTCGCGCAGACGTATCGCAAGACACTCGACCTGGAAAACGACGCCAGGGTGACCATCGACCGTGAGACCGGACGGATATTCGTATTCGAACTCATACCGGTTGGCGGGACCGAAGAAGAGCCTGTCTTCGAGGAGAACGACATCACTCCTCCCGACATCTCACGGTTCGCCGCACAGGCCGCAAAACAGGTCATCACCCAGTCGATACGGGAAGCGGAGCGCGAGCAGATATTCGAGGAGTACGCGGACCGCATCGGTGACAGCATCACCGGCACCGTGCAGCAGTCGGACAGCCGCTACACGCTCATCAAGGTGCGCGAGGGCGTTGAGGCCCTGCTACCGCCGAGCGAGCAGCCCTCCAGCGAGCGCTACGATCACAACCAGCGCATCAAAGCGCTGATCATCGACGTACGTAAGACCTCGAATGAACCGTCGATCGTCGTGTCTCGCACGCATCCTAATCTCATCAAGCGCCTCTTCGAACTCGAGGTACCCGAGATCTACGACGGTATCGTCGAGATAAAGAGCGTTGCGCGCGAACCTGGTCTGCGCAGCAAGATCGCCGTCTCCTCGCGGGAGCCCGGACTCGATCCGGTGGGCGCCTGTGTCGGACCCAAGGGTAGCCGTGTGCGCATGGTCGTCGCCGAACTCCGCGGCGAGCGCATCGATGTCGTGCCGTGGTCCGAGGACCCCGCCGGCTTCGTCGCTCACGCCCTTTCTCCCGCGAAGGTGTCCACGGTGATGGTCAACGCCAACGAGCACACTGCCACCGTGATAGTCCCCGACGATCAGTTGTCACTCGCAATCGGCAAGGAGGGTCAAAACGCCCGCCTTGCCGCAAAGCTCACAGGCTGGAGAATCGACATCAAGAGCGTGTCTCAGGCTGTCAGCGCCGGAATCGCGACTGCAGTCTCGGGTGAAGAGACCACCGCAGATGAAGGTGACGGCCGCTGCGTCGCCGTCACGAGCACCGGTATACGCTGCCGCAACCAGGCTCGTCCGGGCAGCAAGTACTGTGGTGTGCATGAGAAGGAGGACTCGGCTGAGTAATGAAGACGCGCAAGATACCGCTTCGCACCTGTGTCGCATGTGGAAAGGAAGCGGACAAGCGCGATTTCGTCCGGATAGTGAGAACACCGGACAGTGAGGTCGTCGTGGACCCGACAGGGAAAGCGAATGGCCGAGGAGCCAACGTGTGCCCCACGACCGCATGCTTTGAGCAAGCAGTCAAACGAAAGAGGTTCGCAGCGGCGCTCCGTGTGAACCTGCGCGAGGAAGACGTGGAGCGCTTGAGACGAGAGTTCGAGCGGGTCGTGAACGACCGGCGCCCCGATCGACGAGACGGACGGTGACATCTATGCCTGCAATGCGAGTACATGAACTGGCCAAGGAGTTCGGGATGAGCTCGAAGGAGCTGCTCGACCATCTTGCGGTTCTCAAGATACCAGCCAAAAACCACGCATCCACGCTCGTCGAGGCGTATGTCGACAAGATCCGTAAGGACCTGGCTCCGGTCATTGCCGAGAAGCAGGCCGAGATGGAGGCCAAGCGGTTGAAGGCCGAAGCCGCTGACCGGAAGCGTCAGGAGGCTGAAGAAGCCGCGCGTCAGGCGGAGGAAGCCGCCCGTGAGGCCGAGGAGAAGGCCCGCCTCGAAGAGGCGGAAGCTGCTGAGGCTGCCGAGCTCGCTGCTCGCGAAGCCCAGGACAGCGCACATGCTGCGGAGGAAGCAGCCCGCAAGAAGCATGAAGAAGAGGAGCGCAAGCGCCACGAAGCCGACGACGCAGCCCGCAAAGAGGCTGTTCGCAAGGCTGAGGAAGAGGCTGCTCAGCTCGCGATGCAGGCCGCTAAGCTTGAAGCCGAAGAGGCCGAACGCTACCGCCAGATGGCCCGCGAGGCCGAGGCGACCCAGCGCACCGCGCCGGCAAGCATCATCGCCGAGGCCGCCAAGATGGCAGCGGCATCCGGGCCTATCGGCAAGAAGAAAAAGAAGACCAAAAAACCGACGGGCAAGCGCGAGCAGACCGAGCCGCGTGCAGCGCTCGTTCAGACTGCCGCCCCTGTGGTTGAAGGCAGCGTCGTGATCACAGAGGGCGCCACCGTCGGTGAGTTCGCCGATGCGCTCGGCCTGGCCTCGACCGAGATCATCAAGCGACTCATGCTGCTCGGTGAGCTTCTGACCGTCAACCAGCCCGTGAGTCGTGAAGTCATGGAGATCTTGGCGGACGACCTGGGTACACAGATAACGATCCAGAAGCCCGAGAACGAGACCCTGACCACATTCGACGACGACCCGGCAGACCTCAAGCCGCGTCCGCCTGTCGTCACGGTCATGGGCCACGTCGACCACGGAAAGACATCGCTCCTGGATGCCATCCGTGAGACGGGTGTCGCGGCCACAGAGGCCGGAGGCATCACGCAGCACATCGGTGCATCCATCGCATATCACAACGGCAAGCGCATCACTTTCATCGACACTCCCGGTCACGAGGCCTTCACCGCCATGCGTGCCCGCGGCGCAAACGCGACCGACGTCGTCGTACTTGTCGTTGCCGCGGATGACGGCGTTATGCCGCAGACTGTCGAAGCCATCCACCACGCGAAGGCCGCTGGCGTACCGATCATCGTCGCAGTCAACAAGATCGACAAAGAGGGCGCCAACCCCGAGCAGGTTCGCCAGATGCTCACCGAGCATGAGATCGTCCCTGAGGAATGGGGCGGCAGCAACATCTTCGTGAACGTCTCGGCCAAGAAGCGTCTGAACATCGACGATCTGCTTGAGATGATCCTGCTTCAGGCGGACGTCCTCGAGCTAAAGGCTAACCCCGATGCGCCCGCGAGCGGTGTCGTCATCGAGGCCAAGCTCGACAAAGGCCGCGGTCCGGTCGCCACAGTGCTCGTACAGCGAGGCACCCTGAAGGTCGGAGACGCCATCGTCGCCGGCACCAGCCATGGACGCGTGCGTGCGTTGCTCGATCCGCTGGGCATCACCGTGACTGAGGCGCTCCCTGCAGATCCGGTTGAGATCCAGGGCCTGTCGAGCGTGCCAGGCGCGGGCGACGAGTTCCGCGTCTTCGCCGACGAGCGCGATGCTCGCAACCTTGCAGAGGAGCGGGCACTCAAGCAGCGGCTGCTGGCCCACGAGCGGAAGAGTCACGTCTCGCTTGACGACCTCTTCGCCCGCATCCAGGAGGGCGTGCTCAAAGACCTCAACCTGGTTGTCAAAGCCGACGTGCACGGCTCCATCGAGGCACTCAAAGATGCGCTGGACAAGATGGACCAGTCCGAAGTGCACATCAACGTCATCCACTCCGGCGTTGGTGGTATCACCGAGACCGACGTCACGCTCGCTGACGCGAGCGATGCGATCATCATCGGCTTCAACGTCCGTCCCATCGCAAAAGCGAAGGAGCTGGCAGAGCAGTCCAAGGTCGACATCCGGCTGTATCGTGTCATCTACAAGGCGATCGAAGATATCAACGCCGCCCGTGTCGGCATGCTTTCTCCCACGATCGAAGAGCACGACACCGCACGTATCGAGATCCGCGAGCTGTTCAAGGTCCCGAAGGTCGGCGTGATCGCGGGCTGCTACGTACTGGACGGCGAAGTCACCCGAGACGACCAGCTGCGTATCGTCCGTGACGGTACGATCATCTGGGAAGGCAAGATGGGTTCCCTGCGCCGCTTCAAAGACGACGTCAAGACGGTCAAATCCGGCTACGAATGCGGTATCGGTATCGACGGCTTCCAGGACATCAAAGAGGGCGACGTCCTCGAGACATTCCGCACCGTCGAGGTTGCACGGGAGGCCTGATCCCCGTGAAGTCCACACCTAGAACACGCAAACTCGGCGAAGCGATCCGAGAGGCGATCGCAGCCATACTGCTCGAGGAGATCGCCGACCCCCGGGTCGACCTTGTGACGGTCACCTCGGTCGAGGTCAGTACCGATCTCGGTCTGGCCAACATCTATGTAGTGACCCATGGAGAACAGGAGCGGCAAGACGCGCTCATCGCCGGCCTTGAGTCCGCCAAGAACCGCATACGGACATCGCTTGGCAAGCGAGTACTGATGCGGGTCGTTCCCGATCTGCGATTCAAGATCGACCCGAGCGTCGAGCAGGGCATGCGCATCTCCAAGGCGCTCAAGGATGAAGCCGAGCGCCGGCCCATCACTGACGACGAGGAGTAGCGCATGCAGGTCAGGGACGACGACGCGGCCCGTTTCGCCGACCTTGTTCGCACTGCGACAAGTATCGCGATCGGAGCTCACGTCGATCCTGACGGCGACGCTGTAGGGTCGACTCTCGGTCTGGTGCTTGCGCTTCGCAAGATCGGCATCATAGCCGTGCCTGTCATCGCGTCTTCAGACCGTGCTCCTGAGACCTACGCGTTCCTCCCCGGGGCGGAACTCTACCGTTCTGCGGGGGACGTGGAGGCTCCGGACCTGTTCATCGCTCTCGACACTCCGTCGTTCGTCCGTCTCGGCGCAGCCGAGTCGCTGGCGCGAAGCGCGAATCACCTCGTGGTCATAGACCACCACCCGGACAACGCGCGATTCGGGAGTGTGTGCCTCGTCGACTCGACCGCTTCCTCGGTGGGCACGATGGTGTGGGGCCTGCTTGAGACCTTGGGTATCGAGCCCGACGCCGACATCGCCACCTGTCTGTACACCGCACTGGTGACAGACACGGGTCGCTTCAGTTACTCCAACACGACGCCACGCGCTCTCCGTACCGCTGCCGACATGATCGGCCACGGCATCGATGTCCAGCAGATCTTCACGAACATCTACGAGAGCCGCTCTGCTGGTGCTCTCGCCCTCATCGGTAGGACCCTCGAACGCATCACGTGCGTGGACGACGGGGAGATCGCCTATTCTTGGGTGGACGATGATGATTTCGCCGAGACGGGTGCGCTCAAATCGGAAGGAGAGAACCTCATCGACGAGGTTCGCGCTATTCGAGGCGCTCGCATCGTCTTTCTCATGAAACGTTCCGCCGACTCGGTGCGTGTCTCGCTTCGTGCGAAGGCGGCTGCTGACGTCGGCTGCGTTGCACGCTCCTATGGTGGAGGCGGACACGCGGCAGCGGCAGGCTTCACGTTCGAAGGCGACAGTGACGCGCTTTTGGCGACGCTTCTCCCTGCTCTGAGAGCGGCGCTGGCGTGAGCGCGAAACGCGGAGCCACCGACCTTGCGGGACTCATCGTGGTGGACAAACCCGCAGGCATGACCAGCCATGATGTCGTCCAGATAGTGCGAAGGAAGACCGGGGAGCGACGCGTGGGCCACGCAGGCACGCTGGACCCGGCGGCAACCGGCGTTCTTCTCGTGCTGGTCGGCCCGTTCACCAGGCTTGAGCGATACCTCAGTGGCAAGACCAAGTCGTACGATGCGGTGATCTCCTTCGGCAGCGAGACCGATACGGACGACGCGGACGGCGAGAGAACGGCAAGCGTGCCGCTCGATCCGGAGTTGTTCCACCCGGACGCTGCGGCAGAGCTCCTTGAACGCTTCGTCGGCGACAGCCTGCAGCAACCGCCGGTCTTCTCGGCGATCAAGGTCGAGGGGAGAACGGCACATCGTGTGGCCCGTTCCGGGGGCGAGATCGAACTCGCCGCTCGACCCATCACTGTCTTCGAGGCGGGATTGCTCGGTGTCGACGCTGAGACGTCAACCTGGCACGTGCACTTCGTTGTCTCCAAAGGAACCTACATCCGTGCACTCGCACGCGATATCGGCCGGGCCGCAGGAAGCGCTGCGCATCTGAGCTCCCTGCGGCGCACGGCCAGTGGACCGATCACAGTGGACGGCTCGACCACACTGGATGCTCTCATGAGCGTGAATGACGTCGGCACGGTGTTCACCGACCCACTCATCGCCCTGGATATGCCGGTCTTCGAGGCCGACCAGACCCACGCCCTGTCGGTCGCCAACGGGCGTCCGCTTGCAGTAGCCGGCATCGCAGAAGGGCCGGTCGCTATCGTGTTCAAAGGACGGCTCATTGCGGTGTATCGCTCAATGGGCGATAGACTCGTTGCAGATACCGTCGTGGGAGCACAGCCGTGACACGTGTCATCACATGGGAACCACAGATGCCCTCCCTCGGCGCCGCCGCTGTGGCGATCGGCGTGTTCGACGGCGTGCATCTCGGGCATCAGGCGCTTGTCCGGGACACCGTGGAGTTCGCACGTGCGTTGGGGGCGTCCTCTGCGGTGGTGACATTCGACCGCGACCCGGACCGTGTCGTTTCGCCGCACACCGCTGCACCACAGCTTCTCGATCTTGAGGACAAGCTGCGCTTGCTGAGCGACCTTGGGGCCGATACCGTACTCCTCGTTCCGTTCGACGAACACCTTGCCGCCATGTCGGCCGACCTGTTCCTTCACGAAGTGCTGCTACGTGCTTTCAACCCGGTTGCGACGGTGGTTGGGCATGACTTCCGCTTCGGCCATCGCGCACAGGGCGATGTCGGTACACTCGAAACGTTCGGCGCGCAGCACGATTTCACGGTGATCGCGCATGAACTGGTTTCACTTGACGGCGAACCCGTTACCTCGACCCGGGTCCGCACCGCGGTAGCCGATGGCGATGTCACACTCGCTGCCCGCCTTCTCGGCAGGCCGCACCGCCTTCGTGGCACCGTCGTACACGGCAGAGGAGAGGGTGTCACGATCGGCACACCCACTGCGAATCTGGCCGTCCATCCGGAAAGCGCTGTACCTGCAGACGGCGTATACGCCGGTATCGTATGGGTGGACGACGAGCGGGTCCCCGCAGCAGTATCACTCGGCACACCGCCGACGTTTCCCGAGGCACACGACACGGTCGAGGCCCACCTGATCGGGTGGAAGGGGGATCTCTACGGGCGGACTCTCGTTCTCGAGTTCGTCCACAGGCTCCGGGACCAAAGACGTTTCGACTCATCAGAAGAGCTCTCGAACGCCATTCGGGCCGACATTGCGACTGCGGCACGCCTGGTCGATCACACCTAGAGTGACCGCTGGCTATCGGTGGGCGGTGTGCTATACTGCTTCGGTTGTGTGCGTACCCCTGCCTGGGATGACCGAGTCACCCACGCTCACCTCGGACAGGGGCGAATCCGAAAGAAGGGTGAACCGAATATGGCACTACCCAAGGACGTAAAGTCCCAGATCATTGCCGAGCACGCCCGCACCGAGGGCGACACCGGCTCCGCCGAAGTCCAGATCGCGCTGCTCACGCAGCGTATCCGCGACCTCACCGAGCACCTGCGCTACCACAAGCACGACCACCACACCCGTCGTGGTCTGCTGCAGATGGTCGGCCAGCGCCGCCGCCTGTTGAACTATCTCAAGAAGATAGACATCGAGCGGTACCGCGCGATCGTTGCAAAGCTAGGACTGCGCAACTAGAAACGAAGACACGCGAAGGCGGGAATATTCCCGCCTTCGTTGTCGCAGGGGCCACGGCTCCGTATACAAGGTCTTCGCAAGGGGCGAAGACCGAGGAAGCAGAGGAAGAGGCATGGGAAAGGTAACCGAGAGTTTCGAACTGTACGGAAAGACCTACACACTTGAGATCGGCGAGCTGGCCAAGCAGGCCGGAGGCGCCGTTCTTGTCCGCCAGGGCGACACCATGGTCCTGGTCACCGCGACTGCGAGCAAGCAGCCCAAGGACTTGGACTTCTTCCCGCTCACGGTCGATTTCGAGGAGCGCATGTATGCCGCGGGCAAGCTGCCCGGCGGTTTCGTCAAGCGTGAGACGCGCCCGTCGGAGAAGGCGACTTTGACCGCACGGATGATCGACCGCCCGATTCGCTCGTCTTTCGCCGACGGCTTCCGCAACGAAGTCCAGGTCATCGCGACCGTACTCTCCGCCGATCAGGTCAACCAGCCGGATGTCATCTCGATCATGGGTGCTTCGAGTGCGCTCCTGGCTGCGGGCATCCCGTTCGAGGGTCCTCTTGCCGGTGTACGCGTGTGTCGTGACGAGGACGGCGAGTTCATCGTGAACCCGACGTTCGAGGAGGCCGAGGCTTCGGATCTCGACCTCGTCGTCGCAGGCAGCAAGGATGCCGTGTATATGCTCGAGGCTGGCGCTCAGGAGGTCAGCGAGGAGGACATGCTCGCCGCCCTCATGTTTGCGCAGGAGGCTATCGGCGCATTCTGCGCGGTGCAGGAGAAGTTCCTCGCCCAGATAGAGATCACCCCGATGGAAGTCCCGATCCACGTGATCGACGCTGCGCTCAAAGATCGCGTTTTCTCGGCCGGGGCCGACAAGATGAATGCCGCCCTGCACAATGCGGACAAGCACGCCCGTATGGACGGCGTTGCCGCTGTGAAGGACGAGATCCTCGCGACATTCACTCCCGAGGAACTTGCATCGGATGGCAAAGACATCAAGGCCCTGCTCAAGCAACTTGAGAAGAAGACCATGCGCACCATGGTTCTCAAGGAGGGCGAGCGTGCCGATGGCCGCAAGCTCGATGAGGTCCGCCAGATCACGACGACCGCCGGCTACCTGCCGCTGTCTCACGGCTCTGGCCTGTTCACGCGTGGCCAGACGCAGGTCCTCTCGGTCCTGACGCTCGGTATGCTCTCCGAGTGGCAGCGCATCGACACGATCGACGTGTCCGAGGGCAAGCGCTACATCCATCACTACAACTTCCCGCCGTTCTCCACAGGCGAGACGGGCTTCATGCGTGGTCCGAAGCGCCGCGACATCGGCCATGGCGCCCTTGCCGAGCGCGCACTGCTCCCCGTGGTGCCCGCCGAGGAGGACTTCCCGTATACCGTCCGCATCGTCTCCGAGGTGCTTGAGTCCAACGGCTCTTCGTCGATGGGCTCGGTCTGCGGTTCCACGCTCGCGCTGATGGACGCCGGTTGCCCGATCAAAGCTCCGGTCTCCGGCATCGCGATGGGTCTCATCAAGGAGGGTGACGACGTCGCCATCCTGACCGATATCCAGGGTCTCGAAGACTTCCTCGGCGACATGGACTTCAAAGTCGCCGGTACCGAGAACGGCATCACCGCGATGCAGATGGACAACAAAGCCAAGGGCCTTTCAGTGGACATCCTTCGCAAGGCGCTCATGCAGGCGAAGGAAGGCCGGGCGTTCATCCTCGGCAAGATGCTTGAGTCGATCGCGGAGCCCCGCGAAGACCTCAAGCCGTTCGCACCGCGCGTCATCACCATCAAGATCCCGACGGACAAGATCCGCGACATCATCGGCCCGGGCGGCAAGGTCATCCGCGGCATCATCGAGGAGACCGGTGCCCAGATCGATGTGAACGAGGACGGCACCGTGTATGTTGCATCACGTGACGCCGGTGGCGAAGCAGCCGTCGAGCGCATCCGCAACATCGTGCGCGACGTCGAGGTCGGCGAGCGCTATACCGGCCGCGTCGTGAACATCATGCCGTTCGGCGCGTTCATCGAGCTCATCCCCGGCAAAGACGGTCTGCTCCACATCTCTCGTATGGCCAAGGGCCGCATCGAGAAGGTCGAAGACGTCTTGAACGTGGGAGACGAGGTCGAAGTCGTCGTGCTAGAGATCGACGACCGTGGCAAGGTGAGCCTGGACGCCGTCAACAAGGCCGAAGGCAAGCCTCGCTCCGAGGGCGATCGCCCCGAGCGACCTACCCGCGATGATCGTGGTGGCGAGCACCGCAAGCCGCGCCGCCAGCACTAAGAACCACGCGCAGACACTCGGCCCGGCACCTGCCGCATGCGGCGCGTGTCGGGCCGTCGGTGTATCTTGTGACAGACGACCGACAAGCTGAGATGGATGTGAGCATGTTCTACGACAAGACGGTCCTGGACAACGGCGTGACGGTGTTGACCGAGACGATGGACAACGTACGCTCGGTGGCGATCGGTATCTGGTTCTCCGTGGGTTCGCGCGACGAGCACGCCGGTGAGGCGGGCATGTCGCACTTCATGGAGCATATGATGTTCAAGGGCACCCCTACGCGAAGCGCTCAAGACATATCCGAGCACTTCGATCGTCTTGGCGCAGAGTTGAACGCGTTCACCAGCAAGGAGTACACCTGCTACTACGCGCGTGTCCTAGACGAGCACGTCGGCAATGCCATCGAGGTCCTCTCGGACATGGTGGGCAACGCGTTGCTCGCAGATGACGCCATCGTGTCGGAACGCGAGGTCGTCATCGAGGAGATAGCACGACACGAGGACACTCCTGATGACGTGGTGCACGAGCTGTTCGCCTCGACGCTTCTGCCGACACACCCGCTCGGGCTGCCGGTCCTGGGCAAGCGCGAGACTGTCGGCGCGTTCGACCACGAGGCATCCGCTGACTTCAAGCGCCGTCACTATCGAACCGGGAACGTCGTCGTAGCCGCAGCGGGACATGTGTCCCACGCAGTAGTCGTCGACCTCGTCCAGCGCATGCTCGATCTTCCGGAAGGCCCGCGTTCGGAGCGTGTCGAGGCCACGCCGGTGGTAGAGCCCCGTATCCAGGTCCTGCGCAAGGAGACGGAGCAGGCGCACATCTGCTGGGGAGTCGCGGGCCTGAAGGCACACGCTAAGGAACGTTTCGCGCTTTCGATCCTTGACTCTGTTCTTGGCGGCGGGATGGCGTCACGGCTGTTCGTCGAGATCCGTGAGAAGAAGGGGCTGGCCTACGCGGTCTACTCCTACCACACGCTGTACCAGGACACAGGCCAGTTCGTCGTCTACGCGGGTACCCGCCCGTCCAACGCGGAACAGGTCGTCGGACTGATCAAGGATGAGATCGCCAAGATCGTCCGGCATGGAATCACCACCGAGGAACTGCATCGCGCCAAGGAGAGTCTCAAAGGAAGTCTCGTTCTCAGCCTGGAATCGACCCGTGCGCGCATGACCCGTCTCGGCAAGAACGAGGTCACCCAGGGCGAGTGTCTGTCAATGGACGAGCTCGTCGAGCGCGTCGATGCAGTCACCGGCAAGGACGTGAGCGAGCTGTCCGCGCGATTGTTCGGCGCAGGCCAGGTCCTCACGATGGTCGCACCGTTCGACGCGGCCGACGTCGCGCATCTGCTGTAGAAGCGAGGGGAGTGCACCCATGATTCGAGTCATCGTCACCGGAGCGGCCGGCAAGATGGGTCGCGAGGTCGTCAAGGCTGTGACTGCCGAGAATGACATGCTGGTAGTGGCAGCGGTCGATCCGGCAGCTGCCGGGACTCCTCTGGATAACGGCAACGGCGAAAGCATCCTTATCCAGGCCGGCCTTGGCGACGCGATCGCCAACTCGAACGCCGACGTACTTGTCGACTTCACACACCCGACAGTCGTGGAGAGTAACCTACGGGTCGCGCTGAAGGCAGGAGTGCACTGCGTCGTCGGAACGACCGGGCTCGACACCCGGACCCTCGAGGCGCTGGCTGCAAGCGCACCGGAGGGCACCTGCCTGTTCGTGGCTCCCAACTTCGCGATCGGCGCGGTACTCATGATGCGTTTCGCCGCGGAAGCGGCACGCTACATGCCGCACGTCGAGATCATCGAACTGCATCACGACCGGAAGGCGGACGCACCGTCAGGCACGGCACTGCGCACCGCCGGGCTCATCGCGGCCACCCGCCGTGAGGTCCCGCCTGCTCCCGGGCGAGAGACAGAGATAGCTGAAGGTGCCCGCGGTGCACTTGTCGACGATGTGACGATCCACTCTGTCCGTCTACCGGGCCTCGTCGCGCACCAGGAGGTCCTCTTCGGAGGTCAGGGCCAGACCTTGTCGCTCCGCCACGACTCGATAGACCGTACCAGCTTCATGCCGGGTGTCGTTCTCGCCGTCCGCGAGGTCGGCGGCCACAGTGGACTTGTCGTTGGCCTCGAGTACTTGATGGGGGAGTAGCACGGTGACCGAACGCGCCATCATAGTCATGAAATTCGGTGGCACGTCTGTCGCAACCGCCGAGGGTCGCTCAGCCATCGCACGCCGGGTCACCGAGGCCATCGAGCTTGGCTGCGCGCCTGTCGTGGTCGTTTCGGCCATGGGCCGGGTTGGCGCTCCGTACGCGACCGATACACTGCTCTCTCTTGTATCTGACATGCCGTCTGACGAACGCGAGCGCGATCTTCTCCTCTCCACAGGTGAGATCATCTCGGCGGTCGTTGTCGCACACGGACTGCGGGCAGCCGGTGTAGACGCCATAGCCCTCACCGGCGCGGAAGCCGGTATCGGGACGGACGGCGTGCATGAGAACGCTCATATCGCCGAGGTCTACCCGGCGCCGTTGCTCGACTCCATAGGACGGGGACTGGTGCCGGTCGTCGCCGGTTTTCAGGGCATCGGTCCCGACGGACACCTGACAACGCTCGGTCGGGGAGGCAGTGACACCACTGCATGTGCGTTGGGCGTCGCTCTCGAGGCACAGGCGGTCGAGATCTACACGGACGTGGATGGCGTCATGACCGCCGACCCTCGGGCTTGCCCGGATGCATCCGTCCTCGACGTCATACGCGCCGACGAGCTGTTCCAGATGGCACGGCATGGCTCGCGCGTCGTGCATACGCCCGCCGCTGAGCTTGCGCTGGCGAGCGGGCTTGCGCTACGCGTGCGCAACACCTACACGGATCACCCCGGCACACTGGTCGCCGATATCTCCGCATACCAGCCACGCGCCCTTGCAACGGCGGTCTCGCACGCAACCGGCATAGCTCGCGTGAAGGTCATGCTTCCTGCGAACGAGGGTAGCCCCGCACACACGAGTGCCCAGGCGCATGTGTATCGTGCGATGGCGGATGCGGGCGTCTCTCTCGACATGTTCACCCCCCTCGGAGAGTTGTTGGTCTTCACCGTCGCCGAGAAGGACATCGGGCGGGCACGTGCGGTGCTCGATGGCCTGGGCCTTGAGCACGAGGTGCTCGCCGGCCTCTCCAAGATCACTCTGGTCGGCGCAGGCATGCACGGAGTCCCAGGCGTCATGGCCCGGCTGACCGAGGCACTCGCCGAGGCGCAGGTGACCGTCTTGCAGACGGCAGACAGTCATACGACTATCTCCGTGCTGGTACCCGGCGAGTTCACCGGCGCGGCGGTTTCCGCCCTTCACCAGGCGTTCGACCTATCCCTCTAGAGCGGCGAGCGGCTGTCGTCTCGGCAACCGCCTTCGGCGTTCTCGTGCCGACTGTGGCACAATACTGCAGATAGAGACGTACATCCGGCGTCCGCATGACGCCTGTCCACGTAGGGGAATCACCATGAGCGAGCCTAGATTCGGACGCCTGCTGACCGCGATGGTGACGCCGTTCACCGCCGACGGAGAACTTGACCTTGGTCGCGCACAGGAACTCGCGCTGCGCCTGCTTGACCAAGGTACTGAAGCACTTGTCGTGTGCGGCACGACGGGTGAGTCTCCTACCGTCTTTTATGACGACAAGCTCAGGCTGTTCGAAGCCGTCATCGAAGCCGTGGGCGGCAAAGCGCCTATCATCGCGAATGCAGGCGACAACTGCACGGACGACTCCGTCGAGTTCGCGAAGCGAGTCGTCAAACTCGGCGTCGACGCGGTCATGGCTGTCGTGCCGTACTACAACAAACCTCCGCAGGAGGGGATGTATCGCCACTTCGGCGCCATAGCTTCGGCAGTGGACGTGCCCGTGGTGCTCTACAACATCCCGGGCCGTTGTGTCGTCAATCTCGAGGCGGCGACGACGCTGCGCCTCGCAGCTGATTTCGAGAACATCGTCGCGGTGAAAGAAGCGAGTTCGAACCTTACGCAGATCGCTTCGATCATCGATGGCGCGCCCGTCGGCTTCGAAGTGCTCTCCGGCAACGACGAGGACACTTTGCCGATGATGGGTCTCGGCGCTACAGGCGTCATCTCGGTCGCCTCACATATCGTCGGACCTCAGATGGCCGAGATGCTCAATGCACAGGCGAGCGGTGACCACACGCGCGCGCTCAAGGTCCATCTCGAGCTCATGCCGCTGTTCAAGGCGCTGTTCATGACCGCCAATCCCATAATGGTCAAAAAAGCACTCGAGTTGGTGGGATTCCCGGTTGGCGAGACACGTCTTCCGCTGATCCCGGCAAACGAAGCGCAGACCGCCGAGCTGATCCGCATCATGGAACACATCGGCCTCATCGACTGAACGCGGGACCGCGCGCCCCGCTAGCACGACCGGAACAACCCCGAACGAAGGAGTACGACACAGCCTCATATGACACAACGAACAGAGCGACTTCGAGTCATCCCGCTGGGCGGGCTTGACGAGATCGGCAAGAACATGACGGTCATCGAGTTCGGCAACGACATGATCGTGATCGACGCCGGTCTCATGTTCCCCGATGACGACACCCCGGGCGTCGATCTTCTGCTGCCCGACTACAGCTACATCCTCAAGAACAAGCACAAACTCAAGGGCATCATCATCACACATGGCCATGAGGACCATACCGGCGCCTTGCCGTACCTGCTCAAGGACCTTGGCGTGCCCGTGCCGGTGCTCGGCACGAAGCTCACACTGGGACTCATTCAGGGCAAGCTCGAGGAGCACAAGATCAAGAAAGCCAAGCTTCGCGAAGTGAAGCCGAGCGGGCACGTCAATCTCGGGGTCTTCGGCTTGGACTTCATGCCGGTCAACCACTCGATTCCGGACGGTGTCGCTGTGTTCGTGCGCACGCCCGTCGGGAACATCTTGCACACGGGTGACTTCAAGCTTGATCAGACCCCGATCGACGGCCGGTTCACCGACTATCAGGCGATCGCCAAAGCCGCCCGCCAGGGCGTCATGTTGCTGATGTCGGACTCGACGAATGCCGAAAGCCCCGGGCACACGCCATCTGAAGCCGTTGTCGGACTGGCGCTTCGCGACATATTCATGCGAGCCGAACAGCGCATCATAGTCGCGTCATTCGCCTCACACATCCACCGTGTACAGCAGGTATGTGACGCGGCTGTCGCGGCCGGCCGCAAGGTCGCCGTCACCGGTCGTTCGATGGTGAACAACACTCGGATCGCGCGTGACCTTGGCTATCTGCACATCGCGGACGAGAACATCATCGATGCCTATGACATGGGCGGCCTGCCACCTGAAGACGTCGTCGTCCTGTCTACCGGCAGCCAGGGCGAGCCGCTTTCGGCACTCGCCCGTATCGCCAATGCGGATCACAAAACGGTGCAGCTCCAGGCGGGGGATACCGTGGTCATCTCGGCCACACCGGTTCCCGGCAATGAGAAGGCCGTCAGTCGCGTCATGAACCGTCTCTTCAAGCAGGGCGCCGACGTCATCCACAAAGGCTCCGCGCAGGTCCACGTCTCCGGCCATGCTGCAGCCGAGGAACTCAAGCTGATGCTGAACCTCGTCAAGCCTGAGTACTTCGTGCCGATCCACGGAGAGACACGCCACCTCTATGCACATTCGAAGCTCGCACGCGCCGTCGGGGTGCCGGAGAGCAACATCTTCATACTTGAGAACGGCGCGTGCCTGGAGTTCTCCGAGAAGGGCGCCCGTCTCACCGAACATGTGGAATCCGGTGTCGTCTACGTGGACGGACTGTCAGTGGGCGATGTCGGCGAGGTCGTCCTTCGCGACCGACAGGTGCTCGCCAGCGACGGCATCGCGCTCGTCATAGTGGCGATCGACGCGCAGACCGGTGCAGTCGCCAAAGATGCGGAACTGATCACGCGAGGCCTGGTCCTCGGCTCGGATACCGACGGCATGCTTGCCGACGCGCGCGAACGCGTCGCTAAGGTGCTGATCCGCACGGCCAAGGAGGGAGTCACCGACCACAGCGTCATCAAGAAGGCGCTGCGCGACTCTCTCGGCCAGTTCATCTGGGAGCGCACCCGACGGCGTCCGATGATCATTCCCGTGGTCATGGAGGTCTAGATGGATCTGGTACAGGCCTTCGTTCTCGGCGTCGTACAGGGAATGGCCGAGTTCCTGCCGGTGTCCTCATCCGGTCATCTCGTGCTCGTTCCGGCCGCGTTCGGGTGGAGCGAACCATCCATCGGCTTCGATGTGATGTTGCACCTCGCGACCCTCGTGGCGGTTGTGGGCTACTTCAGACGCGATCTGGTGTTGCTGATCCGTGCCTTCTTCTCCCGCCGAAGCGACCTGGCCGCCGAGCGGAAGCTTGCGTGGCTGATCATCGCAGCGACCATACCTACCGGCATCATAGGTCTGGCCTTCGACGACTTCTTCACCTCGCTGTTCTCGAACGTGACCGCAGTAGGAGTGTTCCTGCTTCTCACCGCGGCGATCCTTGCCTTGTCCGAGATGCTCTCCCGCAAAGCACTGCACGACCCGTCGGGCATGAAGTGGAGCCACGCGATCGCAATAGGCCTCGCACAGGGGATGGCGATCGCCCCGGGGATCTCGCGCTCTGGCGCCACAATGGCGGCGGGCCTCGGCGTGGGCCTCGATCGCGAACAGGCTGCACGTTTCTCGTTCCTCCTCTCGGTACCGATAATCTTGCTGGTGGGCGCGAAGACCGGTCTCGACGTTGCGTTGCATGGTGGAGCGCTTCCGAGCCCTGCAGTGTGCATCGTAGGGTTTCTCGCCGCAGCCATTAGCGGTTACGCTGTGATAGCAGGGCTGTTGTCGTGGCTGCGCCGCCGATCGCTTCTGGTCTTCTCGGTGTACTGCGCGGTACTCGGCACGGCCGTTCTGGTGTGGCAGATCATCGCCTGACCTATGGGAGTCTTCACACATGGCAAGTGCTCGCAACAACAACACGACATCGAAGAAGCGATCGACGGGCGCCGCGAAGGGCGCCAAGAATGCGTCGCGGCGCAAACCGGTGGAGCCGCCGCCCGTTCTTGACGCCGATAGCCGTCACGAGATCATCGGTATAGTAACCTGCGCGTTCGCGATAGCACTGGCGATCGCAGTGCTCTCCGGCTCCCAGGGCGTCGTACCGCGCGCCGTCGCTACCGCACTCAAGATGGGCTTCGGGGTCGGCGCATACGCGATTCCCGTGGCCGTCCTGCTGTGGGGCGTCAGCTTCTTCATCCGCGCAGTGCGCATCGACGAGACGCGCGTGGGCATCGGCCTTGCGCTCGTTCTGCTCGCGGGGATCTCGCTGGTCGCCGTCTCCGCGCCCGAGGCGACCCAGTGGACCGAACTCGAACTCGTCTCACGCGGCGGCTACGTCGGCGGAGGCATCGCCTGGGGACTTCGCTCGTTGCTGGGTAGCGCCATCACGTACGTCACCCTGGGTGCAGTCCTACTGGTCGGCCTCGTTTTCGGCGGCATGTCGATAACAGAACTCGTGGAACGCGTGACACTGTCGATACGGGGAGGGGAGCCCGACTCCGACTTCGCTCCGGATAGCGAGCGTCGTCGCGCCCCGAAGACCGTGCCCCTCGAGGAGTTCGCCGAACAAGACGATGCAGCTCATGCCGAGAAGCCCTCGCGCAAGCGCTCGGCACGCCCCGACCCGGAGGCGCAGCGACCCACGATTCCGACGACCCGTGCGATCGCACCCCGGAAGCTCGAAGGCTTCGAGCTTCCGTCCATCTCGATGCTGCGGCGCAGCCCTGAGAACGCGGCGACGAACCGTGCCAACGAAAAGGACCTCAAACACACGGCCGGCGTGATCGAGCAAACGCTTGCGACGTTCGACATCGGTGCACGGGTCGTGGACTGGATCTCGGGACCGACCGTCACGATGTTCGAGGTCGAGCTCGCCAAGGGCGTGAAGGTGAATCGCATCACGTCGCTGGCTGATGACATCGCTCTCGCGCTCGCAGCACCGACCATCAGGATCCTCGCACCCATCCCGGGCAAGAGCTACGTGGGCATCGAGGTGCCCAACGCCGGTCGCACGACAGTCACGCTCGGAGACGTCTTGCACGGCGCGCCGATGAACGATCCCAATCCGCTACTGCTGGCGATCGGCAAGGACGTCTCGGGAGATCAGATCACCGCCGACCTTTCCGCCATGCCGCACCTGCTCATCGCAGGCTCGACCGGGACGGGCAAGTCGGTGTGCATCAACTCGCTCATCACCACGATCATGATGCGCGCGACGCCCGCTGAAGTACGACTCATCCTCATCGACCCCAAGCGGATAGAGCTCAATCTGTACAACGGCGTTCCGCACCTCTACGTCCCGGTGGTGACGGAAGCCAAAGAGGCCGCCTCCGCTCTGCACTGGGCGGTCACTGAGATGGAGTCACGGCTGAGACGACTCCAGAAGGCCGGCGTGCGCAACATCGCTCAGTACAACGCGTCCGTACATGAAGGCAAGGCGCCCGAGGGCGCTGAGGAGATGCCGTACCTCGTCATCGTCATCGATGAACTCGCGGACCTCATGATGGTAGCGGCCAAAGAGGTCGAGGATTCGATCTGCCGCATCGCACAGCTCGCGCGTGCAGCCGGGATCCATCTCATCGTCGCTACCCAGCGACCGTCGACCGACATCATCACCGGCCTCATCAAGACCAACATAACGAACCGGATCGCATTCGCCGTTGGCAGCAGCATCGACAGCCGGGTGATCCTGGACACTCCCGGCGCCGACAAGCTCGTCGGTCTTGGCGATATGCTCTTCTCGACGCCCGCATGGCCCAAGCCGAAGCGGATCCAGGGAGCATTCGTGACCGAGGAGGAGATCAACGCCATCGTCGACCACCTCAAGGGTCAGGCTGAGCCCGACTATCATGAGGAGATCCTCCAGCTCAAGCTCACCCAGGGCTCGATGGGCTCAGACGCGAACGCGGACGACGATCCTCTCATCTGGGAGGCGGCAGACATCGTCGTCACCTCCGGAATGGGCTCGACATCACTGCTACAGCGACGCCTTAAGGTGGGATATGCGCGCGCTGGGCGTATCATGGACATGCTCGAAGCCAAGGGGATCGTCGGCGCACCCGACGGCTCACGACCACGCGACGTTCTCGTTGACATAGAGGATCTTGAGTCCATCAAGAGCTTCGACCGTATCGATCGCGAAGAAGGCTAGACGCGCCATGCACCCAGGAGAGGTCATCGCATGAGTATGGTAGGAGAGACCCTGGCCGCCGAGAGGCGTCGCCAGGGCAAGACCATAGCGGATGTCGAGGCCGGAACGATGATCATGGGCCGCATGATCGACGCGATCGAGCACGGACGATACGAAAGTCTGCCGAGCCCCGTGTATGTGAAGGGTTACCTGCAGAGCTACGCCAAGTTCCTTGGCCTTGAAGAGAGACCGATCCTCGATGCATACAAGAAGGAGACGTCCCAGATCGACGCGGAGGAACGTCTGCGGTTGCCTGACCGCGCAGTCGTCGTCGGGCGTGATCAGCTGCACGCCATCCCCATGCGCACGTGGTTGATCGCACTCGGAGTCGTTGTGGCGCTCGGTCTGGTACTGTGGGCGATCTCAGGTCTGACGGGCAGCTCGGATATCCCCGCGACCATCCCGCCGGAGACCTCATCCACCGCCGAGACAACGGATGCACCGGCACCCGGTGAAAGCACGGACACGTCCGCTGCGGCGGATTCGGTCGTGCCGACGCCGGCTGACGAAGGATTCACGCTGACGGTCACGGTCGACGAGGGTGCCGCCTCATGGCTGCGCGTGACAGTCGACGGGCTCAACGCATATGAAGGCACGCTCTCCGGTGGCGGATCCAAAGAGTGGGTCGTTACCGATCTTGCAACCGTACTCATCGGCAAACCGGGCTCCGTGTCGGTCACTAGAGACGGCGTCGAGGTTCCTATCGAGACCGCCGATGGGCGCGGCAGCGTGACACTGAGCGCATCCGGCGAATAGACCCGGCTCCAGCCGCGGCGAGAAAGGAAGACCAATGGCCAAAGACCAGAGTTTCGATGTCGTCTCCCAGGTAGACCTGCAGGAGGTGGATAACGCCGTCCAGCAGGCCTCCAAGGAGTTGACGCAGCGCTTCGACCTCAAAGACACGGGCTCCACGATCACCCTGGACAAGGCTGCCTCGACCGTCACGGTCACGTCAGCAAGCGATTTCGTCCTCAAGCAGGTGCGCGACGTCCTGGGAACCAAGCTCGTACGCCGCACGATCGATCTCAAAGCCATCACGTGGGGCAAGGTCGAGACTGCCACAGGTGGATCGGTTCGCGTGACCGGGCAGATCGTCAACGGGATCGACCCGGAGATCGCACGCAAGATCAACAAGGACATCCGGGAAGAGAAGTACAAGGTCAAGGTTCAGATCGAGGGCGAGAAGTTGCGTGTCTTCTCGCCCAGCCGCGACGTGCTGCAAGAAGTCATGGCCTTCCTCAAGGCCCAGGACTACGGCATCCCGCTGCAGTTCAACAACTACCGGTGACCTGTGTCTCACGTACCCGCGATACACGTCATCACACTCGGCTGCCCTAAGAACGAAGTCGACAGCGACCGCATGCTCGCAAGCCTCGCGGCGTCTGCGTACAGGGTCACCGATTCTATCGAAGACGCGGACGTCGTTGTCGTGAACACGTGTGCATTCATCCGCGAGGCGACCGAGGAGTCCATAGACACCGTCCTCACTCTCGCCGGGGACTGGAAATCATCTGCAGATGGGCGCCGGATCATCGTCGCAGGGTGTATGGCATCGCGCTATGGCGCCGAGCTTGCCGCAGCGCTCACTGAAGCCGACGCATTCGTACCCGTGGCTGAGGAATCAGCTCTCCTTGAACGCCTCCAAGAGATCACGGGCGTTGCCGCCGATCAGGGCGGTCCGGTCCTTTCCGGCCGCACGGTGCCCGGACCATACGCCTACCTGCAGGTTTCAGATGGCTGTCACCGCGCGTGTGCCTACTGCACCATCCCTGCGATACGGGGCCCGTATCGCAGCCGACCGATGGACGAGATCCTCGCCGAGGCGGCCACCCTGGTGGGTGCGGGAGCGAAGGAGCTCATCCTCATCGGACAGGACATCTCGGCGTACGGACGCGACCTTGCCGGGCCTGACGGACTTCCGCAGGTCGTCGAGCGAGTAGCAGCGGAGAGCGGAGCCGAACGCGTGCGTCTGATGTACGTACAGCCGGACGGCGTCACCGATGAGCTGCTCGATGTCATGGCGGCCGCCTCCAACGTGTGCCGCTATCTCGACATCCCGCTACAACACGCGAGCGCACGCGTGCTTCGTCGTATGCGCCGGTCCGGTGATGCGTCGGCGTTCCTGCACCTTCTGAGTCGCATCCGTCGCACGCTGACGGGGGTATCGCTTCGCACCACGCTCATCGCCGGGTTCCCCGGCGAGACCGAGGAAGACATATCGCTGGCCGAGGTGTTCCTTCGCGCCGCCGGTTTCGACCACGTCGGGGTTTTCACGTTCTCGCCTGAAGAAGGGACCGAAGCAGCCGATCTGGACGGGCAGCTGTCCGAGCAGGTACGGCTCGCCCGGACGCAACGGTTGCGGGACGCCGCCGATGAGGTCGGCTTCACGCGCGCCGCGGCCCGCTCAGGCACCGTTGAGCGTGTGCTCGTGGACGCACCGGACGACGACGGAGAGATCGTTGCGCGAACATGTGGTCAGGCACCCGATATCGACGGCGTCGTGCTTCTCGACAAGCCACTCACTCCTGGTACGCTCGTAGATGTCAGGATCGTGGACTCCATCGCCTACGACCTTGTTGGCGAGGTACTGCAATGAACATGAACTGGGCCAACCGCGTGACCCTGCTGCGGGTGATGTTCATACCCGTGTTCCTCGTTGTCTTGCTCGGCGAGTGGCCATCGTTCATTCCTGCGCCTGCGGGATGGTTGGCCATGCAACCATGGATAGCCGCACTGGTCTTCGCACTTGTCGCCGCTACCGACGCCGTTGACGGCTATCTTGCACGCTCGCGCAACGAGGTGACGACGTTCGGCAAATTCGTCGACCCGCTTGCCGACAAGTTGCTCGTCACGGCCGCGCTCGTCGCTCTGGTGGATCTGAACAGACTACCGTCCTGGATCGCGCTCGTGATCATCAGTCGCGAACTCATCGTCTCGGGACTGCGTATGGTCGCCGTGGCCGAGGGCAAGGTCATCGCGGCGTCTTGGTACGGCAAGGTGAAGACCATCCTGCAGATCATCGCCATCGTCGGATTCATCGTGATGGGGAGCCCGTTGCTGGACGACATTGGTGGCACCGGCTTCGGTCGACTCTTCACCGGGCTTGCATGGATCATCATGGCGGCTGCGATCATCGTCACGCTGCTCTCGATGGTCGACTACTTCTACCATGCCAGAGACATCATCACCGGCCCCTGGACGAGGAAGAAGCCGTGACCACCCGCCCGCTCGCTGCGGTGGTCGGGGTGGGCACTGAGCTTGTCACCGGCCTTCGCATTGACACCAACACCGCCGAGATCGCTGCGTCGTTGCTCGGCGCGGGATACCGTGTCGTCGAAACTGTACGGGTGGCCGATGATGTCGAACTCATCTCGGGCACTCTGAGGCGTCTAACAGGCTTCTGTAGCCTCGTAATCGTCACCGGCGGCCTTGGACCCACCCACGACGATGTCACCCGTGAGGCGGCCGCACACGCCCTTGGACTCACGATGCAGCGCAACCCCGATCTCGTGCAACGCCTCGCCGGGACGGCTGTGTTCCATCGGGACAGCGAGGCGAAGACACAGCTGCGGCGGCAGGCCGATGTCCTCGAAAGCGCAACACCCATCATCCCCTCCATGGGAACAGCCCCGGGTCAGATCGTGCCAACCCCGGCGGGGACTCTAGTGATACTCCCTGGCCCGCCTCACGAGATGAGACCCATGCTGGCGGACTTCCTCACGGCGGCTTCCGTCTCCACACCTCCGGCGCGCCTCCGTTGTGCCGGGGTATCTGAGTCCGACGTGCAGGTCCGCGTTCAACGCGTCCTGGAGTCTTTCCAGGGCATCGAGCTCACAGTGCTGGCATCTCCGGCCGATGTCGAGGTTGTGCTCTTCGACGATGAAGCCGGAGCCTCCCTCCTCGCAAGCGCCTCGGCTGCCGTCCGTGACGAACTCGGGGACTCCTGCTACTCCAGCGACGGTTCGACGCTCGCTCAGGTAGTCGTGCGGTCTGCACGCGATCGCGGACGGCGCATCGCACTTGCCGAGTCTTGCACGGGCGGCATGATCGCGAGCGCGCTCACCGACGTCCCCGGTTCCTCCGATGTGTTCGCCGGCGGTATCGTGTCGTATTCGAACGAGATCAAGACCGCGGTTCTCGGCGTCGCCGTTGATACGCTCGCCACCCATGGCGCGGTCAGTGAGGCTACGGCTGCACAGATGGCCCGACGCGCGGCGGTATTGCTCGACGCAGATCTCGCACTCGGGGTGACCGGTATCGCGGGACCCACGGGCGGCACCACCGACAAGCCGGTGGGCACCGTGTGTTTCGGGCTGGCCGACTCCGGAGAGTGCCGAACCTGGCGGCGACAGTTCTTCGGCGATCGCGCCGGAGTCCGACTCCGGGCGACCGTTGCCGCACTCGATGCGCTCCGCAGGGAGATACTGAAGGACTGACATGGGCGTACGCACGTTCATCGGGATCGCCCTTCCGCTACCGGTGCGACAAGCACTCGGCAGTGCACAACAGGCGATGCGCGACGACTCACCGGAATGGCGAACCGAGAAGTGGGTGGCCGAGGAGAATCTGCACGTCACTCTGAAGTTCCTGGGTTCCCTTCCCGAAGACCTCGTGACACGGGCCGCAGACACGCTTGTGGCAGCGTCAGCGACGTACCCACGCTTCCAGCTCCACCTCGATGAGATAGCCGCGATACCTCGAATCCGATCCGCAACGATGCTCTGGGCCGGGGTGGGCGAGGGGAGGGACCGCACCGTCGAACTCGCGATGGCCATAGACGACACACTTGCCGGCGAGGGTTTTGCTGCCGAGACCCGGACCTTCAGACCACACGTGACGCTGGTCCGCTCACGCAATGCACGCCGCATCGCGCTCGCTACGCTCGACGCCGGGAACCAGATACTCTTCGCCTCCGAAGAGCGGCGCAAACGCGTGTCAGTGCGAGGAGTTACTCTGTTCTCCAGCACACTCACTCCGCACGGTCCGGTGTACGTGGAACGCTGTTTCGCACCGCTCGCAGAGTGATTGACATCGAACACCTGTTCGTGTACGTTCGACACAGCCTTTCAGGGGTCGCCCGCACGGGAGAAGGAGCAAGTTCTCATGGATAAGGACAAAGAGAAGGTACTCGATCTCACGCGAGAGCAGATCGAGCGCAAGTTCGGGAAGGGCTCGCTCATGCGTCTAGGCGAGCACGACCTCGTCACCAAGATTCCTGTCATCCCGACCGGTGCCCTCGCACTGGACGCTGCGCTGGGAATCGGCGGCGTTCCGCGTGGCCGTATCGTCGAGATCTACGGCCCGGAATCCTCGGGCAAGACCACCCTCGCACTGCAGATAGTCGCCGAAGCGCAGGCAATGGGGGGCGTCGCGGCATATATCGACGCCGAGCACTCGCTCGACCCCGCGTACGCCGCTCGCCTGGGTGTCTGTATCGATGACCTACTCATCTCCCAGCCGGATACCGGGGAGCAGGCACTCGAGATCACTGACATGCTCGTGCGTTCGAGCGCTATCGACGTGGTCGTCGTAGACTCGGTCGCCGCTCTCGTGCCTCGAGCTGAACTCGAGGGTGAGATGGGCGATGTCACTGTCGGCCTCCAGGCCCGACTCATGAGCCAGGCTATGCGTAAGCTCGCGGGTTCGCTGAACCGTTCCAAGACCACCTGCATCTTCATCAACCAGTTGCGTGAGAAGGTCGGGGTCATGTTCGGGAATCCCGAGACGACATCGGGTGGACGTGCTCTCAAGTTCTACGCCTCTATCCGCATCGACATCAGACGCATCGACTCGATCAAACAAGGCACGGACATGATTGGAAACCGCGTCCGGGCCAAGGTCGTGAAGAACAAGGTGGCACCGCCGTTCAAGCAGGCGGAGTTCGACATCATGTACGGGTTCGGCATCTCCAAGGAGGGCAGCCTCCTCGACCTGGGGGTGGAAGAGGGCATCGTCCAGAAGTCCGGGGCATGGTACACCTACGCCGAAGACCGTCTGGGCCAGGGCCGAGAGGCTGCAAAAGAGTACCTGCGCGAGCATCTCGATGTTCGCGACACGATCGAGAAGACCATCCGTGAGCGCATCGGGTTGATTCCGGTCACTGAAGTCGAACCCGAAGCGGACGCTGAGTAGACATGCCACGGGTAACTGCGCTTCGAGCCGCGTTTCGTGGCTCGAAGCGCAGGTCGATCCACATCGACGGTGAAGAGTGGCGCACCACCTCCGCCGCAGTCATTCGTGAGCTCGGCCTCTCCCAAGACGACGAAGTCGATCTCAGAGAGCTTGAGGCTGCGCTTTCTGCAGCCGAACCGGTAGCAGCCAGGGAACGAGCGCTTCGTCTTCTCGGCTATCGCGAACATGGGTCCAAGGAGCTGCACACGAAGCTGACGGACGACGGCTATCCAGCCGCGGTTGCAGCCGCTGTGACGGACTCGCTTGTTCGCGTGGGGTTGGTGGACGATGAACGCTATACCTCGCTGCTTGCCCGTACACTGATCGAGGGCCGCGGCTATGGACGCTCGCGGGCCTATCGCGAGATGACCAGGCGGGGGATATCCGAAGACGACGCTGGAGGCTGCCTTGACGCCCTGTGCTCCGAGAGTACTGAACGCACCAGGGCACTGGAACTTGCGCGCAAGTGGGCACGCCCGGGCGCAGACGTTCGCAAGCTTGCGGCCCGACTGGCGCGCAGGGGTTTTGCGATGGGCATCTGCTTCGAGGCTGCGTCTGCTGCCGTCGGAGCGTGCGACCACGAGCCTCCCGACGATGACTTCTAAGCGAGAACTGCCCTTCTGAAATGGGGTTTTTCGCCATGTGGGCCGCCTGGCCACGCTTGACGAACACTCGTTTGGACGGCTACGATGTGATGCGGCAATTGTGATTCACTCGATGGCGCCGATCATGCGTCGCCGATATGTATGGTTACGGGAATCGATGATGTGACGCGGGACAGTTTCCCGCCTTATTCGTATACTCACGCTTCCTGTGCTCACGCAGCATGAATCGCTCTTGCCGGGCGCCGAGACGTCCGGCTTTGCATATGGATTACCTTGTAGGTTCCTCCTCTGCGAACCGGCAATGTCTCGTAGGTGGTTGTCGCCGTCTGGCGAAGCCCCCGATGCGCCCCAGACGAAGTAGTACATGTTCTTCCTGAAGAAGGGAGGGGACGCGCGTTGGATATCATCTACGTCATCGGCTCGCTCGTCCTCGGCGCCGTCATCGGTTTCGTACTCCATCGTTTCTTTGTCGCAGACAAGGTCAATCGCTCCCGCGAGTCGGCTGACCGTCTGATCGCGGATGCCGAGAAGGCAGCCGAGACGACGAAGAAAGAGATGGTACTCGAGGCCAAAGACGAGATCTTCCACATGAAGGCCGCCGCCGACGAGGACATCAAAGAACGCCGCAAAGAACTTGCAGCAATGGAGAACCGTCTGATCCAGCGAGAAGAATCGATGGAGCGCAGGGCGGATTCACTGGACAAGCGTGAGCACCAGCTGGCCAGCCAGGTCGGTCAGGTCGCAAAGCGCGAGAAGGACCTCGAAGACGCGATCGCCGAGGAGAAGTCACGACTGGAGTCCATGGCCGGCATGTCGACCGACGAAGCTCGGAATGTGCTTCTCGAGCGCGTGCGCCAGGACGTCACTCACGATGCCGCCGTACTCATCCGCGAGGCGGAGTCTCGTGCTCGCGAAGAGGCGGACCGCAAGGCGCGCAACATCGTCGGTATCGCCATTCAGCGCGTTGCCGCCGACCACACCGCTGAGTCAACGGTCTCCGTGGTCCATATCCCAAGCGACGATCTGAAGGGCCGGATCATCGGCCGAGAGGGCCGCAACATCCGAGCCTTCGAGCAGCTCACCGGTATCAACCTCATCATCGATGACACCCCTGAGGCGGTCATCCTGTCGAGCTTCGATCCGGTGCGGCGCGAGATAGGCCGAATCACGCTCGAAACGCTCATCGCCGACGGTCGCATTCACCCTGCTCGCATCGAAGAGATGTACGAGAAGGCCACGACACTCGTCGACCAGCAGATCCATGATGCCGGCGAACAGGCCGTCTTCGATACTGGCATCCACGGGTTGCACACAGATCTCGTGCGTACACTCGGGCGCCTGCGTTTCCGCACCTCCTACGGGCAGAACGTGCTCAAGCACTCTCTCGAGGTCTCGTACCTCGCTGGTGTCATGGCCGCTGAGCTCGGGGTGGACGTCAAGCTGGCGAAACGAGCAGGGCTGCTGCACGACCTCGGCAAAGCTATCGACCATGAGATCGAAGGACCGCACGCGGTCATCGGAGCGGACCTTGCACGCCGTCTTGGCGAGCCGAAGGAGATCCTGCACTGCATCGAAGCTCACCACGGTGACGTGGAACCTTCGACCGTCGAAGCGGTCATCGTACAGGCCGCCGATGCGATCTCCGCATCGCGCCCCGGCGCTCGCCGTGAGACACTCGAAAGCTACATCAAGCGCCTCGAGAAGCTCGAGGCGCTAGCCGAGTCCCACAAGGGCGTCGAGAAGTCCTACGCCATGCAGGCCGGACGCGAGATTCGTGTCATGGTCAAGCCCGACGATATCAGCGACGCGGATTCTGTGGTGCTCGCACGCGATATCGCGAAGCAGATCGAAGACGAGCTGCAGTATCCCGGTCAGATCAAGGTCATGGTGATTCGCGAGAGTCGCGCCATCGAGTTCGCAAAGTAGCGGCGACAACCTCCGGGCATACTCGTTGTGGCTACCAGCCATGTGTCAGAAGGGCCGCGGAGACGCGGCCCTTCTGCTTTCCGCCGCAGCAGCGGGCAGGTACACTAGGTACATGCCTGATAATGACGCACTGATCGATTTCGTATCCGCTGTCTCCGGCGAAACCTTCCTCAAAGTCGAGGAGAGCCTCGGTGACGGTTTTGTGCGCCTTCGTATCGCTGAGGCTGAACGCCGACAGGCGAAGCACGATATCCGCAGCGTTGAAGACATCATCGTCGAGTTGCTTCGGAACTCGCGCGATGCACACGCGCAGCGCATCTTCATCGCATCTGCACGTGAGGGCGAACTGCGTACGATCACCATCATCGATGACGGCGTGGGTGTTCCAGGTCATCTGCACGAGGCCATATTCGAGCCACGCGTCACATCGAAGCTCGAGACCATGGTCATGGACCGCTGGGGCGTTCACGGACGGGGCATGGCGCTGTTCTCGGTCAGATCGAATGTGTCGGTCGCCCGGATCGCATCCTCGGACCTCCACAAAGGAACCGCTCTGACCGTTGTTGCAGACACGACGGAGATCGGCGAGCGTGCGGACCAGTCGACGTGGCCGGCTGTGGAGAGAGATGAATCCGGACGGCTCGCCGTTGTGCGAGGCCCTCACAACATCCTGCGACGTGTCGTGGAATTCGCATGCGAGCACCCGGAACTCGATGTCTACCTCGGATCACCCACTGAGGTCCTCTCGACACTCTACGACGGCGCGCGACGTCACCTCGACACTGCCGATCTCATGTTCTGCGAAGATCTCACCCGAATGGCCGTCTGGCATCGTCCGGCGGCGTGCACCGACGCGGCAGAACTGGTCGAGATCGCAGGCGAGATAGGCTTGCCTGTTTCCGAGCGTACCGCGCACCGAATCATTGGCGGCGAGCTTTCCACTCTCGAAGCTGTCTTGACAGAAGTGGCGGCCGAGGACGAGAAGCCGTCGAGTGCGGAGCCCGACATCTACCGGGACCGTCGATCGCTTCGCATCCATCACAGTGATCTTGCAGCTTTCAAGAAGGAGCTTGAGCAGGCGTTCGACCTGCTAGCAGAGCGCTACTATCTCAGTCTGCGCGGTGAACCACGCATCTCGATCGGCGCCGATGAGATCCGTGTCCGCTTCTCTGTCGACAAGGAGGAGTGAGCTGGCGGTGACCGTAGGCGTCCTGTGCGCTATACTGTCACCTGCAAGGATTGTTCTCCAATCGTTACCGTCGAAGATACGTTGCAGCACACTCGAAGCCGCAGTGAACGTCGCATTTACGTGGTCGCATTAGCAGCACGGGAGAATCACGTGGAAGTCCTCAAAGTCTCGAGCAAGTCGAGCCCGAACTCCGTTGCCGGCGCACTCGCCGGAGTCATCCGCGAGGACGGAGCAGTCGAGATCCAGACTGTAGGAGCTGGCGCGCTCAACCAAGCCATCAAAGCGATAGCCATCGCACGCGGTTTCGTCGCGCCGACGGGTGTAGACCTGGTTTGCGCACCGGCCTTCGCCGATATCGAGATCAACGGCGAGGAGAGGACGGCCATCCGTCTCCTCGTTGAGCCTCGCCCGATGCACCACGGCTGAGGCCGCCGTGACGGTCGATCTGCACACACATTCGCTCGCTTCCGACGGCACACTCCCAGCTGCCAGAGTGGTCGAACTCGCCGTTTCGGCAGGGTTGCATGCAATCGCCATCTGCGACCATGACAGCGTCGAAGGTGTGTCCGAGGCCCTTTCAGCCGGTCGACGACTCGATATTCCCGTGGTTCCGGCGGTGGAGTTCTCGGCTACTGAAGGGGAGCTGAGCATTCACGTTCTCGGCTACTTCATCGACCACACCGATCGAACCCTGCTTCGCGCACTGTCGTCCCTGCGGGAAGCCCGCCTCGAGCGCGCCCGGGACATGGTAGGTCTTCTTGCCCGGGACGGGTTCGTCATCGACTTCGATGACGTCCTTGCTGCCGTTGATGGTGGAGCTATCGGGCGCGCCCATGTCGCTGCGGCACTGGTGCGATCGGGACATGCTGAGGACCTCGAGAGCGCCTTCTCCCGGTTCGTCGGCCGCAACGCACCCTATTTCGTGCCGAAATCCCCGGTGGACGCCACGGCGGTCGTCTCGGCGATCCGCAGTGCCGGGGGACTGGCTGTCATTGCCCACCCGGGCATAAGTGGCGCTGATGAGTGCCTCTCCACGATCATCGCGAGCGGTCTCGACGGGCTGGAGGCGCTTCACGCGGAGCACACGCCGGCGCAACGAGTGCACTACGCGACCATCGCTGCTGAACACGGCCTGCTTGTCACCGGGGGCTCCGACTTCCACGGACCCGACATGGCAGGCCATCCGATCGGGGCAGGAGACGTTCCCGACGAGGTGTTCGAACGCCTTGTCGAAGCGGCAGGCGACGCGGCACGCTCCGTGCTACACTAGCCCGCCATGGAACGCTACTACGTGCGCACCTTCGGGTGCCAGATGAACAAACACGATTCCGAGCGTATCGCCGGGCTACTGGAAGCGAGCGGTATGACTGCCGCATCCTCACCCGAAGATGCGGACGTGGTCGTGTTCAACACGTGCTGTGTCAGGGAGAACGCCGACGAACGCCTCTACGGGCAGGTCGCATCACTCAAGGCGCTCAAGACAGGTGGCCGGCCAGACGTTCTCATAGCCGTCGGCGGATGCGTCGGCCAACGCGACGGTATCCGTCTCCGAGAGCAACTGCCTCACGTTGATGTCGTCTTCGGAACCCACAACATCGACGCGTTGCCCGCCCTTCTGGACGCCGCGCGGCAGGGGAGGCCGGGCATACAGGTCCTCGACCACGGGGAGGCCTTCGCAAGCGATCTGCCGGCCGTACGCGAACACCCGTGGCACGCATGGCTCTCGATCACGGTGGGGTGCGACAACTACTGCAGCTACTGCATCGTTCCGTACGTCCGCGGACGGGAGCGCAGCAGACCGCTTGAAGACGTGGTCGCTGAAGCCGAGAGCCTTGTTGCCGACGGTGTCGTCGAGATCACACTCCTGGGCCAGAACGTGAACAGCTACGGCCGTGACCTCTATGGGGAGCCCAGGTTCGCCCAGGTACTGCGAGCCGTGGCCGCTACCGGCGTGGCGCGGGTACGCTTCGCGACCAGCCATCCCAAAGACCTCTCCGCCGAGACGATCATGGCCATGGCCGAGACACCCCAGGTCTGCGACTACCTCCATCTGCCGGTCCAGTCAGGCTCCAATCGGACACTGGAGGCCATGAATCGCGTCTACACCCGCGAGCAGTACCTGACCCTGGTCTCCAAGCTGCGAGACGCGATACCGGGCCTCGCACTGTCTACCGACGTGATCGTGGGCTTTCCCGGCGAGACCGAAGAGGATTTCGCTGACACGTTGGACCTGTTTCAGAGCGTTGGTTTCGACCAGGCGTTCACGTTCATCTACTCACCGAGAGAGGGCACGCCTGCTGCCTCCCTGCCCGACCGCGTACCCAGAGAAGTCACGCAGGAGCGTTTCGACCGTCTCATCGGGGTCGTCCAATCGTCCGCTGCCGCGGGCAACGAAAGGCTTGTAGGCACAACGCAGCGCATACTCCTGGAGGGTCACTCCAAGCGCGACGAGGCGATGCTGACCGGACGAACCGATGGCAACAAAGTCGTGCACATCCCTGTGGGCACCGCGGACGGCACACATCTGAAACCCGGGACCTTCGTCAACGTGCACATCGAGCAAGCACAAACCTGGTTCTTACTGGGGTATCCTGTCAGGGACTGATCGACGGGAAGGCTGATGCTCTCGGTTTCTCGCGGGCATGTGGTGGGCATACGGCTAGGGGAGGTGGTTTCGATGACAACAGACGTCATCGGCATCATCGCGCCCCATCCGCCCATCATGGTACCCGAAGTGGGCGGGAGAGACGTTGAACTCGTGGAGGAGTCCACCCGCGCTATGGGCGTCGCTGCGCGGCTCATGGAGTTCTTCAACCCGGATGCGATAGTACTGATGTCCCCGCACGCCCCTCTGGTCGCCGACGGTTTTCTGATCGATGACTCGGAGCACCTTGAGGGAGATCTCGGACAGTTCGGGGCGACTCGGCCCCACCTTTCGACAGCCGGGGACCCCGAACTCGCGAACGCGATCGCACATGAGGCGCGGGTCAGCAGTGTGCCCGTCGTTCTCAGGGGAGCGCATCTGCGACTCTCGCCCGGCGCACTGGACCACGCCGCTGTCGTCCCCTTGAGCTTCATCGACCGGGCAGGCAGATGGCCCGTGGTCGAGCTTTCGCTCGCCTGGCTGCCTTTCGAGACGCATCGCGAGCTCGGCAAAGCGGTCCGACGCGCCGCCGAGTCGCTGGGACGTCGAGTCGCCTTTCTCGCGAGTGGGGATTGCAGCCATCGTCTGCTCCCAGGCGCTCCTGCGGGGTTCAACCCTCGAGGTTCCGACTTCGATCGAGAGCTCGTCAGACTCGTGGGATCCGGTGACTACCGCGCGCTGATGAACCTCGATGCGGAGCTCGTGGAGGCCGCCGGCGAGTGTGGCCTGCGCTCCTTCATCACCCTGGGGGGTTTCCTCGAAGGTGCCGACACAAAGACCCGACTGCTCGCCTATGAAGGCCCCTGGGGCGTTGGCTATCTCACTGCCATCGCCGGACCTGTGGAACTCCTCGATCGTGCAATGACCCAGACCCCGGGGTGCAAGCACGGTCACCGTGGGGATGACGAGTCCGAGCCTGTTGCACTTGCACGACGCGCCATCGACGCCTACGTCATCGAGCGACGAGTCATCGTCGACCAGCACGACACGGGCCTGCTTTCCGAACCCGCCGGTGCATTCGTGAGCCTGCATCGCGGCCCGGATCTGCGTGGATGTATCGGCACCATCGGACCGACACACGCAACGCTCGGTGACGAGATCATCCACAACGCGATACAGGCGGCCACCGCCGACCCGCGCTTTCCACCGGTCTCTGCCGAGGAACTCGGCGACCTGGAGATATCCGTCGATGTACTCCACGCACCCGAGCCGGCATCCATGGCCGACCTCGATCCGAGGCAGTTCGGGGTGATCGTCAGCGCCGATTGGAGACGGGGACTGCTGCTCCCGGATCTGGAGGGCGTGGACACCTCCGAGCAACAGGTCACTATCGCGATGCGAAAGGCCGGCATCGGCCTGCGGGAACGCGTGAAGCTCGAGCGCTTCCGTGTCGACCGCTACCATTAGCGCATGAAGACCGATACCCCCGTCATCGCCATTGTGGGTCCCACAGCTGTCGGTAAGAGCATGGTTGGCGAGTACGTCGCCCGTTCATGCTCGGGCGAGATAGTCAGTGCCGACTCGATGCAGGTCTACCGTGGCATGGACATCGGTACCGCCAAGACGACGCCGTCCGCGCGGCGGGTGCCGTACCACTGCCTGGACCTGGTCGAACCCGGCACGCCCTACTCGGCCGCGCTCTACCAGCACGATGCTCGCGTCGCCATCGATCAGATCACCGCCCGATCTCTCACTCCGGTGCTCGTCGGAGGGACAGGACTCTACGTTCGGGCCGCACTCGACGACATGAGGTTCCCTCCGGGTGAGAGCGACGGAGCGGCGCGGCAACACTACGAGGATCTGGAGCTCGAACTCGGCGCGCAACGCCTCCACGCAGTGCTTGCCGAGCGAGATCCTGAGTCCGCGGCCCTTATCCACCCCCACAACGTTCGCAGGGTGATCAGGGCGCTGGAGATGGCAGATGAAGGGGTTTCATATGCCGCTCAGACGGCAGGTTTCGGTGAACGCAAGACTGTCTATCCGACTGTGTTCGTGGGCCTGACGATGGACAGAGCCGCACTGTATGCTCGAATAGAGGCGCGGGTCGACGAGATGATCCGAGATGGACTTCTCGATGAGGTTAAGGGGTTGATCGCGGCGGGGTATCGTGAGGCGCTCACCGCAACACAGGCCATCGGGTACAAAGAACTCGTGCCCGTGCTTGAGAACGGTGCGGACATCGCGGAGGCGGTCGCGTCGATCAAGCAGGCGACTCGTCGCTATGCCAAACGACAGCTGACGTGGTTCCGCGCCGACAGCCGGGTGCACTGGCTTGACGTAACCGGGCTGTCATCACAGCAGGCCACCACACGCCTGCTGGAGTTGGTAGAATCGTCCGAACCGATCGCGCCCCCTCAGGTATTCGAGTGAGAGGAAATCCCGTGGAACTCACGTTCACCAAGATGAACGGTCTGGGCAACGACTTCGTGTTCATTGAAGACCTTGGCGGGGACTGGGAACTGTCCCCCGATGCCGTGGTATGGCTGTGCGACCGGCACTTTGGCGTAGGGGCCGACGGTGTCATCCTCGTTCGCCCCGCCGTTGATCCCTCGGCCGACTTCTACATGCACTACTTCAATGCTGATGGTTCGCTTGCCGAGATGTGCGGGAACGGCGCCCGCTGCTTTGCGAAGTACCTTGTCGATCACGGCCTGATCGGGAGTGAACGCGATTCACTCCTGATCGAGACGCTCGGCGGACTGAAGCCCGTCACGTTCACGCGGCAGAAGGATGGCACCCTGCACGAAGCGACCGTGGACATGGGGATCCCGGAACTCGACCCCGCGAAGCTGCCATCCACGTTCGGAGGCACGCAAGTGTATCAGTGCCCCATCGAGACGCCATACGGCACGTATGCGGTCACAGGTGTCTCCATGGGCAATCCGCACGCGGTCATCTGGGTAGACGACGTGGACGACGCTTCAGTCGACACAGTGGGCCCGTTCATCGAGACCTGTGACCGGTTCCCTAAAGGTACCAACGTGGAGTTCGCCCAGCTGGTCAACGACGAGACCATACGCTTGCGCGTTTGGGAGCGCGGAGTGGGGGAGACGCTGGCTTGCGGCACGGGTGCGTGTGCCACGCTGGTTGCGGGAGCCCTGTCGTGCTACACGGGACGACACGCCACGATC
Organism: Actinobacteria bacterium UBA2279; assembly: GCA_002347365.1. GTDB lineage: Bacteria > Actinomycetota > Coriobacteriia > Anaerosomatales > Anaerosomataceae > UBA2279. Next base: position 82,663 of record DDWT01000021.1, read on the forward strand.
GAACTGCCCGGCGGCGACCTGTTCGTGCGCTGGCACGAAGACGACCACGTCTACATGACCGGCTCGGCAGCAGAGGTCTTCTCGGGCACCGTGGTCATTGACGAGGAAGAGGATGAACAAGGCGCGTGACGCACGCCGAATCCGCTTCTGCTACCATGTTCCGAACGTCGGGCCGAAGCCGACATGACGACCTGTCATCCGACATACCGTGAAAGGGATGGACATACCGTGAGGACCGCTCAGCGCATTGCTCAACTTCCGCCGTACCTGTTTGCAGAGATCGACCGGAAGAAGGAGGCGAAGCAGGCCCAGGGTATCGACGTCATCTCTCTCGGCATAGGGGATCCGGATACTCCCACACCGGAGCACATCGTCGACGCGATGGCCAAGGCTATACGCGACCCCCAGAACCACAAGTATCCGAGTTACGCCGGCGCGAAGAAGTACCGCGAGGCCGCATCCCAGTGGATGAAGCAGCGCTTCGCTGTGGATGTCGATCCCGACACCGAGACTCTGGCGCTCATCGGCAGCAAGGAAGGCATCGCCCACGTCTTCCTCGCCTTCGTGGACCCCGGGGAGTATACGCTCGTTCCCGGCGCCGGATACCCCGTGTACCACACTGGTGGCATTCTCTGCGGTGGCAAGACGCACTTCATGCCCATGACCGAGGAGAACGGCTTCCTCGCGGACTTCGAGTCCACCCCGGCCGACGTGCTCGCCAAGGCGAAGATGATGTTCCTCAGCTACCCCAATAACCCCACCTCGGCCATCGCGCCGCCCGAGTACTTCGACAAGGCGATCGCGTTCGCCAAGAAGCACGACCTGCTCATCATCCACGACAACGCCTACTCAGAGATCGGCTTCGACGGCTACAAGCCGTCTAGCTTCCTTGAGCGTCCGGGCGCCAAGGACGTGGCTATCGAGTTCTTCAGCTGCTCCAAGGCGTACAACATGACCGGCTGGCGCGTCGCGTTCGCCGTGGGCAACGCCACAGCGATCAAGGCGCTGGGCACCGTCAAGAGCAACATCGACTCCGGTGTCTTCACCGCCGTGCAGGATGCAGCGATCGAAGCACTGCTCGGGCCGCAAGACTCCATCGACGAACTCAACGCCATGTACCAGCGCCGTCGTGACTTCGTCATCGATGCGCTCGCCAAGATCGGCATCAAGGCGAACACGCCGAAGGGAACCATCTACGTGTGGGCGCAGGTGCCCGAAGGCTACACATCAGCGGATTTCGCGGCGAAGGTTCTCGATGAGGCCAATGTCATCGTGGCAGCCGGTACCGCATATGGCCCGTCAGGCGAGGGGTACGTCCGCATATCGCTCTCAACACCCGACGACCGCCTCGAGCAGGCCATCGAGCGCATCAAGAACACGCTCTAGGAGAGGTCGGCGCCGGAACGCATGACTGAGGCCAAAACGAAGCCCTACGAGGTCGCTCATGAGTTCAGCGACCGGGCCATCCTCGTGGGCGTGGACCGTGGACAGCGTGGCTGGCCGATAGAAGAGGACATGGCCGAGCTCGCGCGGCTGGTCGACACTGCCGGCGCCGAGATCGTCGGCGAAGTGACGCAGCGGCTCGACCGGTCGAATCCGCGCACGTTCATCGGCCCGGGCAAGGCCGAGGAGATCGGACGGCTCGCCGAGGACACCAAAGCGACGCTGGTCGTGTTCGACGACGACCTGTCTCCGTCACAACAGGCCAACGTGGAGAACCTCATGCTCGGCGTGAAGGTACTCGACCGCACCGCGCTGATCCTCGACATCTTCGCGCTGCACGCGCGAAGCCGGGAAGGACGTCTGCAAGTAGAGCTTGCGCAGATGGAGTATCTCCTGCCTCGACTCCGCGGTCTGTGGCGCCACTTCGGGCAGGCTGCCGCAGCTGCCGGCGGCGCTTTGGGCATCGGCACCCGTGGTCCGGGTGAGACGCAGCTGGAAACGGACCGCCGGCTCGCGCGCAAACGGATCCAGGAGGTACGGCGCGAACTCAAGGCCGTCTCGGCTGCGCGTGATACCCAAAGACACGCCCGTCACCGTTCCGGGGTGTACCGGATAGCGCTTGTCGGCTACACGAACGCGGGAAAATCCACGCTGCTCAATGCGCTCACGGGTGCGGGTGTGCTCGTGCAAGACAAGCTGTTCGCCACCCTGGACGCCACGACGCGCCAACTCGAACTGCCCGAGGGCCGCATCGTCACACTCACCGACACCGTCGGGTTCATCAACAAACTGCCGCACTCGCTGGTGGAAGCGTTCAAGTCGACCCTCGATGAGGTTCGCGAAGCGGATCTGCTCCTTCACGTCGTCGACACGTCACATGCGATGGCGGGAGCTCAGATAGCCGCCGTCTCGGAGGTCTTAGGGGAGCTCGGCGTCAGCGGCAGTCCGCAGATGCTTGTCTACAACAAGACGGATCTGATCGACGAAGCGGAGCTGCTGCAGCTGCAGAGGCGCTCCCCGGATGCCGTGTTCGTTTCGGGGGTGAGCGGAGCAGGTCTGGAATCGCTTCTTGAGCGGATCGCCTCGGAGGCCGCACACCGCGACAGGACCATAGACGTCCTGGTGCCCTACACGCGGGGTGACCTCGTCAAGATGGCACATGAAGAGGCACACATCATTCTCGAGGAGCACGTGGAGAGTGGTACACACCTCATCTTGCGTGTGCCCACGGCGCGCGCGGACTTCTTCGCGCCATTCGTAAGAGTTGCCGAGGAAGACTAGAGGCGCCTGAAGAGCGCGACTACCTTGCCCAGAATGGTCACATCTCGAGAGTAGATCGGCTCCATTGAGGCGTTCTCGGGCTGAAGACGCACGCGATCGGCTTCTTTGAAGAAGCGCTTCACCGTTGCTGAGTCATCCAGCATCGCCACCACGATATCCCCGTTGCCCGCAGAAGACTGCTGGCGGACAACGACGAAATCTCCGTCCATTATCCCCGCATCGATCATGCTCTCACCCTTCACGCGAAGGATGAACGTCTGCTCGCCGGCAAGTTCTGCGGGGAGAGAGATCGTGGACTCGATATTCTCGGCGGCCAGGATAGGGGAGCCTGCTGCAACCTGACCGACGATCGGAACAGCCCGGACGGCGCCAAGGTCCACAGCGCGCTCCGTGTCACGATAATCGAGGACCTCAAGAGCACGCGGCTTGCTGGGATCACGTCGAATGAAGCCCTTCTTCTCGAGGGCAGCGAGATGCGAGTGGACGGTCGACGAGGACGAGAGACCGACAGCCTCTCCGATCTCCCGCACCGACGGCGGAAAACCGCGCCGGTGGATCTCGGACCGGATGTAGTCGAGTATCTCCTGCTGACGGCGTGTCAGTTCTCGCTTGTACTCCATCACCGACCCCCTGAACCGAAAGCGTGTTCGTGCGCCAAGTGTACGTCACGTCGTGCGCTCATGCAAACAGACGTTCGTATTTCCCCTTGCATACGAACACCTGTTCGCACTATCATGTGTACAGAACGTGTGTTCGGTTTGGATGTCAGACCGGTCCGCTAGGGTGGTCGTGCCAGCCGAGACAGGTCCAGGGAGGTCCGATTCACATGCACGCTACGCTCGCCACAACAAACAGCGCATCGCGCGTCCGCCAAACAGAACAGCCACGGACCCTGCGCTTCACGACGGTGGAGATCCTCATCCTCGTTCTCTTTGCACTCGCACTGATCGCCGCGGCCGTCGGTCCCGCGCTCATGCGCGACCGGTCAGCCCCGACTCACACAACGACCATCAAAGTCGGGGAGTATCAGACACTCTGGGAGATCGCCAAACAGCATCCCGGCGAAGGGCTGACCACGCCTGAGACCGTGAGAGCGATACGTACGCTCAACGGGATGACCAGCGGAAACATCGTCGCAGGCCAGCTTCTGATGGTCCCGGTCAACGCAACATCCAGTGCGTCTGTGGCCCTCAGATAGCATCCAACCTCCCGTTGTGTACCCCAGATATTGTGTGCTAGGCTGCATTGGAGCCTAGATGTGGGGGTATCGCTATGCGGTGTCCGTTCTGTGGTCATGATGAGACAAAGGTCGTTGATTCTCGCGTCTCGGAGTCTCAGGACGCCATCCGCCGCAGGCGGGAGTGCCTTGAGTGTGCCCAGCGATTCACCACATATGAGCGTCGCGAAGAAATGCCGCTCATGGTGATCAAGAAGGACGATCGCCGAGAGCCGTTCGATAGAGGCAAGCTCCTGCGTGGCTTGGTAGTCGCGACCGCCAAACGGCCGGTCACCACCGCCAAGCTCGAGGAACTGATCGATGACATAGAGTCCGAACTGCACAACACGTTCCACTACGAGATCGCCGCCAAGCAACTCGGCGATCTCGTCCTTCGTCGACTCCTCGAGCTCGACAAGGTGGCATACATCCGCTTCGCCTCGGTCTACAAAGAGTTCGACGATCTGGATGAATTCACTTCGGAGCTGAAGAAGCTCGGGTGATTCTCACTGGTCACGGGGGGATTCCTCTCGCACCCGGTGCGCGGCGTCAGAGCCGCATATACATGGCTGGCAACGAAGTGGAACGGCAGGTGTGGCGAGATGGTTCTTGAGCGCGTCGTGAACGTGATAAAGCCCTCCCAGGCTCCCGGCTCGGCTGATAGCACGGACATCGCGCTCCTCGTTTCCACTAACTCGCGACAGGAGATCGACTCCTGGGACCGCTCGAAGATCGTCGACTCCCTCATCAAGGAGACCGGTGCGGCGCCTGTCCTTGCCGAGGAGATCGCCGAGGCTGTCGAAGACCGCATCGAGCGCAGCAACTTGATGACTGTCACCACGGCGATCATCCGGGAGCTTGTCGACCTAGAATTCCTCGAGCGTGGGCTCACGGTCATGCACAAGCGCCACAGCCAGCTCGGTCTGCCGATGTGGGACGTCGAGCAGATCATCACCAATGCCAACAAAGAGAACAGCAACACGACGCACAATCCGGAGTCCATCAATCTGACGATCGCCGAGACGATCCTTAAGGAGTTCGCCCTGCGGCGGGTGTTCAGTGAAGATGTGGCCGAGGCTCACTACGTCGGCGATGTCCATCTCCACGACCTCGGCTTCATCATCAGACCGTACTGCGGTGGGCACTCCCTGGAGTACATCAAGAAGTACGGCCTCAGACTGCCGAACATCACGTCAGTCTCGAAGCCTGCAAAGCACCCCGAGGTCCTTATCGGCCATATGGTCAAGATGGCTGCTGCGCTGCAGGCTCACTATGCAGGCGCCGTCGGGTGGGAAGCCGTCAACGTCTTCTTCGCCCCGTATCTCGTGGGCAAGACTGAAGACGAGATCGACCAGCTCGCACAGATGCTCATCTTCGAGTTCAACCAGCTTGCGGGAGCTCGCGGTAGCCAGGTGGTGTTCACCGACTTCAACCTCTACTACAACATCCCGCGACACTTCGCAGACACGCCCGCGATAGGCCCCGGTGGCGAGTACACCGGCAAGACGTACCGGGAGTATGAAAAAGAGGCTCAAGCGTTTCTCCGGGCGATGTTCAACGTATACATGCGCGGCGATGCGCACGGCAAGACGTTCGTCTTCCCCAAGCCGCTGCTGCATATCAACGAGGACTTCTTCCACACAGAGGGCCATGAAGAGTTCCTCAATCTCGCATGCAGCGTCGCCTCCAAGCAGGGCATCACGTACTTCGTGTTCGACCGTGGCGACGAAGTGACGGTCTCGCAATGCTGCAGGCTCAAGTTGAAGTTGAGCGAGGAGCAGCTCGGCGAGACAAAGACACCTGAGCGGATGCGTTTCTCGGCGTTGCAGAACGTCACGATCAATCTGCCACGCATCGCCTACAAGGCTCAAGGCAACGATCAGACACTCTTCATGGAGCTCAATAAGGCGCTCGAGCTCGTGGCAAAAGCGCACGTGCAAAAACGTGAGTTCATCACCGAGCTGATGAATCTTGGCTCGGATGGGCCTCTTGGCCTGCTCACTCAGAACCTCGATGGCAATCCGTACCTCATGATGGACCAGCTGACCTACCTTGCAGGGGTCATCGGGCTCAACGAACTCGTGCAGATCCACACCGGCCGACAGCTGCATGAAGGGGAGGACGCTCTCAGGTTCGGCCTGAGGGTTATATCGGCGATGAGCCTCAAGTGCCGCGAGCTTTCCGAGCGGTACGGCATCCACATGGTTCTTGAAGAGAGTCCCGCGGAATCCGCAGGCTACCGTCTGGCGAAGTTGGACATGAAGTACTGGCCGCAGATGGCGGCGCAGGTCGTGAAAGGCGATGTCACCACAGGGAACTACTACTACACCAACTCGATCCATCTGGCCGCCGACGCGCCGACTGACTACATCACTCGCGTGGAAGACCAGTCCCGATTCCACCCGCTCATCGAAGCGGGTGCCATCGTGCACGTATGGCTGGGAGAGAGCGAACCGGACCCCAGAGCGATCGAGTCCTTTGTCATCAAGACGTTCCGGAACACCCAGTGTTCCCAGATCGCCTTCAGCCCTGAATTCACTGTTTGTGAGTCGTGCCGGCGTACCAGCAGAGGGTTGAAAGCCCAGTGCCCGCTGTGCGGCTCGATGGACGTATATGGTGTCACCCGCATAGTCGGCTATTTCAGCAAGGTCCAGACCTGGAACCGCAGCAAGATCGGCGAACTGTACGATCGCGTCCGCACCGACCTCGGTTCGCTCACGCCAGTCGATGAGAAGGCCTGCTAACGTCAGCAACGCGATCAAGGAGCAGTACCGATGGAAGTGAAGGTGTTCGTCAAGGAGGACTGCCCCCGCTGCCCGGCGGCCAAGCGTGCCGTGGAGGGGTTCCAGAACGTGTCTATCTATGACGTCGAATCGATCGACGGATTGGCCGAGGCCTCGTTCCACGGTGTTCTGGCCACGCCGTCGGTACTCGTGTTCGACTCCTCGGGTCACGAGATCGCCGGCTGGCGTGGCGAGGCTCCCGATGCCAGCGCTCTGCGCACGGTCCTGGCGAACTGATCAGTGATGACACCTCCCGTGACCAGTCAGAGCACCCAGGCTCCGACGGATCGCATCGCTGGCTGGCTACCTGCAGGCATGCTGGATTGGCCGGGGCGCCTCTCGGCCACCGTCTTTCTGGCGGGCTGCTCACTGCGCTGCCCGTTCTGTCACAATCCTGCGCTGCTCTCTCCGGCAGCAGCCGACGCGCGATGGTCTGGGCTGGAGCCCTATCTCATCGCCAAACGAGATTGGCTTGACGGCATCGTCGTGACAGGCGGCGAACCCACGGACGATCCTGACATCGGCGCTCTGCTGGAACGGCTCAACGACCTTGGCTACCGGGTCAAACTCGACACGAACGGCACCAACCCCGAGACGCTCGAGACACTGCTCGCGATGGGTCTGGTAGCGCACGTCGCACTGGACATCAAGACGACTCTCGCGCGATACGACCATCTCGTAGACCGTCCCGGAACGGCCATGCGGGTCGAGCGCACGCTCAACGTGCTCAGGCGCTCGGGAGTCTCACACGAGTTCCGGACTACCGCATACCCGGGGGCACTTGCGATCGACGATCTTCCCGAGATCGCTTCGACTCTCCGCGGAGGCGCCCTCTACGCCATCCAGCAGTTCGTGCCGGATACCACGCTCGATCCACGGGCCGGTGCCGTGCTGCCATTCCATCCCGACGCGTTGCACGAAATCGCAGCGCAGTGCGCCCGACATTTGCCGACCATCGTCAGAGGAGCCTAGGAAGGACCGCATGCAACTCCAGATCAAGCGCATCGATGTCGAATTGCCGCTGCCGCGCTACGCCCATGAAGGAGACGCCGGGCTTGACCTGTTCGCCGCCGAGGATGTCACGCTGGCGCCCTTCCAAAGAGGCCTCGTGCCGACCGGGATCGCTGTCGCCATTCCGGAGGGCCATGCGGGTTTCGTCCAGCCACGGAGCGGACTCGCGATCAAGCAGGGTCTGAGCCTCGTGAACACTCCCGGTTTGATCGACTCCCACTATCGCGGTGAGATCAAGATCATCGCCATCAACCTGGACCCCACCACTCCTATCGTGATCTCGCGCGGGGACAAGATCGCCCAGCTCGTCATCCAGAAGGTCGCGTGCGTCGAGCTGGTCGAAGTGCTCGAACTTGATGAAACGGTACGGGGGGAGGGCGGCTTTGGCAGCACCGGCGTCTGAGGGGCCACGCATCCGTGTGGCCGCCGTCATCCTCGTCGGCGACAGGCTTCTGCTCGTGCGGCAACGCAAGGGCGGCAAGCCGTACTACCTGCTCCCCGGAGGAGGCGTCGATCGTGGTGAGACACTCGCAGCTGCGCTGCAGCGTGAGATACGCGAGGAAACCGGTCTGGAGTGTGCAGTGGGGGAGCCGATCGTCATCAACGACACCATCGCTCCGCTCGGCGACCGTCATATCGTGAACATCACCTTCCGGGCCGAGATGACCGGCGGCAGACTACTCGAACGGCCGACTGATCCGTCGATCGAGGGCCTCGAGCTGATCGAACCCCGAACACTCACGCAACTCGACCTGCGTCCGCCGATAGCCGGCGCCATCCTTGAAGCGATCACATCGGACTCACCGGTGGCTGCGCGCTACCTCGGCCCGGTGTGGACGGAAGAGTAGCCATGCATCCACGAGAACTTACTTCACATAAGCCAAGCACGGTCGACCGCCGAGGAGAGGGGGGATGCCTCCTCAACCGTGTCACGTGAAGGTCGGAGGGGCCCGCGTGACCGCCGGCACGACCGGCGATGACCTTACAAGGACTACTGCGAAAGGAATGGTGAGATGGAACAGTTCTTCAAGTTCAAAGAGCGCGGAACAGATTTGAAGACCGAGATCATCGCCGGGCTCACGACCTTCATGACGATGGCGTACATCATCTTCGTGAACCCGGGAATCCTCTCGGCTGCAGGTGTGCCGTTCGAGGGAGCGGCGACAGCAACTGCGCTGGGTGCGGCTCTCATGTGCATCGCAATGGGACTGATCAGCAATCGTCCGCTCGCCCTGGCGTCAGGCATGGGTCTGAACGCTGTGGTGACCTTCTCGGTCATCGGTTTCCAGCAGGCGAACGTACCGTGGCAGGTAGGCATGTCCGTGATCTTCGCCGAAGGTCTCATCATCCTGCTGCTCGTGCTGACCGGTTTCCGCGAGGCCGTTATGAACGCGATCCCGATGAGCCTCAAGCGAGCGATCGGTGTCGGCATCGGCCTGTTCATCACCACCATCGGCCTCAACGAGAGCGGCATCATCGGTCCTGACTCGATCACTCTCGTCAAGCTCGGTGACTTCTCGCAGCCCTACGTCTGGGTGTCGCTTATCGGCCTGTTCGCCATCCTGATCTTCATGGCGTTCAAGGTTCGTGGGGACATCCTGCTGGGCATGGCCGTCGCTACCGTTGTTGCACTCGTTCTCGGCGTGGTAGAACTGCCGAAAGCAGTCCTCGGCACGCTTGACTTCTCAACGTTCTTCGCGCCGTTCCAGCAGGTAGAAGGCGGTATGGCCATCGGCCAGATCTTCACGCCGACGCTACTGGTAGCTGTCTTCGCCATCATGCTGACCGACTTCTTCGACACCATGGGCACCGTCGTCGCCATCGGTGAGCAGGCCAAGTTCCTGAACGCGGATGGCACTGTCCCCGGTACCAAGCAGATTCTTGCTGTCGACTCCGTCGCCGCCGTCACCGGTGGTCTGTTCGGCGCCAGCTCGATCACGACCTACATCGAGTCCGCCGCAGGCGTTGCCGAAGGCGGGCGCACCGGGCTTACCTCGATCGTGACCGGTATCTTCTTCGCACTTGCCGCCTTCTTCGCACCTGTCATCGCCATGGTTGGCGGCGGCATCATGTTCGAAGACCGTGGCACGATCTACCCGATCACTGCCGGTGCACTCATCATCGTGGGCTTCTTCATGATGAAGGGCGTCAAGGATATCTCCTGGGACGATATCGCCGACGCATTCCCCGCGTTCATCACAATCGTCGGGATCCCGCTCACCTACAACATCAGCTACGGTATCGGCTTCGGTTTCATCAGCTACACGCTGATCAAGCTGCTCACCGGCAAGACGAAGGAGATCCACCCGCTGATGTACGTCATCAGCGCCGCCTTCGTGGTCGCCTTCCTCGATGCTGCAGGAGTCTTCACAGCACTATTCGCCTAAGCACGCCAAAGAGACCCTACACATAAGAGAGGAGGCGAAATGGCCCAAAGAGAGATCCAAACGGACGAGAAGCTGCCGCTGATCCAGGCTATCCCGCTCGCATTCCAGCACTTGATGGCCATGTTCGGCGCCACTGTACTTGTCCCGTTGCTCACTGGTCTCGACCCATCCGTCGCTATCATGACGTCGGGTGCCGGCACGATACTGTACTTGATACTCACACGCGGGAAGATCCCGAGCTATCTGGGATCGTCGTTCGCATTCATCGGCCCGATCATCGCCGTCGCGACCACGAAGGGCATACCGGAGGCGCTCGGCGGTCTGGTCGTCGCCGGTCTGGTATATGTCGTCGTCGCGCTGCTGATCAAAGCCTTTGGCACCGGATGGCTAAACAAGGTGCTGCCGCCCGCACTCGTGGGCGCTGTCGTGATCGTCATCGGTCTGGGCCTGGCCGGCGTCGCGATCAGCATGGCCACCAAGGGAGCCGGCGACGCGTTCGAGATGAAGAACCTCGTGCTTGCGCTCATCACACTGGCGGCGGCCATCGTGTTCTCGAGCTTCTTCAAGGGGTTCTGGGCGACCATCCCGATCCTGCTCGGCATCATAGTCGGCTACCTCGTCGCGTTCCCGATGGGTATGGTCGATTTCCAGCCCGTGCTCGACGCCGCATGGATCGGCCTCCCGACACTGACGTTCCCCAAGTTCGACCTTGGGGCGATCCTCATCATCGGCCCGGTGGCGCTCGTCGTCATCATCGAGCACATCGGACACCTGCTGGTGGTGAACGAGATCGTCGGCAAGGACTTCACGCCGATGCTGCCTGAGTCCCTCGCCGGGGACGGTCTTGCCACAGCGCTGTCAGCGATGGTCGGTGGCACGCCATCTACCACATACGCCGAGAACATAGGCGTCATGGCCGTCACGAAGGTCTACGCGACACAGGTATTCTGGTGGGCCGGCGGGCTGGCGTTCTTCATCGGTGGATTCGTGCCGAAACTCAAGTACCTCATCCAGTCGATACCGGTCCCGGTGATGGGCGGCATCTCTTTGCTCCTGTTCGGCCTTATCGCGAGCTCCGGCCTACGGTTGCTCGTCGAGAGCGGGATCGACTATAGCCACAGCCGCAACCTCATCCTGTCGAGCGTCGTGCTCGTAGTCGGCATCGGTATGGAGAGCACGGGCACGGTCATTCCGATCGGCGACTACGTCCTTCCCGGAATGGCTGCAGCAACGTTGCTCGGTATCTTGCTTAACCTGGTCCTACCGGCTGAGTCCAAGGGGTTGGCCGAGACCGTCGGTGCTGACTTCGGCGGCGATCTGGCCGAAGAGGCTGCTGAGGCCTAGTACAGGTGATCACCGCGGACCAGTCCGCGGATCAACGACGGCCCCGGGCTGCGACCACATCGCGGTCCGGGGCTGATTCGTATCAGCCTTCTTAAGGCTGCCTTCGGATGCTCTGGCAGAGCTCCACATTGTGGTAATCTGCCCCCCACAAAGTTGTGTTCGAAGGCATGGCAACAACGAGGGAGACGCCTTGACCGACGACACGCGAAATGAGGACGAGCCGGTACGGCGCACGCCCTACGGCTGGGGCCGGGTGTTGTTCACGAACCTCATAGTGATCGCATTTCCGGCGGTGCTCTACTATCGTCTGCGGGTTGCGGGCTACGATCTCATGTGGCTGCATCTGATCATCGCAGCGGTGTATCTGCTGACCGCCACGGTCATCATCTGGGAAGCACTCGTCTCGGTCTCACGCAAACGGGCATCAAGCGACAGAGGCACAGGTTTCAGCGCATTCCTGAACAGGCTTCTGGGATCGACAGGCGGACGTCTTCCGGCAGAAGGCACGCCGCCCGTACCCCGCGCTTCGATCGTGGTCGCTGCGTTCTTGCCGAATGAGCGCGAGATAATCACCGAGACGATCACCTACCTGCTGCACACCATCGAACGTCCAGCCGGCGGGCTGGAGATCATCCTTGCATACAACACTCCTTGTGATCTGCCATGCGAGACCGAGCTGCGGCAGATCGCCGACGCTCATCACGAGTTCATGCTTCTGCGCGTAGCGGACAGCGAGTCAAAAGCGGAGAATGTCGACGCCGCGCTTGAGGTCGCCTCAGGAGAGATCATCTGCATCCTCGACGCCGACCATCATCCGTGCGCGGACTGCCTGTCACGCGCATGGCGATGGATCGCTAATGGTTACGACGTCGTCCAGGGCCGAAGTGTGATCCGCAACCACGGCGCCACATTCCTCACACGCATGATCGCAGTCGAGTTCGAGTGCATCTACGCGGTCAGCCATTCGGCACGCTCTATCGCCGCCGACACGGCGATATTCGGCGGATCGAACGGCTACTGGAGAACGTCCGTGCTCAAAGACATCCGATTCGACCAATCCATGATGACCGAGGACATAGATGCCTCGGCGCGAGCGCTGCTTGCGGGACACCGGATAGTCCACGACCGCAGCATCATCTCCACCGAGCTGGCACCGACAAGCTTCCACTCATTCTGGTGCCAGCGTAAGCGCTGGGCCCAGGGCTGGCTGCAAGTGAGCATCAAGCATCAGAGAGCATTCTGGCGCTCAAAGCACCTGAGCGGCCTCCAGAAGGTCCATTGGACATACCTGCTGCTGTACCGGGAGCTGTATCCGCTCATAACGCTGCAGATCTTCCCGGTCATCATCAGCTTGTACCTGTACCAGGGAAACGTGCCGTTGCGAACACACTGGTTTCTGTTGCTGAGCACCGTCGTCACGCTCATCAGTGGACCGTTTGCGACGATATCCGCCATGAAGAATGCGCACATTCGCTACAAGTGGTGGTACGGGCTGGTGTACGGGCTGACGGTCATCGGTTTCGTCATGGTCAAGAATCTGATCGTACTCGTGGCGATGTACGACCAACTCTTCAAGCGAACCGACTGGGTCGTGACGCGTCGCGACATCTCGCACCAGCTGCAGGAGCAACTCGCGTCGTCGGAGTAGCCTGATTCCGAGAGGGGTCTCTCGTCACGCTCAGCGATACGCCCGATAATACATCTTATGTTATCTTGGCTTCTTGACACTCCACTCCCCACGTGGGTTGTGCCTGAGGGATCTCAAACGAGCCAGACCGCACACGCTCTGACACCACACAACCTATGCGGTGAAGTAGGTGTCCTCGAATTCCGACTTGGTCATGTCCGCCAGGTCGTCCTCGGCAGACTGAACGAACGCGTAGGCCTCGTCCTGGCCACCGAAAGTCCCAAGCTCGGTCGCATTCTCTTCGTCGTCGACCAGAACCGCTTCGACACGGTAGAGTTCGTACTCTCCCACGCGCTCCTGCAGAGGTCGCCGATACAGGATGTCGTCGCGCCAATCGAGGTCGAGTTCGTCGCTCTCGCCGACGTGTATCACCCGAAGCCGATAGAACTCATCTGCCCTGCCAATGACGCGAGCCATCCCCTGCTCCCCTATCTACTCCAGTGTTGTGTACTGCCCGCCGGCGGCTACCCATCCTTCATCGCCGGCGTCATCTTGCACCTGATACCAGCCGATGGACTCGCCGATCAATGTGAGCCGGGCCCCGAGCGGAAGCCGCTTGATGACCTCAGAGTCCGTCGTAGGCTTGGTCCGCATGTTGAGTCCTTCTATCTGGACGACGACGGTCTGACCCCCGGACACAGCACCGTCGGTCGGCTCCACCGGGATCTGGATCTGATCTTCCGATGTCGTCGTGTCTATACTGCCGCTTGTCTCTGTGGATGCCGAAGAGCCCGATGAGGAACTCTCACGTGCCGCTCGATACTCGCCGATGACACCGACCAGCACGAATACCACCACGAACAGCACTATCCAGGGAACGACGAACCGGGCGATCTTGAGTGCGACTGTAGCATCAAACCCTCTGCGGCCGTCTTCCTCCATCGCCAAGCCCGCCTCCTTGCCACATCGTCAGATGTAGAGACCGCCACCGTACACAGCGTCATCGGCGACCCGATACCGCTCCCTCATGTCCAGGAGCATCGCATCAGCCGCTTCAAGCAAAGATACCACGCCAACCAGATCCAACTCCCCGAGAGCGTCAAGAACCTCCACGCCCTCGCTGCCGCTGACCCGGCCAGCTTGTCCACCTAACAGCGCCGCAGCATCCGCGAGTGCGTTCGCAGGTGGCCATAGTCGCTTCGGCAACGCCATCATCTGCAGCTCGTCGGCTGATATGGCCATGCGCTCGGAGATATCGGAGAGCGCTCGGCGTCCCTCTGACTCGGGATCGAGCGCGAATGCGATGAGTTCGCCGTCCGTGGCAGTGGCCAGCGTCTTGGAGACGCCCTCCACAGTGTGGAATGCGGAGCTGATTGTCTCTCGGCCACCCACCAGGGTCACGATGTAGCGACGCACTTGCCGCCGCCACGCAAGCAGCGACACCATCACGATACCGGCGACGACCGCAACGGTCCCCACCCCTATCGCAGCGTACCCCAGCACCTCAGAGGTCACAGGATCCTCCCCGGCAGTGCGGTCCGTTTCAGTCGGATCGCCGCTTGTCCAACACTCGACGGGCCTTGCCCGCCGTTCGTTCGATGGTACCAGGTTCTACCAAGGTAACCTTCGCGTGGAGACCGATGACCGAGTAAAGCCTCTCGGCGACCCTCTTGGTGAACGCCACCATATCGGCCATCACATCAGAGAATATCTCCTCTGCCACCTCGATTCGAACCTCGAGGTCGTCCATGGAGCCTTCCCGATCCACGACGACGAGGTAGTGCGGCTCTATTCCCTCGATGCTCACCAGCACGTCTTCGATCTGGCTCGGGAACACATTGACTCCGCGGATGATGAGCATGTCATCGGTCCTCGACCGCACCTTGCGCATGCGAGAAAGCGTGCGACCGCACTCACACGGAGAGGTATCTATGACCGTCAGATCGTGTGTGCGGTAGCGCAACACGGGAAACGCCTCTTTTGTGAGGGTGGTGATGACGAGCTCGCCTTCCTCCCCTTCAGCGACCGGTTCGCCTGTCTCAGGGTGTACTACCTCGAACAGGAAGTGGTCTTCAGCCATGTGCAAGCCGCACTGGTGCTCGCACTCACCTGAGACTCCGGGGCCCATGACTTCGGACAGACCGTAGTTGTCTGTGGCAAGAATTCCCAGACGCCTCTCGATCTCGTCACGCATACCCTCACCTGAGGGTTCACCTCCGAACAATCCCACGCGCAGCGACAGCGACTTGATGTCGATGCCGCTCTTCTCGGCCACCTCTGCGATGTAGAGGGCGTAGCTGGGCGTGCACACGATCGCGGTCGTGCCGAAGTCCTGCATCATCATCAGCTGTCGCTCTGTGTTGCCGCTTCCGGCCGGGAACACCGTCGCACCGACACGCTCGATTCCGTAGTGCATCCCCCAGCCGCCTGTGAACATCCCGTAGAGGAACGCCACCTGCACCCGGTCCGCGGCAGTCACCCCCGCCGAGGAAGCGATACGCGCGGTGAGCTCGGTCCACGTGTTCAGATCACCTTTCGTGTAGCCCACCACGATCGGCTTTCCGGTGGTCCCGGATGAGCTGTGCACGCGGACGACCTGCTCAAGATCGACTGCGAACATCCCGTATGGATACGTGTCTCGCAGCGCAGTCTTGTCGGTGAAGGGCAACAGGCGGACGTCGGCCAGTGTCTTGATGTCTCGCGGCTTCACACCACGCGCATCGAGAGCGTCGCGGTAGTGGGGCACGCGATCGTAGACCCAGGCGATCGTGGACTGCAGCCGACGCAACTGGAGCTCGGCGAGCCCGCTGCGCTCCATCGTCTCGTACTCCGGATTCCAAATCGGCATGCCGGCCCCCTATTCCTTCCCGTGCCATGCGCCCAGATAGATCAGGCGCACGTCGTCGTTGTTGATGAGTTCCTCGGCGGTTCCCTCGAGCGCGACATGGCCGGTGCGCATGACCAGTCCCCTGTCCGAGTGACGCAGCGCCAGTCGGGCGTCCTGCTCTACCAACAGAATCGCGAGTCCTTCGGCTCTCAGCGCATCCAGAACACCGAAGATGTCCGCGATGATCTTGGGCGCCAGCCCCAACGAGGGCTCGTCCAGGAGCAGCACGCGGGGTGCAGACATCAGGGCCCGACCCACCGCAAGCATCTGCTGCTCGCCGCCGGAGAGCGTCGCCGCCGGTTGTTTCGCGCGCTCTGAGAGCACCGGGAACAGCGTGTGGACCCGCTCAAGCTCGGCCGCGACACCCTGCGCGCCTTGCGTGTGACCGCCAAGAAGGAGATTCTCCTCCACGCTCATCGGTCCAAAGAGCAGTCTGCCTTCCGGCACCAGCGCCAGACCCTGTCGTACGAGCCGCTCAGGCGGCGTGCCTGTCACGTCGGCTCCATCGAGCTGAACGTGTCCCGCACTGGGCTTGAGAAGCCCCGATATCGCCTTGAGTAGCGTCGACTTGCCCGCGCCGTTGGCGCCGATGAGCGTGACGACCTCGCCAGCTGCCACCGACAGCGATACATCGCGTATCACGGGGACATGCCCATAGCCCGCCGAGAGACCCCTCACCTTGAGGAGGGCATCAGACATACACACCCTCCTCTCCAAGGTAAGCCTCTATCACGGCCCGGTCCTTCTGGATCAGAAGCGGGGGGCCTTCCGCGATCTTCCGACCCCGGTCGAGCACGACGATCTCCTCGGAGACCTCCATCACAAGCCCCATGTCGTGTTCGACGACCACGATCGTCACGCCCTCGTCGCGGATCCGATACAGCGTCTTTGCCAGGGACTGCGTCTCCGGTCCGTTCAGACCGGCGGCCGGTTCGTCCAACAGCAGCAGACGGGGTTCAGCAGCCAGCGCGCGAGCGATCTCGAGCAGGCGTCGCATCCCGTGCGGGATGTCAGCAGCCAGTGTGTCCGAATACATGTCCACACCGACCATTCTCAGAAGGTGGGCGGCTCGCTCACGGGCGCGACGCTCCTCCGCGCGTGTCCACGGCAGACTCAGGGCTCCGCCGAGAAAACCCGCACGGAGCCGTGTATGCATGCCCACAAGCACGTTCTCGACCGCAGTGAGCTCCTCGAACAGTTGCGTGTTCTGGAACGTGCGTGAGATACCCGCGCACACCACACGGTGCGGTCGCATACCGGCGAGATTCCGGCCGGCGAACGCCACCGAGCCTGAATCAGGCCGATCGAACGCGGTCAGCAGGTTGAAGAGTGTGCTCTTCCCCGCCCCATTCGGACCGATGACGGCTTTGATGGTGCCTTCGTGGACTTCGAAGCTCACGGCATCGACAGCGGTAAGACCGCCGAAGCGCTTGCTGAGATCGCGAACGGCGAGAAGACTCATACCGCCTCGCCCTCCCCTATCCTGACCCGCTTGCGGCGGCGTGACAGCGCAGCGAAGCCACCCGGAGCAAAGATGACTGTCAGGATCATCACGAGACCCGAGATGTCGACTTCCCAGTCCTGGATGACTGCGGCAACATCCTTGCTGAGCCCGGGTATGAGGGCGTGCACATACTGGAGCAGCGTAAGAACGACTGCAGCGAAGAACGGACCTACGAGCGACCCTGTCCCGCCAACCACAACCATGGCGACGAGCAGGATCGAGAACTCCAGAGAGAACTGCGTGGGAGAGATGAACCCCACTGCATGCGCATACAGCGCACCTGCGAGTCCGGCCAATGCGGCAGACACGGCAAACACCTGCACCTTGAGACGCGTTGTGTCCACGCCTGCAGCCAGCGCTCCAAGCTCCGAACCGTGCAAGGCGCGCATGGCGCGGCCGGGGCGCGTGCGGACCAGGTTGGCGGCTCCGAGCAGCGCCAATGCGGCCACGCCCCACACCAGCAGATAGATGCCCGCTGGAGTGTCGATCACAAAGGACCCGATGCTGGGAAACGGGATGCCGGACAGCCCGTCGTTGCCGCCCGTGATGGAACGCAACTCCACGAACAGGACACTCATTATCTCGTTGAACCCGAGCGTAGCCATGGCAAGATAGTGGCCTTTGAGCCGCAGGCTCGGCAGGGCGAGCAATAGACCACCGATCGCAGCGATGGCTGTTCCGGCCAACACTGCGATGAGCCACGGAGTCTCGGTCGCTGTCGTGAGGAACGCGGACGTGTACGCTCCCAGACCGAAGAACGCGGCATGTCCCAGTGATATCTGCCCGGCGTACCCGAACAACAGCGCCAGTCCTGCGACGACGATCGCATTCAGACCCACGAACGTGAGCACCTTGAGCAAGTAGCGGTCATCGGTCACGAAGGGGACAGCTGCGAGCCCTACTGCTGCGATTGCGAGAAGCCCCATGCCCAGTGAGCGACGCGTGATCCGCATCCTCACACCTTCTCCCGGGTGGCACGACCCAAGATGCCTTCCGGTTTCACGAACAACACCAGCAGGAGCAGCACCAGTGCAACCACATCTTTGTACGTGCTGGAGATGAATGCGACCGACATGCTCTCAACCAGTCCGAGCATCAACCCGCCCACAACCGCCGAGATCGGACTTCCAAGGCCACCCAAGATCGCAGCTGCAAAGCCCTTGACGCCGATGCGTGCACCGACGTCGAACGATGTCTGGGTCAGTGGCGCTACGACGACGCCTGCAAGAGCTCCCAGAGCTGCCGCTATGCCGAAACTGATCATCACGATGCGTGCGGTGTCGATGCCCATGAGCCTGGACGCTTCATGACTTAGAGAGCACGCGCGCATCGATCGGCCGAACTTCGTCTTCGAGTAGAGCCAAGTGAGCCCCACCACGGCCACAAGGGTGAGCCCCCACACCCACAGAGCCTGTCGCTCGATCGCCGCACCGGCGACCACGATCGATGGTCCCTCGCTGAACGCCGGAAGTGAGAGTTCGCTGCCGCCGAACAGGTGTCGCGACAGCGACTTGAGCACCATCGAACCGCCGATGGTGATGATGATGAGCACGAGCGGACCGGAGTCCCTTCTTGGCCGCAGCGCAAGTCGCTCGAAAGCGATGCCGATGCCCGCGGTGGCTAAGACTCCCGCGACGACGGCAGCCGGAAGCGGCAACCCGAGACGCATGAAGAACACTGCAAGCATCCCGCCGAGCATGAAGAACTCACCCTGCGCGAAGTTGATGATCCCCGTCGAGCCGAACACGAGCGTGAACCCGAGAGCGACCAGCGCGTAGATCGACCCGTTCTTCAGGCCGGCTATGGCGAACTGCAGGAGCTCTGCGCTATCCACGGCTCACTCGTCCAGCACCCACATGCCACTCTCGACGCGGTACATCACGATGTCGTCCTCGGTCAGTCCGTTATGGTCGGCCGCACTGTACGTGAACGTCCCCCCGACGCCGATCAGGCCGCTGGTGCCCTCGACGGCATCCCGCAGTGATTGCGGCGTAACGTCACCATCAACACGCCCGAGGGCGTCCACCACGATGATGAACGCATCGTACGCATGTCCTGCGAAGATATCGGGTGCTTGTGAGTACCGCTCGGTGTAGCGCTCGATGAAGCTCGTGGCGACCCGATACTCCTCGGTGTCCTCGCCGTAGGCCTCGGGGCGCAGGATCTTACCTGCGGCGAATATGAATCCTTCCGCCGAAGCTCCCGCCCCATCGATGAACTCGATACGGCCGTTGCCGGGACTGCCGGCGAGCGGCACCGCGAAGCCGAGCTGCTCCATATTCTTGGCGACGATCGTGGCTTCTCGGCCGGCATTCCACATCAGCACCGCATCCGGTGATGCTCCCCGGATCTTGGTCAGTTGAGCTGTCATGTCTGTGTCGCCGGGATTGAAGGTCTCGTCAGCCACGATCTCGACGCCCGCAGCATCCGCGGAGGCTAAGACGACTTCCCGACCGTCGGCGCCGTACCCGCCGGTATCACTGATCAGCCCGACACGCTTGACGCCTTTGGCAGCAAGCGCTTTGAGGGTGAAGGGCACCACGACACGATTCGGCCACGGCGTCTGAAACACGAGCGGGTCGAAGTCCGCAGTGATGACCGAACCGCCCGCCATGGACACCTGCGGAACGCCCGCACGGTCGATGTCGGTGCGCATGGCCATCGATTGACCGGTCCCGGTGGCGCCGATGATGGCAATGACATCATCCCGCTCGATAAGGCTCGTGACCGCCGCCGCGGCCTTCGCGGCGTCCGTCGCATCGTCCTCGAAGATGAGCTCTACCGGATGACCATCGATTCCGCCTTCAGCGTTGAGACGCTCTGCTTCAAGCTCGATAGCCTGCTTCTCCGGAACACCCAGCCCCGAGTATGTACCGGTGAGCGAGACGACGACACCGATCCGATATGGCTCTGCCTCGGTCGTGCTGTCCGTCGCGCTACCGTCACCGCAGCCACCGGTCGCCAGAAGCGCGACCAATAGTGCCGAAGACAGTACTATCGCGAGTGCCTTCCTCGCCATGGTGCCCTCCGCCTCCCCTGTTTCTCCACTACCGTGCATCGCCTAGGGCGTCTCGACGACCCAACCGCCGTTCTCGACGCGATACATCACAAGGTCGTCGTCGGACATACCATTGTGGTCTGTCGCAGAGAAGGAGAACACGCCGCCGATACCGACAAAGCCGTCGGTGCGCTCGATCTCATCACGCAGATCGATCGAGTCGAATCCCTCAGGGAGACGCTGCATCGCTTCGACGATCAGGTGCAGCGCATCGTATGCATGTCCCGCGAACGTGTCCGGGGCCTTGCCATAGCGTTCCGTGTAGCGCTCGATGAACTCCGTTGCGACCTGGTAGCTCTCCGTATCGGTCCCATATGACTCCGGAGACAAGATCTTGCCAGCAGCGAACCGGAACCCCTCGGCCGCGTCACCGGCACCGTCGATGAACTCCTTGCGCGCATTTCCGTGACTTCCGTAGAGCCGCTGGGTCATTCCCAGCTGCTGCATGTTCTTTGCAACGATCGCGGCCTCTTTGCCCGCATTCCACAGCACGATCGCCTCAGCATCTGAGCCTTTGATCTTGGTCAGCTGTGCGGTCATGTCTGTGTCACCCGGGTTGAACGTGTCTTCTGCAACGACCATGATGCCGTACTCTGCGACGTGGTCCGTCACGACCGCGGCGCCATCGGTGCCGAAACCGCCGGTGTCATAGAGCAGCGCTATCTTGGTGATGCCCTCGTCTTGCAGCCTGTTCAAAGTGAACGGCACGACCAGACTGTTCGACCACGGCGTCTGGAACACGAGGGCGTCGAACTGCGAAGTGATCACCGTACCCCCTGCTACCGAGACCTGCGGGATGCCCGCGCGGTCGATATCTCCACGCATCCCCATCGTCTGCCCCGTGCCGGTCGCGCCGATGATGGCCACAACGTCGACCTGCTCGATCAGCCGCACGGTAGCCGCCTGGGCCTTCGCTGGATCGGTCGCGTCGTCCTCGATGACGACTTCAACCTGATGTCCGTTGACCCCGCCTGCTGCGTTGATCCGCTCGAGCTCCATGACGATCGTGTTCTTCTCCGGCTCACCCAGACCTGCATACGTGCCGCTGAGCGAAAGCACGGCCCCTATGACATACGGGTCTTTGACCGCTTCTGCATCGCCGCCGCCACTGTCGGTGACATCCTCTCGCGAGCAACCCACGAGCGACGCCACGACGAGCGTGAGGGCGACAACCATTGACAGCATCCGCTGCCATCTCATGCCTGTCATCGCTTCCATCCTCTCCACACAGTCGTTGCGCGCCCGCCACCCGACCCCCAGAGCACGGGAGACGTGACGCTTCTACAGGTGTACCGCTGCTATCTCATCCTGTGAGACGAGACGCACCGGTCGATCCGAGAGCAAGTGCACCGCTCGCTCGACATCCGCCACGTTTATCACGACGTATGTCGCAATGAGCGAATACACGTACTCTATGTTCACGCCCGCATCAGCGACGATTCTCAACACCCCTGCCAGCCCACCGGGCTTGTCAGGCAAGTCGATGCAGATCACGTCGTTCTCGCGAACAGTGAAACCCGCTGCTTTGAGCACCTCTTTCGCCTCGGCCACCTTGTCGACCACCAGACGCAGGATGCCGTACTCGGCAGTGTCGGACACCGAGAACCCGCGGATGTTGATGCCCGCCTCGCCGAGAAGACCGGTTATCTCGCTCACCCGGCCGCTCTTGTTCTCGATGAACACCGAAAGCTGGCTGACCTTCTTGTCGCTCATACGGCGCACGCTCCTCCTTCACACGCACTTCGTCCGAGCTCGAACGCCCGCAGGTTCGCGTCGATGGTCTTTGCCGGCACTCGCGCAGCGATCACCTCGCGCCATGCGTCCGCATCGAACGCAAGGCCTACCGATGCAGCTCCCATCAGTACGATGTTCGCCGAGCGAGGACTCCCGGCCTCGCACGCAAGCTCCTCTGCGTCGAGGAAGATCGCGCGCTCGTAATCCAGAGCGGCAATGATGCCATCGGGCTGCGGAAGTGTCCCAATCAATACGGGCAGTGGTTGGATCGTCCGTGTGTTCACAACGAGGCGACCTTCGGGCTTCACAAACGGCAGCTTGCGGGCGGCCTCGATGAGCTCGAAAGCGATCAGATGATCGACGGTTCCGGGGTCTACCACCGGCGAGAAGACCTTGCTGCCGAAGCGGACCACCGTGTCCACCGAGCCGCCTCGCTGCGCCATCCCGTGTACCTCGGAGAGTTTGACGTCGTACCCGGCAGCAACGGCCACTTTGGCCAGAACGTCGCCGGCAAGTATCGTCCCTTGCCCGCCCACACCTGCCAGAAGGACCGTTGTCACGTCGCTCATGACCGCTCCCTCCCGATGTCACAGGCTGCCCCGCTCGGCACGATCGCATCAGCTTTGCAGACTCGGACACACTGCTCGCACCCGACACAGAGCGTCGCATCGATGACGGCACGCGCGGTCTCAGGATCTTTCGCAATAGCGGGACACCCGAGCTTGATGCATCTCCCGCACTTGGTGCACAGTTCCTCGTCGACGGCGAAAGGATCCGCCTTCTCGCGCACCAACAGGGCGCACGGAGCTTTCGCGATGATCAAGCTCACGTGGTCCGCGGACGTCTCCTCTTTGAGGACCTGGAGGACTTCGGCCGGGTCGTGGGGGTTGACCATGCGAACAGATCGGGCACCGACAGCCGTAGCAAGCGCCTCGAGGTCGAGCGCCGGAGCCGGATCACCCGAGAGTGTGATACCTGATACCGGGTTGCCCTGATGCCCGGTCATCGCAGTCGTGCGGTTGTCCAGAACCATCACCGTACCGGCGCCCCCGTTGTAGACCATGTGCAGTAGCCCGGTGATGCCGCTGTGCGCAAAGGTGGAGTCACCGATCACGGCGACGATGGGCCGGTCGGTCGACTTCACAAGACCCATACCGTGCGCCATGCCGATACTGGCGCCCATGCACACACAGCTATCCATGGCCTGCAGAGGAGGAAGGGCGCCCAGGGTGTAGCAGCCGATGTCTCCCGTCACGACCGCTTTGAGTTTGCCCAGCGCGTAGAACACTCCACGGTGCGGGCAACCCGGGCACATGAGCGGCGGGCGCGGAGGAAGGTCGCGGATGGGCTCGCGCTTCTCCAAAGGCACTGTCCCGAATGCCGCGCTGATCAACCCCGGCGAATACTCCCCTATTCGAGGAAGGCCGGTCTCCACCACTTTCACGCCGAGGGCCTTGACCCTCAACGTCAAGTACGGGTCGAGTTCTTCAATCACCGCGATCCGCTCAACCTTCGAGCTGAAGTCGAGAACGAGGCCCTCCGGGAACGGGGACGTCATACCGAGCTTGAGGATCGAGGCCTCAGGAAGGGCCTCGCGAACGTATTGGTAGACGATGCCGGATGTGATGACTCCCAGACCGGTGTCGCGCAGTTCCATGCGGTTCTCATCGCATGACTCGACACACGATGCCAGCGAATCGAGACGTGAGGCGAGACTCACGCGACGCATGCGCGCGTTGGCCGGAATCATGACGAATCGTGAGGCGTCCTTCTCGTACGACCCGGGTGCATGCTCGGCACGCTCGCCGGTCTGCACGAGACTCTTCGAGTGCGAGACCCGGGTGGTCGTACGAACGATCACGGGAACGTCGTACTGCTCGGAGATCTCGAACGCACGCTTGACGTACGCGAGCGCCTCCGAGCTGTCGGAAGGCTCCAGCACCGGAACCTTCGCTGCGGCCGCGTAGTTACGCGTATCCTGCTCGTTCTGAGACGAGTGCATGGAGGGGTCATCGGCGACAAGGTAGACCAGCCCGCCACCTACCCCGACATATGCCTGCGTGAAGAGTGGATCGGCGGCGACGTTGAGCCCAACGTGCTTCATTGTGACCAGAACCCGGGCGCCCGCCATACTCACACCGGCAGCGACCTCTGCGGCGACCTTCTCATTCGGAGCCCACTCGCAGTGCACGTCGTCGTAGCGCACGAGGTTCTCAAGCACCTCTGTGGACGGAGTCCCGGGATACCCCACACCGATCGCGACACCGGCTTCCCAGGCGCCGCGCGCAACGGCCTCGTTGCCTGACATCAGGATGAGCGACAAACGGCACCTCCCGAGCGCGTTGGATATGTGCCGCAGCGTGCTGCGGATTCTGCGAATCATATCACAGAGGCGCATGCGTTCGGATGGTTCAGAGGGGTTCTGCGAGGGCAGACGGGCGAGCGCCTAGAAGCGAGACGCGCCCACGTAATCGCTGCTGGTAGCGATGCGCTCGGTGAGAGAGGAGACCTTGACTACATCACCGGTCTGCGGAGCGTGAATGAAGTTGCCGCTGCCTACATAGATGCCCACATGATGCACCCGGGAAGGATCACCGTCTGTACCGAAGAACACGAGGTCGCCCGGGATCAGCAGATCGAGCCTGTTGGCGTCGATGTGCTTGCCGGACTTGTACTGGCTCGCGCTCGTTCTCGGCAGGGATATGCCGATCTTGCCGTACACGTACACGCACAGTCCCGAACAGTCGAACCCGGTCGGCGAGGCACCTCCCCAGGCATACGGGACGCCCAGGTACTTCATCGCAATAGCCACGACTTCGGGATGGCCCGAGCCCAGGCTCCCCGGGTCCGCCGCAGCGCGACCAGCCGGGCTGTTGGCGCTTTGCCGTGCAAGCTCAGCCGCTCGAGCCGCAGCAAGCTGGCGCTGCCGCTCTTTCTCCTCGGCGATAAGCTGCTTGACCTCGGCATCCAGCGACGCGAGGTACTGCTCCTGCTTGCGGATGTCGGCCTCTATGGATCTCGCTCGCTGCTCAGCATCCTCATGCAACGCGACCTGCTCGGCCTCTCGGGTCTGAAGCGTCCGCTCCAGCGCTTCTACCTGGGCCTTGGCTTCCTTCACGCCGGCGACTATCTGCGCATCGTTTCGATTGATGCGGCTAAGAAGGTCAAGCCTGGTCATGAAATCGCCAAACGACGTCGTGCCGAGCAGGACTTCAAGCATGCCCGTGCCGCCGCCGCGGTAGATGTTGGTGGCGCGCTCGGCCAACTGTCGCTGGGAGTCATCGAGCTCGCGGCTTGCGATCTCGAGGTCGGCACGCGTATCACGGATCTGTGCGCGCGTCTGGTCGAGTGCTTCGGTTATCGCGTTGTACTCCTCGATGCGCACTTCCAGCTCACCGGCCATGCGATCGCGCTCGGCTTGCGCCGTCGCCGCCTCAGTCTTCTTGGCTTCGATCTGAGCGTTCGTGGGCGCGCCGAAAGCCGGCGCTGCCACCGTGAACGAGAGGGTAAGGGCGACCGCTATCGTCGCTCGAAAACCGCTTCTGAAAACGCTCTGCCGCACGCGCTACCTCCAGCTACGTCTACTACTGCGTCAAGAGGCCGAGCCTACGCCGGACCTGAGGTGCGGTCACGCGGGTGATTATACCACAGGTCACACTCGTTCCTCACGCTCGGCCACCGCCACGCCTGTCGTCTACATCGGCGATTCTGATAGAGTATGTGAGTCGCTCGCGAACCCGACGCCTTCGAGGCGTGGTCGCGGACGGGGAAGCGGAGACCCGGGAGATGCGCGGATCCTATAGGCTTGCAGGCGTTCTCATGGTTGCCGCACTCGTTGTGGGGTGCTTCCCTGCGAATGCTCCCGCCACCCCCGAGACACCCGTGATCGACATCCCGTTCGCCACCGACACGGCAGCTCTCGGCGCGATCAACGACCAGCTCGACGCCGCCACTGCGCGCGCGCTTGCGATTGAGACTGAGGTCGCCGCGCTGCGCGCGGACAACGCCGCGCTCGAGGCGCGCATCGCTGTCACTGCTGAACGCATACGTCTTCAGCGCGCTGAACTCGCTGCCGCCGAGGCGCGACTTGCCGAGGCCCGCGGTCGCTACGAGAAGCGGATCGTTGTCGTCTACAAGCACGGACCGGTCAATCCGCTTACCTTGCTTCTCACCTCGGAGTCAGTCGGGGACATGTTCGCCCGCGCCTCGCTTCTCTCGCGCATCGCCGAGGAGGACGGTCGCGTGGTATCCGACCTGAACCTGGCTGCCGCCAATGCCCGCTACCAGGCATCAGCACTAGACGACCTCCGCGCTCAAGACGTCGAACTCAAACGGGTCCAGCAGACGCGCATGGAGTCCCTGCAGGAGATGCTCGCAGAACAAGAGGCGCTCATCACAAGTCTCACCAAGGAGGCCCAGGCGGTCCTCCTCGCGGCGCGGAAGCTGGATGCAGATACGAGAGCGCGCTGGAAAGACAGCTCTGTGCCCAACGGCTCTGTGATCGAGCGTGCCGAAGCTATCGTCCTACCCGATCGGATCTTCCTGTGTTCGGCCTACATGCCCCGCACATACCGCACAACAGGCCACTCGTTCGCAGCCGTCTGCTCCTGGTACGGCAATGAGTTCGATGGACGCCCCACGGCATCCGGACAGATCTTCAACGAAGACGACTTCACGTGCGCATCGCGCACGCTCCCCTTCGGAACCGTGCTCGCCCTGACCCGGGGCGCCAGGCGCATCATCGTGGTCGTCAACGACCGCGGGCCGTTCATTGCCGGCCGAGACCTTGACCTGTCGAAGGCATCGGCGACGGCACTCGGCTTCTCAGGTGTTGCGACCGTCAACGCCGAGGTCGTCGTCCCCGAAACGTAAGCGCGGCCGCCGGCACGATCCCGGTGGCGGCGCTGCACACTGCCCGTTGTGAATCAGATGACGTGAATCAACGAGACGATCTTCTTGTCTCCCAGCTTCTCGCGACCGTTGAGGAAGTCGAGTTCGATCAGGAACGCGAAACCCGTCGTCTCTGCCCCCGCGATCTTCACGAGCATGGCTTTCGCGGCGGCGGTGCCGCCGGTAGCGAGTACGTCGTCGATGATCAGAACCCTATCACCAGGACCCATCGCGTCCTCATGGATCTCCAGCGTATCGGTGCCGTACTCGAGTGCGTACTCGGCGCTGGTCGTCTTCCCCGGAAGCTTGCCCGGCTTGCGCGCAGGCACGAACCCGGCCCCGAGCTTGTACGCGAGCGCTCCGCCGAAGATGAAGCCCCTGGCCTCGGCACCCAGGACCTTGGTGATGCCGGCGTCAGCAAACTCCTCGGCAATCGTATCGATCGCTCCCCGGAAGCCCTCTGGGCTCGCCAGAAGCGGGGTGATGTCTTTGAAGATGATCCCCTCTTTGGGGAAGTCGGGAATGTCCCGGATGTACTGCTCGAGATCCAACGCTGCCTCCTCGTATCGGTGAAACCTTGCATAGCCTACATCGAGCCGGGGCTATGAGCCAGCGTTCAGAGCAACTCGCCGAGCTTCTCCAGCTGTGCCTGCGTGCCGAGAACGACGAGCTGGTCGCCGGGCATGAGCACGGTGTCAGGTGACGGGTTGGTGTTCAGACCGTCGTCCACTCCGTCCACGGCGAGGATGTAGGCACCGGTCTGGTCACGCACCTTCGCTTCCCTGATCGAGCGTCCCGACAACCTCGACTCCCGGGTCACCTTCATTGATTCCAGCGAGTAGTCCACCTGGTCACCGTGCGTGACGACGTCGAGATAGTCCGACACCACGGGGTGCAGCACCATCGCAGCCATGCGTCGACCGCCGATCACGTTCGGTGTCAAGACACGGTCGGCGCCTGAGCGCAGGATCTTCACTTCGGAGGCGACCTGCGTCGAACGCGCCACGATATAGAGAGACTCGTTGAGTGTTCGCGCGGTCAAGGAGACGAAGAGATTGTCCGAATCGGTGTCAAGCGCGGTGACGAGGCCTTTGGCTCGTTTGACACCTGCAGCACACAGGACGTCCTCATCGGTCGCATCGCCCTGCAGATGAAGCCAGCCAGCTTCCTCGGCTATCGCTGCGCACTCCTCGCACGTGTCCACAACGATGAAGTCCACTCCTTCGTCGGCAAGCGTATGCGCCACGACAGAACCCACGCGTCCGATTCCAACAACGATGTAGTGGTCTTTGAGTTCGTTGATGCGCTTGCTCATACGACGTCCCTCCAGCAGACCCTTGAGATGTCCTTCAACCATGAACTCGACGATCGTTCCGAACGAGTAGGCTAATCCGGCGACTCCGGCCAGGATCAGAACCATCGTGAATACCCGTCCGCCATCACTCAGCGGGGCGACCTCGTGAAAACCGACCGTGGCAATAGTGATGACGGTCATGTAGAGCGCGTCAAGGAAGGACCAGCCCTCGATCGCCGCGTAGCCGAAGGTGCCGAAGGCGAGGACGGCCGCCAGCACCCCGATCGCGCGAGCAACCCGCCGCAACATCAGCCCATCACCTCGTCTTTGAGTGTTGCCACGAAAGGCAGATTCCTGAACCGCCCACCGAGATCGAGGCCATAGCCCACCACGAACCGATCAGGGATACAGTACCCCCGATAGGCGATCGAGAGATCGGCGATGCGCCGAGCATCCTTGTCGAGCAAGGTGCACACCTCGAGAGACGCAGGTTGACGCTGCCGCAATATCCCCATGAGGTAGTGCAGAGTAAGACCGGTGTCGATGATGTCCTCGATGACCAGGACGTGACGACCCTCGATCGGGTCGTCAAGATCTTTGGTGATACGCACCGCTGCTCCACCGCCGGCGTATGAGGAGATCGACATGAAGTCCATGGAGAGCGGCAGCTCGATGTGCCGACACAGATCGGCCAGGAATATCAGACCGCCGCGCAGGACTGTCAGCAGTACGAGGTCCTTGCCGGCGTAGTCTCGGGTGATCGCAGCCCCGAGTTCCTCTACCTTGTCCATGATCTCGTCCGGTGACAGAAGCATTCGGTCCAGAAGCGGGTCCGCGAGTATCGCGGTGCGTCCCCTCACGACCTGTCCTCTTCACGTGCAGTCAGCCCGCCGCCCTGATTATGCGGACGCGCTTCAACGGGAATGCCGAACTTGAAGAGCAGTTTCCGGAAGTCCTTCTGGTAGAAGATCTTGATGTTCACGTCAGGGTAGAGCTCCTTCAGGCGCCTGACCTTCCGGTTCTTCTTCGTCACAAGCTTCTGGTTCATCGTGGTCAGCTCGATGTAGAGATCGAGGTCCGTAAGGTAGAAATCCGGCGCGAAATACGCGATCACATCGCCCTCCCCGTCCCACTCTATCGGGAAGCGGGTGGGCTCGTACTCCCACCGGATGCGGTAGAAGTCGAGGATCTGCGCGGCCACCCTCTCGCTCGGGTGAACGAACTCGGTCGCTGCCACTTGGGCCGAGACCGGGAGATCGGCCGATTGCGATTCGATCGTCTCGGACATGGTTCCTATACGACGTCCTCGAATACGCGGGAGATCGCGCGATGAAGCATGTGCTTCTTCAGCTCCCCCGTCAGTCTGGTGAGCTCACCGAGCGTGTCGACGAGTTTCTGGCGCGTCTCCGGAGTGCGGTGACGGAAGGTCGGCATGAGGATCTGCGAGAAGAATCCGACCTCGCGTTCGGCGAACGTCTCGTATATGCGGAGATGACGTGGCTCGACACCGAAGCGGCGCAGGTCCCAGCACGAGTGTGCGATGCCGACGTCGACCGCCGATATCTCCTTGCCGTGATCGCCATCGATCAGCTGGATCAGTCCGAACTCGGCGAGTTCGCGTATGAACACCTCCGGCAGGCCAAGCATGTCCGGTGCCTTGCCGACGGGAACCGTCTGCGCGTCTTCGAGTGGTAGCGCCATGGCCTCCGCATGCGCAACAACAGGCTCAAGTTCGGCGGGGATCCTCCCCTTGTCGTAGTCAGCCAGCTTCTCGCGAATGATCGCAAGAGGCATGAAGTGCTCCCTCTGGAGCTTGAGAACCAGCTCAAGGCGCTTGACGTCCGCCGCGCTGAACTTGCGGTACCCACCGGCGGTTCGGTCGGGTGATACCAGTCCCTCCTCTTCGAGGAAGCGCACCTTCGAGATGCTCAGATCCGAGTACTTGTCGTGGAGATGCTCGACGACCTCGCCGATGGTCATGTACTCACGTGTGACAGCCATCAGACTCCGCCTCCTGCGAGGAAGACCATCTTGAAGCGCCCGATCTGCAGTGCGTCGCCGTTCTGGAGATGCGCCGAGTCGACCAGGACGTCGTTGACGTAGGTGCCGTTCAGCGAGCCCTCATCAGAGACGGCCGCGTCGCCACCGATGACGTCGATGCGTGCGTGACGCCTCGACACAGTCACATCGTTGAGGAATATGTCACTATCCGGATCGCGGCCGACCGTATAGGCACCGTCCTCGAGGTAGAATCGCTCACCCGTCTCCGCCCCTTTGTGCACGACCAGTACCGGTATATCAGAGACCTCGACGACGCCGGCCGCGGGGTGTTCCTCTTCGACTCCGACCGGCTTGAATGACGCCGTTGAGCCTTCGATCCGCAACTCACACGAGGGGCACGTCTCGGCGCCCTCAGGTAGCTTCGCTTCGCATGACGGACAGGTCTCCATGCTCACCATCCCTGCTGGTAGGGACTGTACGGCCTCAGCTCAGGAAGCCGAACTCCTTCTTCTGGAAGGACTGTGTGATCTGCGCCTCGAGCGCCGAGGCGATCTCAGGGTTCTCCAGTACGTGAGCGAGCTTCTCCTCGCTCAGGCGATTGCGAACGTAGGGGTCGCCCAGTGCATCGGCGAGCTTGCGCCCGTTGTGCACCTCGCGGATGACGTACTCCACGACCCGTTCTTCGACAGCATCGATTGCGAGATCGTCAAGGAACGACTGGATCTTGTCGGCGATCGTTGTCACGTGTCCTCCTTGTCAGTCCCGGCTTACCCGGGGGTGCAGATCACTCTTCTGAGTCGTCATCGGCGTCTTCGGCGGTAACGTCGTACCGCGAAACCCCGCGCATGTCATTTGAGAGAATGTCGATCAGTCGTTCGAGGTCACCGGGAGAAACGACATCTTCTCCGGCCTCGCGCTGCGTCTTCATCCGACGCACGAGCTCGGCGCGCAAGATATCGATCTTACCGTGCAGGACACGGCGTCGGTAGCTCACCCGCTGCTCCTCGGCGTAGAGCTCGTCGAGAAGCGCGCGCAGCTCGTCCGGCGTCTTGTCTTGCAGGTCGAGCAGTGCGTCGTCGGAAGCGTGTTTATCCGGTGCCATGTCCCCTCCAACTCCATCACGGAAAGCCGACTTGGCTCGGCCTCATTGTAGCAGACAGCACCCACAAAGACGCCTCGACCTCGGCCTCATCCTTACCGGTCGGGTCGACACCTTACCTTAGCTCATTCCCCAGTTCAGACGGGGTAGTCGTGCGCAGCGAGAACAGTCCTGCGGCATCGGCGGACATCGAGTCCTCGGCAGACGTCCGGACGCCCGGCTCGAACTCGATACCCAGCACACGCTCGAATGCCCCGATGACCGCCGAGCGCACTGCAGAATCGTCCGGAACGGTGGACAGCACGTCGGCAATAGTGACCGTGCGTCGCGCAAGATCCTCCGTCGCCGCACTATCGAGGCGGAATACGCGCGCCTCTCGAGCAACGTCCCGCGTACGCACGAACGACCCATGCTGAAGGCAGGAATCCCGATGCCATACCTGGGCACTGCCCGAGAGCTTCGCTGCACCCAGAGAGAGGTCCGCATTCGTCGCATGCAGGTAGCAGGCGCCTGCCCCGCGATCGCCGCGTGCCCGTGATGTCAGATCCGCATCGATACCGAGTGTCCTGTACGCCTCTACCAGCGCGCCGCAGAGCATGCGATAACTCGCAGCCACCCCTCGCGGCAGCCCGTCACGTGTGCCCGCGACGACAGAGTACGTCACCTCATCGTCGTGAAGCACTCCCCGTCCGCCGGTAGGACGTCGGACGACATCGATCCCGAGGCGACTGCAAAGCTCGAGGTCGACGTCCTCGACGGGCTGGAACTTGCCAAGCGTCACCGTGGGTACGCGCCACCGGTACAAGCGTAGCGTGGGCGGGACAGCGTGTTCCGCGTGAGCATGCAAGACGGTCCGGTCGATGGCCATGTTGCGTGCGCCGTCCACCGGACCGTCGATGATGAGTCGCCACTTCACTGCAGTCGCCCTGAGGGGCTAGGCCTCCTTGGGGCTCCACGCCACGTCGAGGTTCTTGACCGCACCCGCCTCATCCAGTCGACGCACGGGCGTGCCATACGGCGCGCCGTGCAGAAGATCGGGATCGCGACGGGCTTCCTCGGCGATGCGAAGCATCACTTCGGCAAAACGGTCGAGCGTTGCCTTGCCCTCGGTCTCGGTCGGCTCGATCATGATGGCTTCTTCGACTATCAGCGGGAAGTAGATCGTCGGCGGGTGGTAACCGTAATCGAGCAAGCGCTTCGCGATGTCGAGCGTGCGTACGCCCGACTCCTTGCGCTGACGCTTCCCTGACAACACGAACTCGTGCATGCACGTCCGATCGTACGGCAGATCGTAGGCGCCCTTCAGCTTCTCCTTGAGGTAGTTGGCCGAGAGGACAGCCTGCTCCGAGGCCTCCTCCAGACCGATACCCCCGAGCGCGCGTACGTACGCGTAGGCGCGAACCAAGACGCCGACGTTGCCGTTGAAGGAACGAACCCGCCCGATCGAGTGCGCGGGCGTCACGAGTCCGAACGATCCGTCATCGAGACGCGCAGCCGTCGGTCCGGGCAGATATCCCGCAAGGAAGTCACGCACCGCTACCGGGCCCGCGCCGGGGCCACCGCCGCCATGCGGAGTGCTGAACGTCTTGTGGAGGTTGATGTGCAGAGCATCGAAGCCCATGTCTCCGGGTCGAGCCTTGCCCATGATCGCATTCATGTTCGCGCCATCGCAGTAGGCAAGCGCGCCGACCGCGTGTACCGCATCGGTGATCGCAAGGATGTTCTCGTCGAAAAGCCCGAGTGTGTTCGGGTTGGTGAGCATCAGTGCAGCAACATCCGTGTCGAGCGCCGCCTTGAGCGCGTCAAGATCCACTCCGCCGTTCTGGTCACTCGGAATCGTCGTGACTTCATAGCCGCACATCGCGACGGTAGCCGGGTTCGTGCCGTGCGCGGAGTCCGGGATGATCACGCGCTTGCGCGGGTCGCCGTTGGCCTTGTGATAGGCCCTGATACACATCAGACCCGTCAACTCACCATGTGCGCCGGCAGCCGGCTGCAGCGTGACCGCGGGCAGGCCCGCGACCTCGGCAAGTGCTTCTTGAAGTCCGACCATCATCTCGAGCACACCCTGCACGGTCTCGACAGGCTGATACGGGTGTGTACCGGCGAAGCCGGGAAGGCGGCACGCCCACTCGTTGATCTTGGGGTTGTACTTCATGGTGCAACTGCCGAGCGGGTAGAACCCGTTGTCTACACCGAAGTTCGCCTCAGCCAGGTGCGCGTAGTGGCGCGCCAGATCGATCTCAGCGACCTGGGGCAACATCGCAGGGACGTGTCGCTTCTGACCGGCAAGTACTGCGTCGAGGTCGGGCATCGGAACGTCAGGCATGGGCGCATCCACGCAGCGCGCATCGGCGGATCCGAGTTCGAAGACCAGGCGACCGGTCAGAGGCTCGCGTACCGGATACTCGCTCACAGCGACGCCACCTCCTCGACGAATCGCTCCATCTGGCCGCGCGTGCGCTTCTCGGTCACGGCGAACAGTACGAGCCCCTTATCTGAAGGGTCGAACCGCTGCAGATCCAGGCCTGCCAGGAATCCACACTCGAGCATCGCCTGCTGTAGAGCCGGGACATCGCCGTCGAAACGCAGCGTGAACTCGTTGCCGAACGCGGCGTGCCATGGTTCGCTGAACCGCCCGGTACCAAGGAGTTCCTCGCGGAGGAAGTGGGCCTTGGCAACGCACGCCTCACCGATACCCTTGAGACCCGCGGCACCGACGGAAGCCAGATAGACGCCGGCGGCGAGCGCGTTGAGCGCATGATTGCTGCAGATGTTGGAGGTCGCCTTCTCGCGACGGATGTGTTGCTCTCGGGTCGCCATCGTCAGCACGAAGCCCGTCCGACCGTCCACGTCCGTCGTGCGGCCCACTATACGGCCGGGCATCGCCCGCAGAAACTCCTTGCGGCACGCGAACAGACCGAGGCCCGGGCCGCCGTACGACATCGCATTGCCAAGAGGCTGTCCCTCTCCGACAACGACATCGGCGCCGAAGACCGACGGTGCTTCAAGCACACCCAGGAGTATCGGGTTCACCGACACGACCAGTAACGCACCTGCTGTGTGCGCGATATCCGAGACGGCCTGGATATCCTCAAGGTTCCCGTAGAAGTTCGGGGAACTCACCAGGACCGCCGCCGTGGTCTCATCGACCATACCCCGCAGCGCATCGAGGTCCACTCGGCCATCGTTCGTGGCGCACCCGGCTAGCTCATACGAGCCTGCTTCGCAGTACGTCGCCAGCGTCTCCCGCCATTCCGGGTGCATGGTTCCCGCTACCACGAATGCCCGACGCTTCTTGACGCGGGCAGCCATGAGGGCACCTTCCACAAGCGCCGTCGCTCCGTCATAAAGCGAGGCGTTGGCTACGTCCATGCCAGTCAACGCGCAGACCATGGACTGGAACTCGTAGATGGCCTGGAGTGTTCCTTGGCTTACCTCCGGCTGATACGGAGTGTATGCGGTGAAGAACTCGGGCTTTGAAAGCACCGCATCGACCATGGCAGGCACGTAGTGGTCGTAGCATCCGCCGCCTAGGAAGGAGACCAGATCGCCCGCGTGACGGTTGCGACCGGCCAGTTCTTCCAGGTGCGACGAAAGCTCGATCTCGCCCATGCCGCCGGAGATATCCAGCGGTCGGTCGAGGCGGACATCTGACGGAATGACGTCGAAAAGAGCGTCAGCGCTTGCAGCGCCGACGGTTTCGAGCATCTCTTCCCGCTCGCTACATGAGACGGGTATGAATCGCATGCCCTACGCTTCCTCGGCTATGAAGGCCTCGTACTCATCGGAAGCCATGAGCCCATCGAGCTCGGACGAGTCGCCCATGGCGATCTTGACCATCCAGCCCTCACCATACGGGTCCTCATTGACGGTTTCGGGAGAGTCACCGAGTGCGTCGTTGACCTCGACGATCTCACCGGTGACCGGCGAGAACAACTCCGAGACGGACTTGACGGACTCGATCTCGCCGAAGCTCTCGCCGACGTTCACGGAATCGCCGACCGAGGGCAGATCCACGTAGACGACTTCGCCGAGCTGATCCTGTGCAAAGTAGCTGATGCCGAGGATAGCGACATCGCCCTCGACCTTCACCCACTCGTGCTCGCGGTCATACTTCAGGTCCTTGGGGTACATGGCGGTAATGCTCCTTTCACTGCGCTTCTATGATGCCGAAGCGTTCAACGACGTGGTTTTCACGAACGGCGGACGCGTCACGACGGCGGCCGCAGTCTTGCGACGGATAGCGACCTCCAGCTCCGTGCCCGGTGAAGCCAACTCGACCGGCACATACGCCGTTGCAATCCCATGCCCCAACGTCGGCGAGTACGTGCCGCTTGCCACCTTACCGACCTCGGTGCCCTCGTGCAACACGCTGAAGCCGTGCCGCGGAACGCCATCCCGCACCGTCAGACCAACGAGCTTGCGATCCGGCGCGTGTTCCTTGATGCGCACGATGGCCTCGCGTCCGATGAAGTCGCCTTTCGACAGGCCCAATGTCCAACCCAGACCCGCTGAAACGGGGTCTACTCCCCGATCCATATCAGAACCGTATAGCGGGTAGCCCATCTCCAAACGAAGCGTGTCTCGGGCACCCAGCCCGCATGGCGCGACTTCTGCGAAACTCAGCAATGCGCGCCACAGCGCGGGGGCCTGTGACACATGGCACAAGATCTCCACGCCGTCTTCACCCGTGTATCCGGTGCGGGCCACCAGCGTGGGAACGGTATCCAGGCCTGCCTCGGCGATGGTGAACCGCGCCGGTGGCTCCCACCCGTCGCCCGCAAGTTCTCCGATGACGTGCAGCGCCTGCGGGCCCTGCACGGCGATGAGTGCTGTGCGGTCGGACTCATCCGCGGCCTCGACGCCCTCCTCGGGCAGGTGAGATGTTATCCACTCCCAGTCCGTATCGCGATTCGAAGCGTTGGCGATGATCAAGTACTCCAGGTCGCCTGTGTGATAGACGATCAGATCGTCGATGATGCCGCCATCCTCGTCGCACATCACGCTGTAGAGGGCGGTTCCGAGCTCGTCGATCTTGTCCAGATCGTTCGCAACGATGCGCTGCAGCGCGTCTTTCGCTTCGAAGCCGAAGAAGCGGAACTCTGCCATATGCGAGACATCGAAGATCCCGGCACGTTCGCGTACAGCCTTGTGCTCTTCGATGATGCCTGCATACTGCACCGGCATCTCCCAGCCCGCGAAGTCCACCATGCGCGCGCCCAGCGCCAGGTGCTCCTCATAGAGGGGCGTTCGCTTCAGTTCCTGACTCATCGTGCCTCCTGTCTCGATCTACATGACGCTGACGGGTGCGGCCCGGTGTTGTCCACCGAAGACACTCCGCCACGCGCGAGTCACCCATATCTTGATCCGCTGCCACACATCGGGAGCCTCAACGTCGCGAGCGGCCACCAGTGGCACCTGGACGAGCAGACGCTGGCCTTGCCTTACGTTCATCGTGCCCACACGGTCGCCGGCCTTCACCGGTGCGTCCACGTACGACACAACGTCGATACTGGATGTGATCTCGCCCTCCAGATCGAATACCGGCACGACGGTAGATGATGCGACCACGGCCGGGACAGTCATGTCCAGATAGTCGCTCACCGGCACCAGCGCGGCGGTGGTGTCCGCCGAGGAGATGGTCTGCATGCGATAGTGCCCGAAGCCCCACTCCAGAAGCGTCTCCGCCTCATTGAATCGCTGCCGCTCACTGCTCGCTCCAAGCACCACCGCGACGAGCTCGATACCGTCACGTTGCGCCGAGGCCACCACGCAGTAGCCTGCATCGTCGGTCCATCCGGTCTTGATGCCGTTGGCCCCCGGCAGCGACGACAACAGCTTGTTCGATGTCTCGATCGTTCGCTGCCCCTTCGGTCCGGGTATCCGGATCTTCTCGGATGCGACGATGTCTCTGAAGACGGGGTTGCGCATCGCGTATGTCGCCAACGTCGCAAGATCGGAAGCGCTGGTGTAGTGGCCGGCTTCATCCAGCCCATGCGGGTTGGTGTAGTGGGTGTGCGCGAGACTCAGCTCACTTGCCTTCTGGTTCATCAGAGCTGCGAAGCCCTCGACGCTGCCGCCCACACGCAAAGCCAGCGCCATGGCTGCCTCGTTTGCCGAGGCCACCAGCATCGCGGAGAGAAGATCCCGGATGCTCTGCTGCTCCCCTGCCCCGATTCCCACGCCCGACTCGCCGATACGAACCGCCTTCGCCGGCACGATGAGTACTTCATCGAGGTTCTCCACCTGCTCCAGCACGACCACTGCCGTCATGATCTTCGTCGTACTGGCCATAGCACGTGCTGAATCGGCGTCGCGGGCCCACAGCACTTCGCCATTGAACGTAGCGAGAAGCCCTGACGGCACGCCGATATCAGGCGCGGCTGCGAGCAGGTCTGCAGAGTCTGAGATCTCAACGGTTCCGATTACATCGGTATTCGCAACCGAACCGAGCGCGGCGCATGGCGCGGATACCAGAACGGCAAGCGAGAGCATGAGCGCGACGGTTCGATATGTGAATGAAGGGGTGCGTGTCATGCGTGTCCCGGAGGGTCGTGTACGTGCCACACAGATTGTAGAGGTTTTCGGGCCTCATGGCGGCAACCAAGCGTACTTTGCTGAACATTGTCGAGGATTACGCCGAAAAGGGCTGTATCGAGCGAGTTCCGTTATAATCCTTGGCGGGGATACCGGCCATCGTGGGGGAGAATCGGATACATGGGCAACCGCCACCGGGCGAGACATCCGGACGAGGGTTTCACCCTGGTCGAGCTGAGCTTCGTCCTCTTGCTGATCGCGATACTTGCCCTGTTGGCGATAGCGAGCTTCAGGGGTACGTCCTCACGAGCGGCGGAAGCCACATGCCTGTCGAACCAGCGCACGCTGTCCACCGCGATGACGGTGTTCCGTGGTGACCACGACGGAGACGACGCGGCGTCTTTCGACGACTTGAAGCCCTACGCCCGGGATGTGGACAAAACTCGTTACTGTCCCCTTGATGGTACGGACCTGGTGATGGATACGGCCACCGATCAGGTGTCTTGCCCCAATCACCCGAGCTAGCAGACTCTCGCACGCAGTCGACCACCGGAGGAGCCACGTGAAGTACTCCCGATTCGAGATGCTCATCATGATCCTGGGCGGCACCGTTATCATTGGCAGTATGTTCCTGCCATCTTCCGGCACGCTCTTGATCCGTGAAGTCATAGCGCAGTTCCTGATGGTCGCAGTACTCTTCGCGGCGGTGCACTGGGGGCGGAACGGCGGCTTCATCGCAGCCGTGTTTGCCACACTGATCTACGTCCTGCTCCGCATCCCGCTGATGAACGAACAGGGGCTGACTTCCCCCCTGATCGGTATGATCGTGACCCGTACGCTCACCTACGGCGTGATCGGTGTGGTTGGTGGCGAGATCTGTTCCCGAATCAAGTACTTCTTCGCACGGATCCAGGGCAGCCCGTTGCTCGATGAAGCCACGCAGGTATACAACAGCGTGTTCTGCGGTCAGGCCATCAAGTCAGGAATCGGCGAGTTCCGGCGCTACAAGACACCGTTCTCCGTGGCTATGATCACGGTATCCCCTGCCCTCACGGCGGGTTTGCGCCCCGCGCGGCAACGTGCACTGCTGCGTACTGTGGCATCGCATATCCGCAACGACGTGCGACTCGTGGACGACGTCGGACATCTCGGTGATGGCGAATTCATGATGCTTCTGCCCCACACGTCGGGAGAAGGAGCTACCATCGCGGCAGACCGGGTGCGCGCCAACGTTCGCGACCTGCTTGGAGCTCGAGATGAGTCAGTCGCCATGCGCGCGCTAGCGCTTCCCGAGGACGCGGAAGAACTGTGTGAGCTCGGGCGTCGACTCGACCCGGATGCTGACTCGCCATTCCGCAACCCGTGCGATATCGACGCCGACTCGGATCAGAGCGTGGAAGCATCCACTTCGTAGAGGTCGGCAGCTCTCGCGACTCGCACTCCGATGGACTCCAGAGCTGTCTGAGCACGCAGGGCATCCTCCACGCGGAAGATGTCGACTGCTGACCCCCCGCTGGGCTCCACGAAGCAGTACGCGTATTCGACGTTGATGCCGTCCCCGTCGAGCGCCTCGAGGATACCAGCGAGACCGCCCGGGCGATCAGGCACCTCGACTGCGATGACTTCCGTCACCGACACGCCGAACCCGGCCTTCTCCAACACCTTCACCGCCCGGTCGGGCGTGTCGCACAGGATACGTACGACACCGTACTCTGCGGTATCGGCCACCATCAGCGCCCGCATGTTGATGCCGCCATCACCGAGTGCCCGCGTGAGCTCTGCAAGCCGCCCGGGATTGTTCTCCAGAAACACCGAGAGCTGCTTGATCATCGCTACTCACTCCCCTCGCCGCGCAGGTCGAGGACCCGCTTCGCCTTGCCCTCAGACCGCTGGATTGACTTGGGTTCCACGAGCTTCACGTCGATGCTGATCGCAAGAGCGGAGACTATCTCCGCCTTCACGCGAGTTTGCAGCCGCTCCAGTGCCTTGATCTCGTCGAACGCGAAGTCCGGGCCCACCTCGACGTGGACAGCAACGTGATCGAGAGAGCCGCGCTTCGTAAGAACAACCTGGTAGTGAGGCGCTACGCCGGGGATGCCGGTCAGGACCTGCTCGATCTGACTCGGGAATACGTTCACGCCCCGGATGATCAGCATGTCATCGGTACGGCCACTGATGCGTTCCATGCGACTGAACGTGCGGCCGCACGAGCACTCGCCTGCAATGATGCGCGAGATGTCGCGGGTACGATACCGGACGACAGGGATCCCCTCTTTGGTGATCGTTGTGAATACCACCTCGCCCATGACGCCCACCGGCACCGGGGCGAGCGTGTCGGGGTCGACGATCTCGATGATGAAATGGTCCTCGTTCACGTGCAGTCCGTGCTGGCTCTCGCACTCCGCTGCAACGCCCGGACCAAGCACCTCTGAGAGCCCATAGATATCGATGGCCTTAATGCCGAGCACTTCCTCCAGCTGTTTGCGCATATTCTCGCTCCACGGCTCGGCCCCAAAGACACCCGCACGCAGGGGCAAGTCGCGTATGTCGATTCCCATCTCCAGGGCGGTCTCACCCAGCAGCAGTGCGTAGGACGGCGTAGCAGCAAGCACGGTCACGCCGAAATCCTTCATGACCTGGATCTGACGCTTGGTATTGCCGCCTGAGATCGGGATCGTCGAACAGCCGAGACGCTCTGATCCGTAGTGCGCTCCCAGACCTCCTGTGAACAACCCGTAGCCGTACGCGTTCTGCACGATATCGTCGGGGCCTGCTCCTGCCGAGGCGAACGTGCGGGCCATCAGGTCTGCCCACCGATCGATGTCGCCGGCCGTGTACCCGACGACGGTCACCTGTCCGGTCGTCCCGGATGACGCGTGCAGGCGCACGATATCTTTCATCGGCGCTGCGAACATCCCGTACGGATATGCATCACGGAGGTCGTCTTTCACGGTGAATGGCACCTTGGTGAGGTCGTCAAACGAGGTCACCATCGACGGATGGAATCCCGCATCGTCGAACTTGGCGCGATACATCGGGACATTCTTGTAGACGCGCTCGAGCGTCGCTTTCAGCCGATCGAGCTGCAGCTGCTCAAGGCTGCCCCGATCCATCGCTTCGTACTCAGGCTGAAACACTCCTGACGCCCCCTCTCCGACGGACCGGTGCCGCTACGGCGTCGGAGTGGTAGTCCCCGACGGAGCAGGTTTGGTCCCCACCCGGATGACCTCTTCAGCTGCACGGTAGACGGACTTGAAGCTGTCCTCTCGGACGAGCACGCCGCCTTTCTTCACAGTACGGACGACGACGATCGTGCGACCCGTCACTCCGCGCTCCTCGACGACCTTCATGCCTATCGGCATCGTCGGGTCTGGTATCTCGCGGACGGGATATGCCTTGATATTGGTCCAGTCGCCCGTCTTGTAGGCAACATCATACCCCGGATCGGTACCGTAGAGACTGATGGTGACCGTGGAATTAGTGTATCCGGTGGCAATAAGTATCCAGTTGTCCGTATCGTTCTTGAACTTGAAATCCGGTCCGCCCCAAGAGACCGTCGCGTCACGACCGGTCGGGTAGTGGCTGATGTACTGCGAGTGGTTGTGTCGTTCGGTGACCGGAAGGCCCGAGAAGAACACGGTATTGAAGATCGTCGTACCGATCTGGCAGATACCCCCGCCCAACTGCGGAACCAACTTGCCGTTGACGATCGCATTGGCTTCCTGATAGCCCTTCGCTGCCGTACGCTCACCAATCGTGCCGTTGAACGAGAAACTCGCGCCGGGGGCGATCAGTGTTCCGTCGAGTGCATCGGCAAGCGTGTGAATGTTGTTCACGCGCGGCTTGTTCGATGCGGAATAGTCGGTCGTGAAGGTCGAGATCCTCTCGGTGATTCCCATCGCCTGAGCGACTTCCGTCGTGATTGCGGGCTCCACACGACGCATCTTGAGCTCGACGGTGCGCTCATCGTTCTTGAGTTTGGTCGTAAGCTCCGTGGCGAGATCCTCTGCGTCTACCGTCAGTCCGTCCTGATGCGGAACGATCGACACCTTGCCGGAGGAGACCTTGAAACCGGCGTCGGTCGCCACCTTCCCCACGTCGGCGACCATCGGCAGTACCGCCGCAGAGACGTCCTGTGATGCGATCACCGCTACGAGTACCGCCGTGGGCGTACCGTTCTCGGGCTCGGCATGAAACGCGATCCACTCACCGATCTCGGACGCGGAGACCTCCCATGTCTTGTCCTCGTAGGTCAACGTGAGCGGCCCCCCAAGCATGCGGATAGCGTCCTTGAGTGCCTGCTGTGCTGCTTCCTCATTGATGCGAGGAGTACTGGACTTGAGTTCCAGAGTCACCGAACGTTCCCCGGATGCGAACGCGGCCAGCAACGCCGTGCGCGCCTCCTCGCGGTCCACGTCCAGTCCCTCGGCAGATGGTTCGAGACGCGCTGTGGTGCCCTCGATGACAACCGAAGCATCTATGGCCGGTTTCGCCACAGCAGCACTCACACTGTCGAACAACCCCGCGAGCAACGTGTCGTCCGCACTTAGCGGGAGCGTGACTTCAGCCGAGCCGAACCAAGCCTTGAGCCGTTCTCCGACCACGGCTCCGAAGCTGTCCCCTCGGCCGATCAAGTACGCCGCCTCGGCCGCCTGAGTGCTCTCCACTGTTGCGCCGATCATCCCGGCGTCTACCGTCCACGACCGCTCGGCAACAGTCATGGTGACCGGTTCCGAGAGGAGTGGCTCGATGCCGCGCTGGATAGCCGTGGCAGCCTGCTCTGTGCTCATTCCTCCGACGGCGACCGTACCGACCCTGACGCCAGGGTGTATGCGGCCCGCGGACAGAAGCACGTCCACTCCGACCAGGATACCGAGCACCAGAAGCACCACGCCCGGCAAGATGACGCCCCAACGAAGCTTCGGATCAAGAGCGCGGAACCGGGTCATAAGGCCCGGGGCAGTCGCAGCCCGGTCCGAACGATGAGCACGCGTAGGTGTATCAGTGGTCTCTGTCATCTGTGCTTCGAGTTCCTTCTTCCGATGCTGATATCAGTTGTTGTCATGCAGTGGAACACCGAGAGTGTACGGCCGGGGTGGTGCCGCGGGAACCTCCAGGTCGGGATAGATCACAACACTCATCGTGACGCCGGGATAGGTGGTCAACGTCGCGCGAATCCCACCGGGCAGCAGCAGAGCCTGCTCAATGTTTCCACCGTTCCCAAGTGCCACTACCTCCACCGAACGTCCGATCGCCGAACCGTCCACCCGAATACCTTCGGGACTGTCGGTGACACCCGACAATGCATCTACTCGAACAGACCCGATAGCGATCGCTTCTGAGCCGGCCGATCGCAACTCGTTCATGAGGGCAACGATATCCTGCGCGAGCAGGACACGCTCCGGGTCTTCCAGCCGTATGAGTACTCCGGGACCCGTCGCCGCCTCGAGACCGGCAATCGTCCGTACGTCCCGCAACTCCGCTTTTGCCTTTGTCAGCAGCTCCTCACGACCTTGCTCATCAAGCGCGGTACGAGCCAGACTCATCTCCAGCCTGAGCGCCTCCGATCGGAGGCCCTCGTTCCCTACGGCGAGTTCCTGGATGACCAGTGCCAGCTCCTGATCCGAACGGCTTTCCAGACTCGCAGTGGCCCTCGTCATGCCTCGCCACTGTGCAACCAGCAAGAAGCCCACCAGCACGAGAGCGAACGCGAGGCTGGCGAGCAGCCTGGCCTCCTGGAACTGGTGTTCCACGACCTGCTCCGACTCTTTGAGCACGCGCATAGAGCCGTCTTTGATTCGGCCAATGGCTTCGCGTGTTCTACCTTCGGGCAACGTCTACTCCCAATTCCGGCGCTGGAACATCAGGCGGCGAACGATGCCGAGATTGTTGAATAGGCGCACGCCGAAGGCGACGACCGCTGCCAGATACAGCTCGCGCACACCGATGCGTTCGCCGACGAACACGATGAATGCAGCCATCAGCGTATTGGTGATGAAGCCGAACACGAAGACCCG
Source organism: Actinobacteria bacterium UBA2279 (assembly GCA_002347365.1). Taxonomy (GTDB): domain Bacteria; phylum Actinomycetota; class Coriobacteriia; order Anaerosomatales; family Anaerosomataceae; genus UBA2279. Next base: position 126,779 of record DDWT01000021.1, read on the forward strand.
GTCGCTGAACGTCCGCTCCAATGCGGCTCGCACCCCGCCGAGACAGGAGTCCAGAGCTGCAAGCACCGCGACTCCGAGATACGTCAGCAGCGCGACGGGTACCCCTATCCTCAGCAGCAGCCCTGCCAAGACCCCGACCGCAAGCGCAAGTATCAGCACGAACACGACCCGTCACTCCCCTTCCACAGGTACCGCATACTGCGGTCGAAGACCGCCCGTGAACGGCGGCACTGTGAGGTTCGACTTCTTATCGAGCCTGATATCGAGTCCGTACAGCAGCCGATACGTGCCCAGTAGCTCCCCTGCGACAAGATCCTCAGCAAGCGCAGCGGACAGACGCTCGGCGTCCCCGATGGCAGTCACCACATAGGGAGCTCCCAGCCTGGTTTGATTGACCAGAATGGTGGTCCCCGCACACCTGATGGCAGTCGTCGCGACGACCCGCTGACCATTGACATCGATCGCCTCTGCCCCGCCCGCGAGGAGCGCGTTGGTGATCGCGGCGATATCGACGTCGTGGATTATGTAGCGGTTGGGATCTTCCCCGGCCGGGGTGACCTTCGCGTCATCCAGCGTGAGAACGACACCCGGGCCGGTAACGGCCGTCAGACCAGCCGCTTCGCGGGTCGACTGACTGTCGGCCCCGAACGACTCCTGCTGACCGGCCTCCTCGGCAGCCGAACGCTCCAGCGCCTCGAGTTCGGCACGGCGCTCGGTCACCTCCTCGGTCAACAGCTCCCTCTGAGCCTCCATGTCGGAGACGACCGTCGCCAGGTCACCGGTCCGCGCCGGTCTTTGGGTGGAAGCCAGGGTCGTCGTATTGAAAGCCACGGCGACCATGAACCCGAGGACGGCGAACACGATGGTGAGCGAGATTGTGTATCGTACTGGCTGAATCGGCTCCACTACGTTGCGTCCTCGTATGCGTCGCGGGCGGTCGAGTCGCAATATTCTAGCTGGTCAGAGCTTCAAGACCTTCATGCTGTCGCCGAAGCGTCATCTGTGCGTTCATTCCTCTGTGACCGCCCGTCGAACCATGCTGGCATACCGTTCCGCAAGCAACTCGGCCTGCTGGACCGTGTCGCCCTCGACGTAGACATCGACGACACTCTCGGTCGGATGCGGTAGAACCAACGCCCACCCGCCCGGCTCGGCAACGCGCACCCCTTCGGTCATCTCTACATCGTGGGTCTCAGCAAGCGCCGCCATGACCCGCATGACCGCGCCTTTGCGGTCGAACGGACAGTAGATCGCCTGGTGACGGAGATAGCACTCGGGCAGGGCATCAACGACAGTGTCGAGGTCCGTGTCCAGGACTGAGAGCATGCGGAGCGTCATACCCAGCGTCATCACCGCATCGTAGGCGGCCAGGAACCGCGGGAAGATGTACCCGCCTTTGCGGGATCCGGCGAAGCCGACGCCGTCGGTGTGAGCCGCGTCAGAGAGCGCCCTGCGCGAGATGCCGGTGCGTATCACTGCGCGCCCCGTGTCAGCCGCGATCCGCTCTACAACCCGGGAGGCCGTGATCGGCACTGCGATACCGGCTCCGGTCGTGTCTGTCTCGCACCAGAGCCTTACGAGTGCATGAAGAGCCGTGTCGTCATCGAGCACGCGTCCTCGCGGCGTGACAAGCATGACCCGCTCGGCATTCGCATCGATCGCTACACCGAGGTCAGCCTGGAATACATCTACCGACCGCACAAGTTGCTCTACCTGCGCATCCCGTTCCACCGCGCTCACGCGCGTCTTCTCAGTGTCGATGAAGGGACGAAGCGCGATCAGCTCCACGCCCCAGGATGCACCCACTGTGGGGAGCACGAACGACGCAGCCGACAGACCCATGTCGACGATGACCGTGCACTTCTTGCAGATCGGCCCGTCGTGCGACAATGCCTCATTGAGCCCGGCGGTGTAGTACTCCAATGCGCGCGGCGGGTACATGATCTCGCCCACCTCGTCGAAGAACGAGCGTCGGAACTCCTGACGGAAGTAGAGTCGCTCGACCTTCTTCTCGACCCAGGGCGGCAACTCGATTCCCTCTCTGTCATAGAAGTGCATCTCGAGTGATTGCGGGTCATCAGGAGACGCGGCCACGTGTACGCCTCCCAGGCAGCGCGTGTCACGAGTCGTGAAACGGGTGATCGCCGGAGATGCGACGCGCAGATCACGGACATTGATCCCTGAGGAGTTGAGTCCTGCGACGAGCGAACGCTTGATCATGCGGGCTGCCCGGCTCGAATCGCGGGATACCACCACATGCGTCTTGTTGGGCAGGATGCTGCCGAATGCCTGCGCGACACGTAGTGCAAGTTCAGGCGTGATATCGATGTTCACAAGACCTGAGACTCCGTCGGCACCGAACAACGACCGGATACCGGTGTTCTCCCAGATCAGAGAGGATGTGACCATCGCACCGGCTTCGATCCGCTTGTATGGATACACCTGGACATCGTTTCCCACAACAGCGCCGTGTCCGACCATCGTCTCGTCGCCGATCGTCGACCCGGGTTGCAGGTGCGCTCGTGCCCGGATATCCGCGCGCCGACACACGACAGCCCCCTTGAGTTCGGAGCCCGCGCCGATGAACGAATCGCTCCATACGATCGAGTGCTGCAGGTCAGCATCATAACCGACGAGACAGTTGTCGCCGATCACGGTGTAGTCCCCTATCGTCGCCCCTCGACGCACCTTGGTGTTGGCGCCGATGACGACCATGTTGCCCATGTGCGCGCCAGGATCGATATCCGCACCTCTTCCAACCCACACGTCGTTGCGCGCCTTGGCGCCCGGGATGTAGATCATCGCCTTGCCGTCGAGTATGTCGCGGTGCACTTCCCGGTACGACTCAAGACTGCCGACGTCACACCAGTACCCGTCAACGACACATCCGTAGAGCGGGAAACCCTTGTCCATCAGATCCGGGAACAACTGGCTCGAAAAGTCGTACTGTTCATCTGCGGGAATGTGATCGAACACCATCGGATCCAGGATGTAGATGCCGGTGTTGATCGTGTCGCTGAATACTTGACCCCATGATGGTTTCTCCAAGAAGCGCGTGATGCGCCCGTCATCATCTGTGATCACGACGCCGAACTCGAGCGGATCAGGGACACGTTTGAGTGCGATGGTGACGGGCCCGTCATGCGACTTGTGGAACTCGATAACCTGACTCAGGTCGATGTCGGTGAGTGCATCACCGGAGATGACGAGGAATGTCTCGGTAAGCGCCTTCTCGGCGTTTTTCACCGAACCGGCAGTGCCGAGTGGACTCTCCTCGATCGCGTAAGATATCTGTACGCCCCACTCATCTCCATCGCCGAAGTAGTCCTCGATCACCTGCGGCATGAACATCAGCGTAGCTACTACCTCATCGATGCCGTGGTGCTTCACAAGACCAAGTATGTGCTCCATCACCGGCTGGTTGACGACGGGAACCATCGGCTTCGGACGCATGCTCGTGAGCGGACGCAGGCGGGTTCCCTCCCCGCCAGCCATGATGACTGCTTTCACCCCTCGACCCCTTCCCCCCGGTAGGCCTAGCCGTTCGCGAGCGCACTGCGTGCCTGGACCGTGTAGATGAGTGCCGTGACCATCGACAGCGCCATTCCCGCGTATACGAACCAATCCCCCGCAGTCTCAAGCACCGGATAGATCCCGGATGCGATCAGTAGCGTGAAGCCAGCCATCAAGATCGCGGTCGTGACCTTGCCGATATAGGTGACCGGCAGGATAGTGCCGGCGCGCTCGAGGACGTAGCTCCCGTACAGCAGGTACACGTCACGCAGGACCAAGACGATAGGTATCCAGAGCGGCAGCTTGCCCACCAGGTAGAGTCCGACGACACCCGATGCCAGCAGCAGACGATCCACCAGGGGATCGATGATCTTGCCCAGCTGAGTGACGGTATGGGTGCGCCGGGCGATATAGCCATCTATCCAGTCCGTTGAGGCCGCAATCGCATAGAGGAACACAGCTATGGTGTAGGACCGAGGCGAGTCTGAAATGAGCGCGGCATAGAAGAATGGCACCAGTAGAAGCCTCAAGATGGTGATGAGATTCGCCACCGAGTAGACACCACTGTGCACCATCTCGCCGGTCGCATCGCCCTCCCCGGCCGATCCGGACTCGCGGACTCCCTCTACCACCATTTCCTCCTCTTGAAGAACCACAGCATCCACAGAATGACCGCAAGCATCCCGCCAAGCACGCCGAAGTAGCCGAAGCGCCACTCCAGCTCAGGCATGTAACGGAAGTTCATCCCGTATATGCCCGAAATGAGCGTGAGCGGCATGAACACGGTGGCTATCACTGTGAGCTGCTTCATGATCAGGTTCATGCGATTGCTCACCGATGACAGGTAGATGTCCATCGTACCCGATGCGACCTCCCGATACGTGTCCACCGAGTCTGCAACGCGCGCGAGATGATCACCGATGTCCTGGAAGTACATGTACGCTTCCGACGCCACGAACGCCTCCAGCCGTGCGAGTCCCCGGATCGCGTCGCGCTCAGGCCCGACTACCTTGTGGAGTTGAACCAGCGCTCGCTTCGCACCGTACAATCGCTCAAGGTGCTCGGTCTTCGCGTCCTGGAGCATCACGTCCTCGAGGTCCTCCAGCTCATCGGCCAGACTGTCGACGAGCGGGAACATCCCGTCCACCGCGAGATCGAGCATGCCGTGCAGCGTCCATTCAACGCCCCTCGCCAGATAGTCGACGACGTGCGCTGCTACCTTGTCCACCGGGGGCAGAGGCTCTCTGTGCACCGTGATCAGGTGCTCCCGGCCGAGGAAGACGTCCAGCTCGCGCGAGACGATACCCGCTCCGTCAGGCAATTCAGGAAGAAGCCAGACCAGAAACGTCGAGTCCTCGAACACATCAAGTTTGGGTCGCTGCGGGAAGTGCAGGCAATCCTCCATGGCAAGCGGATGGAGCGAGATAACCGCCGATATCGCCTGCAGGGTCTCCTCATCGGCGGCGACAACGTCCACCCACACCGTCGACGCGCTTGCAGCGGCAAGATCAGCAAGGCCGCCGGTACGCAGCATGCCGTCCTGCAACCAGCGGACCGAGACCTCAGCCATGCCATCCCCCAGAGATCGAACGGACTCACGTACATGTAGCATAACGAAAACGCAACGCTTTGCGGCGAGGTGTTATGGGAATCGAAATGAGCGAGCCGCAAACGACCCTCTGCTACGATGGATTAATGTCCAGATCGTGCGCGCCATACGCGGGAATGGGAGAACGCATGTCACCGGATACCACCGCACAGCGTCAGTTCGCCGTCATCACTGATAGCACCGCCGACATCACACCTCGACTCGCAGACGAGCGAGACATCGACATAGTGCCCCTCTCATTCACCATCGACGGCGAGACGCTCGTCGATGGCACTATGACCCAGGAGGAGTTCTTTCAGCGTATGCGAAGTGCTCCTGATCTCCCCACCACGTCACAGCCCAGCGTCGGTGCATTCGCCGAGGCGTACACCCGCGCTCTGGCGACAGCGGAGTCCGTGATCTCGATCCATATCTCCTCAAAGCTTTCGGGCACGGTTCAGGCTGCACGGGTGGCTGCCGAACAGTTTGCGGACACAGTGCACGTCTTCGACTCGCGCAACCTGTCGTGGGGACTCGCCTGGCAGGTGCTCGACGCGGCCGCAGCGGCACGCGACGGACTCGGCGTACAGCAGGCATTGGACCGGCTTGCGCTCGCGCGCGAACAAGTGAAGCTCATCGTGGGAGTCGACTCACTTGAGAACCTGCGCCGGGGCGGTCGCATCGGCGCCGTGTCGTCCCTTCTGGGATCGCTGCTGAACCTGAAGGTCACCTTGACGGTTGACGGCAACGGGGCGTTCGCACCTCTCGGCCGTAGCCGTGGTGAGAAGGCGGCACTCGACTACACGATGGAGTGGATCTCGAAGCAGATGGGTACCGCTCGTTCGGGCAAGTTCGCGGTAGGTCACGCGCTTTCCGAGGCTCGTGCCCACCGCATCGCCGACAGCATCAAACAGCGGTGGAACGTGTCTGACCTCGTCGTCTACGAGGCGGGTCCGGTCATCGCCACGCACACCGGAACCGTATGGGGAGTCGCCGTCTGGCCCGATTCGTAGAGGACGCAGCGGCAACACGGCAACGACTCACGCGTCCGCGGCTTCCAGGCGGCCCTTGTGTTCGCCGGCCCTGGAAGGATCGAGGCATATCTGGTGGCATATCTACTCGGATGCGAGAACGTGCATCTGGAATACCCGACCAAGACGCTCTTCGAATCGGTCACCCTTGGAATCAACGAGGGCGACCGCATCGGAGTCGTCGGCGGCAACGGCGATGGCAAGTCATCGCTTCTCTCGCTACTGGCGGGCGCCGTTGAGCCCGACCGTGGCCGCAACGTCCAGAGGGGCGGAACCACGATCCGCACGCTCGCGCAGTCGGATGCGCTCGATCCGGGAGTAACCGTCGGCTACTCGGTAGTCGGAGATGCCCCGGAACACACCTGGGCCTCGGATGCCCGGATCCGCAACATCATTCGCGGCCTCATCGCCGATATCCCATGGGACGGCCTGATCGGTGATCTCTCCGGCGGGCAGCGACGCCGCGTGGACCTTGCCCGCGTGCTCATCGAGGACTGCGATGTACTGATGCTCGACGAGCCCACCAACCACCTCGATATCCACGCTATCGCGTGGCTGGCGGACCATCTTGAGAATCGCTGGCCGAAGAGGTCGGGCGCGCTCCTCGTCGTCACGCACGACCGCTGGTTTCTCGATGAGGTCTGCCTTGGCATGTGGGAAGTGCACGACGGGCAGGTAGACCAGTTCGAGGGCGGATACTCGGCATACGTGCTCCAACGCGTCGAACGTGCTGAGGCTGCCCAGATAGCCGACCAGAAGCGCAGAAACCTCATGCGCAAGGAGCTCGCCTGGCTGTCGCGCGGACCTCAAGCCCGGTCGACCAAACCGAAGTTCCGCATCAAGGCGGCCAACGCTCTCATTGCTGACGAGCCGCCGGTGCGCAACTCTCTCGAACTGAAGCAGACAGCGATATCCCGACTGGGCAAGCAGGTCGTCGATCTTGTGGACGTGACCGAGCGTTACGGCGACAAGACGGTGATCGACAACATCACGTGGCATATCGGTCCCGGTGACAGGTTCGGCATCCTCGGTGAGAACGGATCGGGCAAGACAACACTTCTGAATGTCATTCAGGGCTCGCTCGAACCGACCTCGGGTCGTGTGAAGATCGGCAAGACCGTGAAGTTCGCCTTCCTGTCACAACATCTTGATGAGCTAGCCGAGCTGGGAAGCCACCGTGTCCGCGATGTCCTCTCGCGATACAAGACCCGCTACGAATTCGATGGCAAGGAGCTCACACCGGCCCAGCTTCTGGAACGTCTCGGATTCGAGACCAGCCAGCTGTCCGCAGTCGTACGCGATCTGTCCGGCGGAGAGAAACGCCGCCTGCAGCTGATGCTCATACTCCTGGAAAAGCCCAACGTCCTCGTCTTGGACGAACCGGACAATGACCTGGATATCGACATGCTCGCCGTAGTGGAGAGCCTTCTGGACACGTGGCCCGGCACGCTCCTTCTCATCACCCATGATCGCCACCTGATGGAACGCGTCACCGACGATCAGTTCGCCTTGATGGATGGCAAGATCCGCCACGTCCCGGGCGGTGTCGACGAGTACCTGCGGATATTGGACCAACGCAACAGCGCAGATGCAGGGGGCAGACCCGAGAAGCATAAGCCGAAGGAAGACGTGGCAGCCGGACGGCATGACACTCCGGACAGCGAACTCACACCCTTTCTGTCGAGAGCCGAAGAATACAGCCTGAAGAAGGAGCTCACGTCCGCTGAGCGCAAGATCGACAAGCTCGGCCGGAAGGCCGAAGCGATACGCGCCGAACTGAAGGACGCTGACCCAACGGACTACCTTGCCTTGGGAGACATCCAAGGGCGACTTCAGAGCCTAGAGAAGCAGATCTGTGAGCTTGAGGATGAATGGCTGCGGCTATCCGAGAGGCTATCTTGAGGGCGAATGAAACGGGACCCCTTTCGGAGTCCCGTGTCCGTACGCCCGCCTAGGAAGCAACTACTGCTGAGCGACGCTGTCATCCTCCGACTCGACACGCTCGACGGTCTGAGACTGTTCACGCGGACTCACGGCACGAATCAACGCTACCAGTCCCCATGCGACCAGCGCATAGACGGCGATGGCGACGAGCGAGCTCCATTCGAACACGGCCCCGCCGACCTCCGCCGTGTTGAAGATCGTGACGAACGGGGCCATGAACACGCCAGACACACTGTAGATCATCTTCACGAACCCGGCCTCAGCGTTGGCGCCCAGAAGCATGAGAACGAATCGGACTCCGATCAACACCTCGATGACGCCAAAGCCAAACATGATGACACGCGACACGATCACTTCCATCGGTGCACGAACTTCCGTATGGACTTGACTGTGATGATCGGTCGACCTTGCTCTTGCATCCGCCATGGTAGTCAACTCTCCTCTGTTTGCCGGGAAGCCTACATCTCGGCGCACCCGATACGGGATACACCGTGCTGCGCTTCCCGGTCGCTTATGAGCGGCGGCCCGTTATGAGGTTGTACACAAGCACGACCAGTGCGATGACCAGCAGCACGTGGATGAGCCCGCCGCCGATGTTGAACGCAAAGCCTAGAAGCCAGAGCACTACCAGGATCAGGAATATGGTCCACAGCATTGTGATTCCTCCCACACGAGTAGGTGATTTACAGGCGTCGAATGCCGCTGAGCCCGTCTGCTCCTGGGCCCGCTACATGTCGCCTCCTTCACGCTGCCGAACGTGCTCGGTCAATGTGGAGATCCGATCCGCCATCTCTGGAGACATGGAGTACTTGAAGATACCCGCGTCAACGAACTGCCTTGCTTCGAAAGGCCAGCTGCTCATGGCATACCGACCACGAACGCGCTTCTCGAAGGGACCGAGCGAAGCTACTACTTGACGGGCCGACAGGCCCGAAGCAACAGCGATGTCCTTGGTCGTGACCCATCCGGGCGACGCCTCGGCTATGGCGAGCAGAATCCGTCTCATCGCAGACGATGACTCGATGAACATTCGATGTATGAGGGGCTCGGTCCAGACCTCCGAGTGACCGTCCCCCGCGGTCTGGCGCGAGGCTAGCGGTCTGAACGGCTCGCGTGAGAGAAGCTCGTAGACTTCTTGGACGCGATCGACGGGCACCGGTACGCTCACAAACTCTGGCATTCGCTTTGCCTCTCTCCAGGTTGCTACGTCTTGTATACCCATCGCTAGCTTCTGCTAACTGCTGTTAGGCTTGCGCTGTGCATAGCTGGATGATGACGCACGGGGACAGGGAGCACTGACATCGCCGTCGTGCGCCGGGAACTCACGTCTCGGGCACGGGTCGCGGGATGATCCCGCAGCTAGACGCAACGAGGCACCCCGAAGGGTGCCTCGAAAAGTGCTGGTCGGGCTTGCTGGACGCGTTTGTTATCGCTGCCAGATAGCCGGGTTGCCGGCCAGAGGGTTCGCCAACTTGACACGCAGACGAATGTGAGTGAGTATTCACTTTCACTTGTTGCCCCGCGACGAAGGAGCCACGATGCGTCCGCGCCCACCTGTCTCACGGACTCTGCCCAACGAATGGTTTGACGCGCTTGCCTTGCGCATCTCAAGTCGCCGATACGACGGAGCGGCCGTCGCCTCCCCCCTGCTCGATAGGCTCGAGCAGACCTGCAACCGCCTGACCGTTCCTGGCGGGTCGGCTCGCGCAGTGCTGATCCGCGAGGCGCCGCCCGAGGTCTTCACGGGCCTAATCGGGAGTTACGGCCGTGTCACTGATGCACCGTCGCTCGTTGCGTTCGTGGGCCCCGAAGACGCAGCGTACGAGATCGGCTACGTGGGCGAGTCGGTGATCCTCGATGCTACCGTTGCTGGTCTCGATACCTGCTGGATAGCAGCATCGTTCGATGCAGAGCGCACAAGCAGACTCGTCGAGCTCGCGAAGCATGAGAAGGTACACGCGATTACGGCACTCGGGCACGCTACCAAGACCGTCGGCACCTCGGAGCGGCTGATGCGCGCCTCCCTGCGCGCCAGGCACCGGCTGCCGCTCGACACCATCGCTCCCGATCATGGTCAGTGGCCCGAATGGGCCCGTGAGGCAGCCACCGCCCTGCGCATCGCCCCCTCGGGTGCCAACAAGCAGCCGTGGAGGCTTCACATGGACGGGGACGCACTGGCGCTGGTCGCAGCCTCGAAGACCTACTGGACCGCCCCGATCGACTTCGGGATCGCCATGCTCCATGCCGAGCTCGGCGCAGCGCATGCAGGCATTCGCGGCAGCTGGACCGCGGATTCGGATAACGAAGTCGCTCGATTCATTCCCGGGGCGACGACGCGATGACGCCGAGACCGAGTCAGCGCGCAGTGATCATGGATGCTGCCCTCCTCTGTTTTGCCCGCAACGGCTACGGTGCGACACGCGTCCGGGACATAGCCGAGGCGGCCAGCATGTCCGAGGGAGCCCTGTACAGGCATTTTGCCTCGAAGGAGGAGCTGGCTCGCGAGCTCCATGTTCAGGCGATGTCAGTATTCTCCGAGGAGCTCCTCGCCGCATCAGTTGCCGACATGGCCACTGCCTCACTGCGCCAGATGGCAGCGCGCGTCCTTACGCTCTACCGTGAGCAGCCAGCCGCATTCATATACGCGCTTCTGCAGGCTCCCCCAGCTGCAGTGGCGGGCATGCCTGAGAATCGCGATCTGCCCATCGACATCATCGCCAGGGTCATTCAACAAGCTCGCATGCAGGGCAGCGTGCGAGCGGGTGACTCGAGAGTGCTTGCGAGCTGCTTTCTCGGCTGCCTGGTGCAGCCCATCGCACTCTCGCTCACCGCTCCAGACTGCGTTCGAGACATCCTGGCGGACGACGAGCAAGATATGACGATCGTTGAGGCCGCGCTCGGAAGCCTGGGCTTGACCTCATAGCCTCATAGAAGTACAAACGCCCCTTCGGCGTCCTTGAAATGGACGCCGAAGGGGCGTTGCAGTGTTCATGGTCGGGCTGACAGGATTTGAACCTGCGACCCCTTGACCCCCAGTCAAGTGCGCTACCAAACTGCGCTACAGCCCGACGATGCTGCCTGCTAGGCAGCGAGTAACCATACTACGGCTCCATGCGCGGGGGTTCAAGTCGAATCACGAC
>DDWT01000004.1 GCA_002347365.1 Actinobacteria bacterium UBA2279
CCTACTCATACACCTCGATGGGGCGCCTCGCATCAGCAGATATCGGCGGCACCAACACCACCTATGCCTACGAACTCGGCAGCGGCAACCTCACGAGCATGACGCGCTCTGCCGAGACCACCACCTTCACCTACGGCGACGGCAATCGCCTCGCATCGATGAGCGGGCCTCACGGCACGCTGAGCTACGGGTGGGACACGACACGCGTCGGCTCGCTTTGCAGCGCTCTTGGTATCCGGATGTCTGACGTCTTCCATGTCGGCGATTCAAGGTCGGATATCCCGCTCTTCGGAGCGGTCGGGTATTCCGTCGCCTTGAATGCGAGTCGCCAAGCCGCAGAGAGCGCACAGGTTGCACTCGAGGCGGACTCGCTGCCGGAGGTGCTCGGAGTCATCCCCGGGCTCAAGTCCTGAATCGGATCCCTGCCTTCCCACACGCTCGCCGCTCAACACGACCAGGCGCCACCATCGAGCCGCAGCTCAGAGCGATGATTGACACCCCTCACCCCTGGTGGAAGAAGCCGTGGCTTGCAGTGAGTGTTGTCTGGAAGTACCATGTTGTGCATGATGCGCAACAAATCCACTTCAGACAACACCACATTCACCCGGGCACTCGACGAACTTCGCTCGTGCCTGCCCCAGGCGTGGTGCGTGGATGTGATCGAACAGAGGGCCTACGTCTCCGGGCCGGACGCGGTCGTGCGTGTCGTCGGATCGGATGAGCGGGCGTCGATCCTGACGATAGAGGTGAAGAGCCGGCTCGATCCAAAGGACGTCGAGCCGCTCGTGTCTCGTTTCGAGATGCGACGCTGGCGAGACGGCGATGCAACCCCGGTAGTCGTCGCTCGCTTTCTCGGCGAACGGACGCGAGAGCGACTGCGAGCGCTGGGCGCCGGCTACATCGACTTGACCGGCAACCTGTACTTGCGACTCGATGCTCCGGCCGTGGCCATCGAGCGGACCGGCGCCGACAAGGATCCCGAGCCGACGCAGCGTCCTGCGCGCTCTCTCAAAGGGGCTAAGGCCGGTCGGCTCGTGAGGACGCTCGTGGACTTCACCCCGCCGCTCGGAACACGTGAGATCGCGAAGATCGCGCAGATCGACCCCGGCTACGTCTCGCGTCTGCTCGCGCTGCTCGAACGAGACGACTACATAGGACGCGAACCTCGCGGCCCGGTCACCCGCATCGACTGGCCCAACCTCCTGCGCGCGTGGACAAAGGACTACTCTCTCGATTCCTCCAACCTCGCCACGTCCTATCTGCAGCCTCGAGGTCTTCCAGCATTGCTCGACGCTCTGCGTCGGCAGGACAGCGAGGATGGTCTGACCTACGCGATCTCAGGCTCGCTTGCCGCCGCTCGGCGGGCTCCGATCGCTCCGTCGCGTCTCGGCGTCGTCTACGTGAAGCGTCTCGACGAGGCCGCGCAAGTGCTCGGCCTGCTCCCCGCCGAGACAGGGGCGAATGTGCTTCTCGTCGAGCCGTTCGACAGTGTCGTCTTCGAGCGCACGGTTCTCGATGAGGACCTGAGGTACGTGGCCCCTTCCCAGGCCGCGGCCGACCTGCTCACGTCTTCTGGCCGTGGGCCGGAAGAGGCGGAAGCGCTCATCGAGTGGATGCTCTCCCACGAGAAGGTGTGGCGTGTATAGCGAGGAGTACATCGTCGCTCGCAGAGCGCTTCTCGACGCGCTTGAGGCGCTTCAGGGCCACCGCGACGCACTCGTGCTCGTCGGTGCGCAGGCGATCTACCTCCACACGGGTGCCGCGCAGTTCGCCGTCGCCGAGTTCACGACCGATGGCGACGTCGCAATCGACCCGCGCATCCTGTCAGGTGATCCCGAGATCGCCTCGGCGATGCGTAAGGCCAAGTTCTTCCTCGACGAGCGCGACGGCAGGGAACTGGTGGGTGTGTGGGCTTCGATGCGAGAGATCGCAGGTATTCCCGCGAAGGTGACCGTCGATCTCCTCGTGCCTGAAGCCCTAGGAGGCGCAGGACGGCGTGCCGCTCGGGTGCCGCAGCATGAGAATGGCTCGATGCTCAAGGTTCACGGGCTGGAAGCCGCGCTGGTGGACAACAGCGTCATGAGCATCGGGGCGCTCGAAGCGACGGATGCCCGGAGCTTCACAATGAAGGTGGCCGGTCCCACAGCGCTGTTGATCTCCAAGACGATAAAGCTGTCAGAGCGGGTGGCGGCCGGTGCGCTCGAGCGAGGCCGGCCGGACAGAGTGAAGCCCAAGGACGCACTTGATGTGCTTCGACTATTGCAGGCGATCCCGAGCGCTCGGCTGGCTGAGGGCTTTGCGGGTCTGCTGGCAGATGAGACTGCCGGGCCTGTCACCTCAGAGGCGCTCGGCAAACTGCCAAGCCTCTTCGCCGACGCCGACTCTGCGGGCAGTCAGCTTGCAGCCGAGGCAGCGGCACCAGAGCCGCCTGAGGTGATCGCGGCGTCGTGCGCCGCGCTATGGGGGGAGCTGTTCGCGGCACTCAGCGCGCAGGGAATCGGCGGCTGATCCAAGCCCCGTATCCCCGGAGACCCGCGCATGGGAGTCGCACTGCTTACAACGCTAGCCGGGTATAGCTCGGGACTGTTGGTTCTCGACAGCAACTACTCACATTGCTTGAGAGGCAATGTCAGCCCGCTGCCGTAGGATGTGTTCAGAGCGGCAACATGAGGAGCCCCGTTGAGCATACGCGACCCGTTCTACGCCGATATCGAACAGGCCCTGGGGACAGTACAGCTGGACACCGACCTGTTCGAGCGGCTGGCTGCAGAGTTGGTCGAGTCGAAGGGCTACGCCACTAATCTTGCGGTTGGCGGTGCCGACAACGGCTATGACTTCGAGATTCTTGACGCCTTGTCGGAGCCGGGGCCAGGGGTTGTCACTACGAGCGACCGCGTGACGACGAACCTCGGTCGGAACCTCGATCGCAACAAGACAAATTGTCCCCGGGCGGCGAGGAAGACCTACGTCGTCACGTCCTCAGTGCTCACCTCGCGGAAGAGAAATAACCTCAAGAAGGCAGCGACCGAGCGCGGATACACGTACCTGGGAGCGTCCGATCGCCACGAAGTTGCGCGCTACATCTACGCGCATCCCCACTGGGCGCAAGAGTTCTTGGGGCTGACGGGGCAGCCGTCAGCGCTGTCCGTTGTTCCTCGATCGTCTCGCCCGCTCGCCGACGTTCCCATCGTCGGGAGAGAGCTAGTAGGCGAGCGGCTGCGAGGTCTGGGCCATGACGCACTACTGGTCGGGTCGCCCGGTTGCGGCAAGACCGCGCTTTTGGCCCGGCTTGTGGCCGACGGCGCCGGTTCGTTCATGGTCAGCACGGACCTGACGGCAGTCGCGAATGCCATAAGACAGCAGCAGTCGAGCTTGATCATCATCGACGATCTTGAGGACGTCGCAGCCGCCAGTCGCGACCTCATTCGACTCCGCACTGAGATCGGAGCCGACTTCAGCATCATCGTGACCGACTGGGAGGCGAATCCGGAGCTGCAGCAGGCCCTCGGGCTTGCCGATGGCGACGTCATCACGCTTGACCAGTTGACGAGAGACGAGATCGTGAGCGTTGTCGAGTCGATGGGAGTCAGCGGACCGCGGCCGCTTGTGCGGGAGATTGTCGACCAGGCAGAGGGCGTGCCGGGTCTGGCTGTGACGCTGTCCCAGGCGGCACTGGCTGGCGACTTCCGCGACCTCTTCGACGGAAACCGCCTCGGGACACTGATGGAGTCAGCCGTGAACCGATTGCTCGGGAACCCACACGAGGGGGACCGAGTGGTGCTTGCCCTTGGCGCAATCGCTCTGGCCGGCGACGCCGGTCTGACGGTCGAGGAGACAGCGGACTTTGTCGGCGTGTCGAGGGGCGAATTGCAGGGACTCCTGAGGCGCCTTACGTCCGGTGGTCTCATACACTCTGATTGCCGCCGGGTCACGCTCCGGCCGCGTCCCCTAAGACGCTACATGATCCGCAAGGCCTTCTTCGGCGCGGTTGCCGCAGACCACACTCCGTTGCTCGCGGTGGTGCCGAGTCCGGGAGAGACAGCGAAAGAGCTGGTGTTGGCCTCGCGCGCCGGCGCGGTCGTTCCAGACCTGCTCGAACTCGTCATCGCGAGTGGGGAGACCATGGCTGCCCGCTACTACGCGGGCTCCGGCGAACGCGAGGCCCGAGAACTCCTGGAGACTGCGCCTGGGCTCGCGAGTCACGTCGCGACTGAGGCGCTCCATATGGCGCCGGAGATCGCTATTCCACTGCTGCTCACCTTGGCTGTCGGCGATGCGCGTGAACTCCATAACACACCCGAGCAGCCGCTCCGTCTCATCAAGGATTGGGCGAACTCGGGTGTCCCGGGTCGCGTCGAGGCCGTTGCGCGCAAACGCGCCGTCGTCGGCGCGGCACTTGGGTGGGCGGCGAATGGCAACGACCTTGGTACCGCCCTCCGCGCCTGCTCGGAGGTCTTGCGCACCGTGTTTGAGGGCAATGAGACGGACCCCGGTGCTGGCATGACCTTTCATATGGTGCGAGGGATGCTGACCGATAAGGAAATCGAGGAGCTCGCCCCGATCTGGGGCGACGTACGCGAAGCCATTGGGGCGGCAGGGGAGGCCCCTTGGCCGAGTCTTCTGTCGATGTGCTGGGACCTGGTGCACCCGAGCGTGTTCGGCGACTGCTCCACACAGTCGTTCGAGGGATCCCGTCGCTTTGGTGAGTCGGTCATCAACGATCTGGGTAACTTGGCGGCCGAGCACCCCGGAGTGCTGGATCGCCTGAACACCATGCGCTCGCAACTCGGACACACCGAGTTCTACGCCATTCCCGAGGACTACGAGACGCTGCTCGGTGAGCACGAGCATGCGGACTGGAAGAGGGAGGAGCAGGAGCGGACCGAGTTGATAACGCAGCTTGCGGACAAGTGGTCCTGTGGGGATCCGGCCGCGTTTGCTTCGCGTTTGAACTGGCTGCAGAGCGAAGCCGCGGTAGTGGGCAAGGGCGGATACGATCGGTCCCCGCAGCTGTGTCACCTCGTCGCGCAGCGCGTTGCTGACCCTGGGCGCTGGTTGGCTGCTCTCGCTGAAGGGGGCGTCACATCGATTTGTCTTCTGCCCTTCCTCCAACGAGCGGTCCAAGATGATTCCGGCGAATGGGAGACGATCGCACTCCCGATTCTCAATGATCCGGCTCTCGAGGCGGCTGCCGTTGAGGTCGCGCTGCGAGCCCCGCATATCAGCGAGCCCATGTGGGCCGCTCTGAGCCCCAGACTCCCGCGTTACAGCCGATACATTGACATTCTCTGCCTCCGCGAACAGGTGCCGCTGATCACTTTGCGCCGGCTTCTGCACCACGACTCACCCGAAGTGACACACGCGACAGCCGTTGGAATGTGGACCGGCGAGACCCGCGGTGCAATTCCGGATGAACTCAGGCAGGAATGGGAGGACGCCGTCGTCGGGATTGGTGACGACGAGTTCTGGCTTGAAGAGATCTTGGCGAGCAGCCCGGCGATGGCTGTCCGGTGGCTCGAGGCGCGCATCGAGAATGATGACTGGCGCGCACTTTGGAATCGAAAGAACGTGCAAGCAGCTGCTTCGACCATGGATGATAACCAACGGCTGGACATGCTTAGGCGTCTGCCCGAGCACTTCTACCTCGATGATGTCACAGCAACCCTGATCGGTGATTCGGACGATGTCTATCGGCAGGTTCTCCGCGAGCCGGCGTTGAACGCCCATTGGAAGGACCCGCTGAAGCGGAGCGCCGATGACAGGTGGCGACGGCGTGCCGGAATCGCACTGGACGCGGGGCGTTCTCCTCAGCAGGTGGCAAGAGCGACCATGCTTAGTTCAGACAGCTGGTCTGGCCCCGAGTCGGCGCATCTACAGGCGCAAATCGACGACTTCAATCGCTGGCTTGAAGATCCGGACAATCGAATTCAACAAGTCGCCAGCCTGATCATCGCATGGCTCGCCGAAAGCCGGGAGCGGGCCCTGGCGGACGAACGCCGAGAGGCAATCGAGGGACTCCGGTAGATCCGCGGGGCACAGGCTGGATCCATCCGCTGGTACGTCCTGGGAGCAGAATGTCCGTCGACCCGATGCGAAACCCACGGGTTGCACTGGGCGCCGACAAGCGCCTGGATTTGTCGCCCGATTTGTCGCCCGATTTGTCGCCCAAATGCATGGTACTTGTTGGTACTCGTTGGGACCTATTGGGACGAACCGGCCGGTCAGCCGTACCAACGAGTCCCAACGAGTCCCAATAGTCACAAGCACAATCAGGATTCGAATTCCCTTGGGGGCACCATTTGTTCGCAGGCCACAGGCCCGGGTAGCCCGATTTCGAGTGCGAGATCGGGCTACGAATGTCTTGCGGCTGAGAGCGGGCGCGGGGTAACGGCACAGCTCAGAGGGCATGTCGGCGCTCTCTTGCAGGCCGGGACTAGTCCCTGTTGCTGAGAAGCGATCCCGGGTGGTCGAACCGCGATCACCCAGATCGTCGGTGATCTGGACCCGAGGCGCGAGGTTCTTGCTGACCCATCCTCGCTCCCTCCCCTGGGCGATTCCTACGAGCTTGGCAAAGTCCAGCGAACATCCGTCATCGCAAGAAGCTTTTTCTTGCAGCTCAGCCGGGGGTGTGATGTGAGCCTAGTCGATGGCGACCGGTCAGTCGGAATCTAACCGCCACGAGTCCCGGTACGCGTCTCCCACGAAATGCCTGCCCATGTCCGAGAGGTACCCTCAGGACTTTGACCAACCTGCGGCAAGATCGTCTAGGAGCTCAGAGAGCGCCACTCCGATTGCGGGGTGTTCCATGCCCTCGCGCCGCCACTCCAGATCGCGGAGCAGTACAGTGCGTACGACGGCCACCGTCACACGCGCGAGGGTCTCCGCGCGCAACATGAGCATCTGATCATCGGCATGTCCGTCCATGCGCAGTCGTTCTGTGATGGGTTCGACTAACGCTTCTTCTACGGCAAGAAACAGCGTCGGCATGGCGCGACGACCCATGTGCGCAATCAGTTCGGCGGGCCGTGAGTCGGCGAAAAGGTGAAGTACGTTGGGTCGATTCGAGGATCGTAGTTCGGCTTGCATAGCCAGGAGCGCGGCACCGATGGCCTCAATCGCGCGTTCCTCATGCGGTCTCGTACGAATCAGCGCCACGAACCTATCCACGTCAGTGAGCACCTCATCGAGGATGAGCTCCTGTTTGGCCGAGAAGTAGCGGAAGAAGGTGCGCTCGGTGACACCAGCCGCCTCGGCGATATCGCGAACAGTCGTTTGATCGTACCCACGCTCTGCGATCAGACGCTCTGCGGCATCGAGAAGAGCCGCGTGCGTTTCACGCTTGTTGCGCTCGCGTTTGCCCCACCCATTGTCGACTGGAACCATGAGTCTATCTTGTCATGATTGACAGAATGCGTCAAAGTGTCAGTCATGACAAGATTTCTTCACTCCAACCCCAAGAGCAGACGCTCTGCTCACGCCAGCGTCGCGCCTCTCAATGACGACGAAGGGATTGCTGCGGTCGCGGCTGTGGACGTCCAGAAGACCTACCACCTGGGCTCCGTCGAAGTCAGGGCACTCGAGGGAGTCTCTGTGTCCGCGATCCATGGCGAGATGATATGCATTATGGGGAAATCGGGATCCGGCAAGTCCACGCTGTTGCGTCAGCTCAGTCTCATCGACCATCCCACTGGCGGCGAGGTGTTTGTGGATGGGCGCGTGACCTCCGGAATGCCTGAGGGGCAACGCGCTCGGCTGCGGCTCGAGCGCCTGGGCTATGTGTTCCAGGAGTACGCTCTCATCCCAGAACTCACCGCGATCGAGAACGTTCTGCTACCCGCGATGCAGCTCCTGGGGAACGCTGGACACAATCGCTCTCACGCTGCGGAGCTTCTCGACGCTGTTGGACTGGGCGACCGACTGGATCACCGGCCAAAGGAACTCTCCGGTGGTCAACAGCAGCGTGTCGCCATCGCACGGGCACTCGTTAACTCCCCGTCCATCGTCTTCGCCGACGAACCCACCGCGAATCTCGATTCGATTTCCGCCAAGACCGTCATGGACACGCTCACCCGTCTGAATCGTGACACCGGTGTGACGATCCTATTCGTGTCGCATGACCCAGACGACGCCGTTTACGCGTCCCGGCTCATCTACTTGGCGGATGGTAAGGTAGTCGAGGGTGTTTCCTTGTGATTCGACGCGACATAAGAGTCGCAGGATTCCTTGCTGCCCGGTCCATTACCCGCGGGAATGCCGGCGTCACGGCGATGGCTATCGCCATGGTGGCAGCCGTGTTCGTATCGATCATGTTCTTGCCCTCGTTGATCGCAGGCGCCTCTACGTCGATCGAATCTCAAATCACAGACACACTCACTGGCGATCTGGTGGTAACGGGCGCGGATCGCAAGCCCATCGAGAATGCAGATGCGTATCTCGCACAGGTGCGCGCGGCGGATGGGATTGCAGCCGCCACCCCGCTGCGCGTCGTTGGCAACCAGATCGCCCATGGTGATGACTTCAACGCGTGGACCGTAACCGCCGTCGATCCGACTAGCTACAGCGAAGTGTTCACGACGCCACAACACCTCATCGAGGGCGAATGGCTGGAGCCCGACGATGTTGAAGGCATCGTGCTCGGAGTCGGAATTGCCGGGGCTGATCAGACCCAACTACGCACCTACCGTCAATCGCTCAAGTCGGTCCATGTTGGCGATACGGTCTCGGTTAGTCTCCTTGGTGGAGGCACGCAGACATTCACGGTTCGCGGCGTATACGCCAATGACTTTGCCCTCACCGACCAGGGTGCCTACGTCACGCTTGCAGCGGCAGACCAAGCGATTCCTCAGACGGATCCAGCCGAACAGATCGAGGGACTCTACGAAGGGCTCGATACACTGGGAAGAAGTTTGGGTGAGATGTCGGATCAGGCTGCTGCTCTCTCGGAGGGACTCGATGCTATGGGCACGGCCGCCGGGTCGCTTGCTGACGGTGCGTCGGGTGTTGCCGGGGGCATGACAGTCATTACCGAGAGTACGACCTCTCTCGACGGCGGAGCAGCTGGCGTTGATGCGGGCGCCGCGAACATCGCCGAGGGAGCCTCGGATCTGGCCGGCGGAGTCACCAGCCTCGATGAAGGCATCGTGGCGCTTGAGGAGAGCGCCTGGGCTCTTGCAGCGGCCGCACAGGCAGTTGCCGATAACGCTCACAACCTTGCGGATGCGCTTTCGGGAGCCGCGAGCTCGTTCGAGACGGAGGTCTTGACTTCTGCGACGCTCGCAACAGAGCAGGCGAACATCGTGGCCGCGGATGCGCAGGCCGCACTTGCTGACTGCCCCGAACCCACCTCCGAGTACTGTCAACGCATCGCGGATCTTGCTGCCCACGCGCGCACATCTGCCGCAGCGGCCGCAGTCACCCAAGAGGCCGTCACCGTCGCTGCCACTGACGTGACGTCCCTCGCTGACAGTGCCGCCGCGCTTGCCTCGGGAGCAGATGATATTGCCTCCGCGGCGGCAAGACTGGCCGAAGGCGCCACTACGCTAGCTGTGTCCTCTTCCGCATTGACCTCGGGGGCCGGGAACCTGGTCAGCGGATCCTTGTCGGTTGCAGCTGGTTCTGCAGCGCTTGCTGACTCCGCCGACAGCCTCTCAAGCGCGGTCTCAACACTCAGAGGCTCCACCCTTGTCCTATCGGATGGGGCCCAAACGTTTGACGCACAAATGGGTGAGGTCGCCGGAGGTGGTTCGAGTCTGGCTGATGCGCTGGACGAGGCTGCTGAGTCCGTTCCCAGTGGTAGCGAGTCGGAGCGGGACGACTTGCTCGCGTTGTTTGACTTTGCTGATCCCCTTGCTGCAGACACTGCTTCGACTATCGTCGTCATCGGGGACGAATGGGCGACTGCCGACGATCTAGTGGCGGCCATTGAACCGCTGTCCCCAGGTATGGAGTTTCACACGCCCGAGCAGCTATCACTCTCGATCCAAGACCAGCTCGACACCTTCGAACTGATCAACTCGATCATGCAGGTGATCTCCCTGCTCGTGGCCGCAATCACCGTCTTCATCATCACGTACGTGGACCTCAACAACCGCCGCCGCCAGATCGGAATCGAGAGAGCGATTGGAATCCGGGCTACGTCGATTGTCACCAGTTACGTGTTCAAGTCGATTCTCACAGGAATCGCCGGAGCCGCCGTTGGCTTCACCCTGTTCAGATTTGTAATCGTGCCAGTGGTAGAGCGCTACCCGTTCGTGTTCCCCAATGGGCCTGTGACGCTAGAGGTCAGCGGGCAATCAATGTTCTCTGCCGCGCTGATTCTCCTGCTCGTCTCTGCCGCCTCCGCAGTCGTCCCTGCCATTCAGACGGTGAGGATGCGCATTCTCGACGCGATTTGGGGGTAGGTGTCCGGTCGCCTATTGCTGTGGTATCGGGTCCCTAGGCAATGCTGAGATTCGATGCCTCGCAGAGGATTTCCTCGAGGGAGGACGCACGGCCTTCGAGGCAAGGCAGCATCTCTACGGCTTCCAAACACGGAGCGTCAAGTCGGGGCAGCGCCTCTCTCTAGCAGCCGCGCTTTGACGGTCTTAGGATCGACGCCAAACCGCTTGCCGAGCTTGGTTAGCGACATCCCGTTCCGGTAGAGCTCGACCGCCTCGTCAGTCTGCGTCTCGCTTAGGCGCCGATAACCGCAGGTCAGAGGCCTGAATAGCCCGATTTCGAGTGAGAAATCGGGCTACAAATGTCTTTGGGCTGAGAGCGGGCGTGGGGCAAAAGCGCAGCTCAGATGGGGTGTAGACGCCTTCATGCGGCCCAATAGCAGTCCCTGTTGCTGAGAAGCGCCCGCAGTCCCCTAAACGAATCACATGACCCACAGATGATGTCGTTAATGACTCACTGAGTCGTTCTCTCCCACGTCGCGTCACGCCCGCCCTTCGTGCACCTGATCTCACCGCTGTCTCGAAGCTCGCCGAGCACGCGCACGATTGTGGGACGGCTCACTCCCGGACAGGCTCGCTCTACGTCGGCGTACCGGAAGGTAGCCGAGAGGTGCCGGATACAGTCGATCACCATCTCGCGCTTCGCCCCGCGCCCTGTCCCCATCTGCCCGACTCGCTGCTCGAACTCCAGGTACGCTGCGATGAGAACGCCGTGCGAGTACTGGAGCCAGGGAACGAGGTCGTGTCGGCCCTCGTGCCATCCGGCCGACGAGGCTTCGAGTGCCTCGTAGTACGTCTCCTTCGAGTCCTCGATGACCTTCTCAAGACTGATGTAGCGGCCGACATCATAGCCGGCCTGGTAGAGGAGCATGAGGTTCAGGATGCGCGACATCCGTCCGTTGCCGTCGGAGAACGGGTGGATGCACAGGAAGTCGAGCACGAATGCGGGGACTGCGATCAGCGAGTCCACTTGCCCGCCCGACACGAGCGAGTGATAGCCCGTGACCAGTTCATTCATCGCGGTGTCGACGACGTGTGGTGCAACAGGGCTGAACCTCAATCGGTGCGTGCCGTCGGGCAGGACGTCGACGATGTCGTTGGCCGTGTTCTTCCACGCTCCGCCCGGAGTGGGCGAGAACTGGTAGAGGTCCCGGTGGAGCTGAAGCACGAGGCCGGTCGACACGTCCATGCCGAGCGCGTTTGCGTGGACGGTCGACAGTACGTCACGATAGCCGGCGATCTCCTGCTCTGAGCGGTCTCTCGGCGTCGTCTTCTCGGCAGCGATCTCGGCCACACGCCCCGAGGCTGCGGTCACACCCTCGATCCTGTTGGACGACTCGATGCTCTGGACTCGCGCCACCTCGCGAAGCGCGCTCAATGCCTGAGGCGACTGCTTCTCGAAGAGCTGCTGCTTGCCCTTGTACTCGCCGAGGAGACCGATAGAGCGGACCGTGGACATGGGCACGGTCATCTGCTCGAGGTGACCTGGTTTGAATGAACCGCGCATGCCATCTCCTCACGGTAATGAATCGCAAGACACCCAGATGATATCGTTAATGCGTCATGATGTCATTCACGTATCACGCAATCGTGGAGGCCGCCGCGCCCCCGGATTTGTCGCCCAAATACCTGGTGACTGTTGGCCGCCAATACCCACATTCAGTTCTGCCGCGCTACAATCGCATCAGCTGTCTGGGGAGGGGGGTTCTATGTCAGGGAAGCGTCGCATCACGGGTGATATGCGCGAACGGCTCGATGGCATCATAGGATTCACCCGGTCGTTCATGGGGGCTCGCGAGTTCGAGACCGATGCCCCCGGAGGTTGTAGTCCACGGCTCATGCTCGGCGTGGTCATCGCGCTAGGGGTCATCGTCGCGCTGTATATGACCGGCGCCATCGACTACGACTTCACCCAAACGCCCCAGGAGCGTGCCGCATCTGAGGGAGCCTCTCCCGGTGACGCAGGCCCGGCATCGTCTCAGGGGTCGGCGGCATCAAGTGACCCCACGGTTGAGAACCCGACCGCCGTGGGCCAGGCTGTCGACGCCATAGCGCGGCCCGCCATCGAAGAGGTCTACGGCGATGCCCGGCTCCAGAGTGCTCCGTCGGTTGAAGCTCCGATCGTGAGTCTGCAGTACGGCATCCCGACGAATCCCGTTGAGGGCGATGGACAGAAGTTGCTCAGTGCGTTCGAGGACAGAGGTGCGCGCGTGGATCCCGCCAATAGCGAGATGGACTACCATGCTGGCGAGGAATTCATGGTGCTGATAGATACAGGTAACCCCGCTTACAAGTCGATTCGTGTGAGCATCTCTCCGGAGTTCAAGATGGTCTACGTGAACGCTGACAGGTCCGATTAGGGGTCGCGGCGTCTGGCTTGAAGCCCAAGGCGCAGCCCTTGCTCGACATCCTCGCTGAGGATCCACTCCAGTCGCCGGTTCCGTTCGAAAAGCTCGTCGGGGAGTTGTCCGGCGCCTATTCTCGGCCCATCAACATCCAGCATCGGCTGGTCCACCAGGTGCTCGAAGAGGAGTACGTGGCGAAGGCCTCGCGCCTGTGGACTCACTACGGGTGATCGCCAACATTCAAAGTCAGTCCGACGCCT
>DDWT01000034.1:0-40185 GCA_002347365.1 Actinobacteria bacterium UBA2279
GCCGGACCGGGTCTTTGAACCCGGCCAATGAGATCTTGGCCATACGCATCTCTCCCCTTGCTAGCGTACCGGTGTGTCCGGAGTTGCGATGACGAGCTGGTCGTCATCTAGTCCACGATATCGGAACGCTTGTGACCAGACAATACAAGCAGGGGTAATGCTCGGCATGTTGAATGTATTTTCCGCACTTGTGCTAGCCGGTGCCCTCTGGGGCATCAGCGCCTAGTCCCGAACCTCCAGAACCACCGAGACCTCAACGGGTGCGCCGAGTGGCAACGCGGCAACGCCCACAGCTTCGCGAGCGTGTCGACCCGCCTCCCCGAACGCTGCCGCCATCACCCGACTCGCGCCATCAACAACCCCCGGCTGAGCCGTGAACCCGGGGGCCGAAGCGACAAACCCTGTCAGTTTGACGACTCGCACGACGTCATCAAGGTCGCAGACCGAGGCTGCGGCGGCCAGCGCGTTCAGCGCACACTGCTCAGCACACGCCATCGCAGTCTCGGGGTCGACATCGTCGCCGACCGCTCCGGTGGTCATAAGTGCGCCGCTGATCAGAGGCAGCTGTCCGGCGGTGAACACGAGAGAGCCGGTACGAACTGCAGGCAGATACGCGCCAAGCGCGTTCGGAGCAGGCGGCATCGACATCCCCGCACCGACAAGCCTCTCGATGACCGTGCCCGACATCAGCGCACTACCAGAGCGTCGATGAGCGTATTGAGCTCGAGGATCGCCGTGGATATCTGACGCGAAGTCTGCGCAGCCTGCTGCGAGACGACCGCGACCTCTCTCATGGAGATCACGACCTGGTCCGAAGCAGTCCGCTGCTGCTGCGTGGCAATGGATATCTGCTTCGCCGCATCCGTGGTCTCTTCGACCTGCGACACGATGCGATCCAGCGAGTCCGCAGTTGAACGAGCCCGGTCCTTGCCCTCTGTCACCTTCTTGGCGGCCTTCTCCGTCGACATGATGAGCGCCGACGTCGACGCCTGGATCTCACGCACGACACGGTTGATCTCCTGAGTCGACTCGGTGACCGAGTCGGCCAGTTTACGGATCTCCTCGGCGACTACCGAAAAGCCCTTCCCCGCCTCCCCTGCGCGTGCTGCCTCGATTGCCGCGTTCAACGCAAGGATCTTCGTCTGTTCTGCGATCTCATCGATGATAGATAGTACGCGACCGATTTCCTGGCTCCGCTCGCCAAGCGCGAGAATGCGGTCCGACGATTGCTGTGTCGTCAGACGGATCTCCTCGATGCCCGCAGACGTTTCGGCGACATCCTGCATCCCCTCTTCCGCGCTCGCAAGCGTTCGTTCGGCGATCCGGACCACGGCGGCAGAGTTGTCAGCGATCTGGCTCGACGTCTGCGCGAGTTCCTCAACCGTTGCCGAAGTCTCCGTAACAGCTGCCGCCTGCTCGGCGGCACCAGACGCCTGCTGCTCAGTGGCCGCAAGGACCTGCGCCGTGAGGGCGCGGATGTTCGTGTTGGCCGATCGGATCTGCTCGAGCAATGAGGTCACGTTCGCAAAGACGCGCTCGATCTCAGCCGATAGCGCATCGATCCCTTTGACATCTTGGATGGACATGCCGAGCGCGCCAGCGGTGCGCTGCAGCACCGCGAGAAGAACGTTCTCCGAAACACGGAAGGACACGAGGTGCGCGAGCATGGCAAGCGTGACGCCTGCACCGATGCATGCTACGAAGAACACCCACCATGCCAGTGTGCTCTTCGGCTCAACGAAGATGCGGGCGAAGAGTGGAAAGATGACACCGATGGCAACACCCGCCGCAAGCAGGTAGTAGAGCAGTCTCTTGCCAGTAGAGCCCAGTTGGCGCTTCTTACCCACCGTGGTCCTCCTTGTGCGACTGAAGCGTGACATGCTCCACGATCCCTGTGCGGCCCTATAGTATCAGCAGCGACCCGGATCCGCATTGTGCGGCCTCTTGGCACTGGGCTTGCATTGCATACCCCCACGGGTATAATTGTCGGCGAAAGCACCTTTGCCGCGAACGAGACCGAAAGGTGATCATGTGCGTACAGTAAGCATCGACAACTCCAGTTGTGACCGCTCCCCGGGATGCCCATCGCGGCGAGTCTGCCCGCGGAATGCGATCACACCGATCCCCGGGGGAAGGTACCCCGGAGCGAACGGCTATACGGTGGATCAGGACCTTTGCACCGGCTGTGGGATATGCGCAAGAGTATGTGCCGGCGGCGCCGTGCTGCTGGGCTGAGGAGGGGCATGATGGAGAAGCAGATAGTGATCGTTGAAGTGTTCGATTTCCCTGCCGAGACGGCGTGCTGGGGCGGCGGATGAGGTCCGACATGGTCTCCGGAGGAGATCACGTCGATCGTGCGCACGGAGATGGAGACTCGCTTCGGCGACTCTGCGCGCATTCTCTATCACGACACCAGTCGACCAGAGGTCTTGGCACAGCACCCCGGTGAGGTGCGCAGGATCCAGGATGACGGACTCGTCTACCCGGTGACATTCATCGATGGGGAGCCCATCTACGATGGCGCGGTCTCGTACCCCTCGATACTCAGGGCGGTCCAGTCGAGACTGCTGCTGCCCAGCTAGGATTTCCGTACTTGAGTATGAAGAGCCGGGGCGTTAGCGCTCCGGCTCTTTTCTTCTGCCTAGCGGCTCCGAGGACGACTGAGGTACAGGCCGATAAGCCCCTCGTCCCAGAACACGTCCCATCCACTGCGCCGGTCGGATTCCCGCGCAAGCGTAGCATCGTAGCGTGCACGTTCGACCGGGTTGCGCAGTACTGCGTACGCCTCG
The DNA here is from genome assembly GCA_002347365.1 of Actinobacteria bacterium UBA2279. Taxonomy (GTDB): domain Bacteria; phylum Actinomycetota; class Coriobacteriia; order Anaerosomatales; family Anaerosomataceae; genus UBA2279. The sequence goes on from DDWT01000034.1 coordinate 2,790, forward strand.
TTAAGGCGCCTCATCCGCCCGGTCGCAGCCTCCTCCGACTCTCCGGATGTGTCCGGATGATACCTGAGAGAGAGCGCTCGATATGCCTTGTCGATGACGCGCGGGTCCGCGGTTCGCGTGACCTGGAGGATCTGATAGTAGTCCTTGGCCACTCTAGTGCACCCCGCAGGTCATCACGGGGGCGCTGGCCGGATCGAGATCCATCTCCACCACATTCGGACAGCGAGGGTTCGCAAGCAGCAGTGTGTCCGCACACACTCGCACTGTGACGGTGTCGCCGCTCGGCGTGCTCTCGACACTGGGCGCAGGCCTCACCGGTCGCGCAGCAACAAGCGCAGGTTCCATGAACAGCTTCCATATCGCCGCCGGGAAACTCCCACCGGTCACCCTGATGCCTCTCACGTTCGTCATCGGCACCTGGCCCTCGGGATGACCTACCCATACTGCGGCGACAAGATCTCCGGAGTACCCCACGAACCACGCATCTCGATACTCCTGTGTGGTACCGGTCTTTCCTGCTGTCCAGGTCGCCAGCTTCGCAGCCTGACCGGTTCCCGTCTGGACAACGTCATGCAACATAAGAGAGGCGGTTTGTGCGACTACTTCCGGAATCGCCTGCTGCGATGTTCGCTCCGGATCCAAGACGGTCGCGCCGACGTCATCGGTCACTTCGATGACTGCAGACGGTACAACGTGCACACCCGAGTTCGCTATCGTGCCGTACGCAGAGGCCATCTCCATGGGCGACACTCCGGTCGTTAAGCCACCAAGTGCGATCGCCGGATTGGGTTCCAAAGGACTCGTGATACCCATTGCCTTCGCGGTCTCAACGACCTTGTCCGGTCCAATCTGCATGATCAGTCGAGCGAAGACGGCGTTGACCGACCAGTTGGTTGCCGCCGACAGGCTGAGCGATCCGCTCGTTATGGTGTTCTCGTAATTCTGCACGTTCCACGTGCCGTCCTTGACTGCCACGCTGTACGGTGCCGCTGAGAATACGTCAGTCGGCTTGATCCCGTTCTCAAGTGCGGCGACCAGAACGAACGGCTTGAACGCCGATCCGGGCTGTCGCCTGCCCTGCGTTGCGAGGTTGAACTGGTCCGTCGCAAAATCGCGACCACCCACCATGGCCAGGATGTCTCCGGTGCGATGGTCGATACACACGAGCGCCACGGACGGATCACCCTCATTGCCGAGTGTGGCGGCAGCAGCCTCAGCGGCACGCTGCATCGACGGGTTGAGTGTGGTGTAGACACGCAGCCCGCCCTGGAAGACAGCTTCGGAGCCGAGTTCATCGATAAGAGTCTGCTTGACGTACTCGACGAAGTACGGCGCGAACTCCGGGACATCACTCGGTGGAGCTATGGCAAGATCCTCGGCGCGAGCAAGACGCTCACTTTCGGCGGTGATGAATCCAAGTTCACGCATCTTGGTGAGCACGAGGTTCCGACGCTCGCGTACCGCGTCAGGATTCTCGATGGGCGAGTAGCGCCCCGGGGACCGGATGATCGCCGCCAGTGTAGCCGACTCCGAGAGTGTCAGCGCAGACGCCGGTCTGTCGAAGTAGTGCTGCGCCGCACTCTCAACGCCGTACGCGCCATCGCCGAAGTAGACGAGGTTCAGGTAGATCTCCAGCACGTCTCGCTTGTCCGTTTTCGCCTCAAGCTGAAACGCCAGCAACGCCTCGCGAATCTTGCGAGTCAGTGTGCGCTTCCCGTCCGTGAACAGCAGTTTGACCACCTGCTGGGTGATCGTGCTGCCACCCTGCGCATACGTTCCGGCCTCGGCGTTCACCCTGAGGGCGCGGGCAACTGCTTCAAGGTCGACGCCATTGTGTGCATAGAAGCGCTCGTCTTCGATCGCCACGACCGCATCGATCAAAGACCGCGGGATATCTTCGTAGGGTACGATCGTGCGATCCTGCTCCCCGTGCCAGGTGGCGAGCTCAGTGCCATCCGAGGCATAGACGACCGACGTCCGCGGAGTCTTGATGGCATCCGCACTCACACTTATCTCGGGCAGAGTCTCGGACAACTTGTACAGATACGTTCCTGCGGCCACGAAAACGACGAGCAGGCCCGCAAGCACGCCGGCGATAATCCTGAGTATGAGCGTGAGCCGACTCGATAACACAGAGACTGCCTTCCTGGGCCGCGTGATTCCTCGAGTGCCCCTGCAGCGCGCTGCGCGTCTGTCCAGTATGCTGTTCGCAGGACGGATGGTCCGACGATGGGAGTTCGACAAGGCACATGGTAGCACGCAGGATGCCATCACATGATCGCTCTTCCATCTCCTCCTCCAGGGTGGGATCCGCGCTGGCCGCATGGTTTCTGAGCTGGCGTTTGTTGCTCGCCCAAGCACTGTCCCTGCCGGTACGGGCTGCCCGCGCGCTCCGCTATTCGCCTCGACCTGGTGTCCTGTCCTTGTTCCTCCGTGCGCCCGAGCGTAGCCTGGCCAGCGTCGAGGGGGCGTCAGCGCGCGTCGCAGCCTTCGGCGTACGTGCATTCATCGCCGGAATGCTCGGTCTGTTCGCTCTGGCGGTCTCCACAGGCGGCGATCCGGCGGTTGCAGGCACACAGGCGGTCACGTCCGCCGTCTGGGCGCTCGCACGCCTTGGCATGCTCGTATTCTTTGCACGAGGTGGTCGCGATACCCGCTCCGCCGTTCTCACCGCGTGGGCAGCCGGACTGTTCCCCTACCTGATAGGTGTCACGGCAGGCCTGAGGCTGGCCGCATTCATTGTCTCGGCCATCTACACCGAAGCGGCGCTGGTCGGCGTTGGCATTGACCGTCGACGCTCGCTCTCGCTGGTGGCACAAGCCTTCGGCGCGCAGGCGATCATCGTGGGGCTGGCGTGGGGAGTCCGAGCCGTTCTGACCCTGATCATCTCGGTGGGCGCGACGCTCTAGACGGGGGCGAACTCATCCGTCGCGATCGGCGTCGTCGTGCGCCACTCGGCTGCGACCACACCCAGAATGACAAGCGCGACACCGGCGAACTGCAGCAATGTGAGCCGTTCGCCGAGGAGGAGCGCGGCCAGCGCGATCGTGAAGATCGGCTCCATCGTCGAGACGATCGCGGCCTGCGAGGGGCCGAGCGCACGGATGCCACGCAGGTAGAGCACGACAGCGGCGAACGTTGGAATGAGTACGATCAGGCCGAGAAGCAGCCAGAGTCGTCCGCTCCAACCGGCTATCGAGAGACTCTCCCCTGCTACGAGTGTCACACCCGCAAGAGCCACGGCAGACAGGCCGAACGTGTAGGTCATCACAACGATTCGCGGTCGCCTGCCGACGAGTGTGTGCGAAAGCATGTTGAACACGGAGTAGCCGAGCGCAGCACCCAATCCCAACAAGACGCCCGGAAGCGTCACCGCCACATGCGACGTCAACAGCCCCACGACCAAGGCACATCCCGTGAACGTCAGTGCGATCGCCAGAACGCGGTTACGGGAAAGCGGCTCCCGATACATGAACCAGCTCAACACGGCGACCATCGCAGGATACGTGTACAGGAGCACTGCGACGACCGAGGCCGAGGCGAACTTCAGTGCGTAGAAGTAGCAGATCGATGCCGCGCCATAGCCGGTCACCGACATCAAGGCGTAGGCCTTGATGTCTCGTGCACCCTCAATGAGTTTCGCCGGATCTCGGGAGAGCTGATAGACGGCCATGAGTGTGGTCACGATGGCGAACCGCCACGTCAGAAGCGGCAGCGGGCGAGCTCCCTCTGCATAAGCGAGGTTCGTGAAGATGGCCAGCGTACCGAAGCAGGCAGCCGAGAGTACGACGATGACGAGCGAGCCGCGCCGGTTCATTCCACCTCCAGAGACGATGGTCGGTACGTTCTCACTCCTCAGACGACCAGTCAACCACGTGGGTCTGGTAGACTCACCCGAGTCAAAGAGCATCGAGGATCGGAGCGACTTGGGAAGGAATTGGCGCAGAGCACTGGCTCGGGTCGGTGTCGTGGCATGGGCGACCTTCATATTCGTGCTGTCCAGTATCCCCGGGTCAGATCTTCCTCCCGGGAAGTACAGCACGCCCGGGCACTTCGCGCTCTATGCAGTCCTGGGCGCCCTCATACTGATCGCGCTGGGAGGACCGACCCGCAACCGCGCACTGTGGGCAGTTGCGCTGGCCTCCGCATACGGTGTGAGTGATGAGATCCACCAACTCTTCGTGCCCGGTCGGTGCGCGGATCCGGTCGACTGGCTCGTCGATACCGCCGGCGCCATCACCGCGGTAGGTCTACTACTGGTGCTCACCCGGATGGGCGTATCCCGCAACAGAAATTGAGGGTGGTACCGCCACCGCGGTACCACCCTCAGAAGTCGAATATCAACTGCGTTCGTACGATCTAGCCGATGCCAAACCAGGCCATCAGTCTCAGTGCAAAACGCTGAAGCCCCGCGAACACTCCGCCAAAGAACCCTTCACCCGCCTGCGTCTCCGCTCGGACGGTCGAGGCAACCGGCATCTCGTCGGGCTTTCCAGGAGACTCTCCCATTGCCCCGGCTTGAACCTGGGCCTTCACCTGTGCGCCGGAGTCGAGCGAGCCAAGCTGAGCCTCAACCTCTGTCGCGGTGTGGCTCTGAACCTGACTCCGTGTCTGGGTCTGCGTGCGGGTGTGAAGTTGTTCACCATCGCAGTCTCCCGTGCAGTTCTCCTGATACAGGCGATCGCGTGTCCGCAAGCAGTCCAAGTCGCCATTACCCGGCGGCGTCTCTTCCCCGCCAGTGTAAGAAGTCTGGGTCCGAGATGGTTCGCTGCTGCCGACTGCAAGTGCCGATACCGGCACCAAGAGCACAGCAACCATAGCCGCGATCGCCAATAGCGCGATCATCTTCCTCATGTGGAGCACCCCCGTTTCTGTGACTAGAACATCGGTCGCCTAGAGAAACGGTCTGGAGTCCGAGAGGATACGGCTGCCCTCAGGGTCGCCCCGAACCAGCAGGACCAGTGGCATCGCCCGATGGGGTTCCTGAGCCGGAACCGCCCGTGCTGTTGCCGACACCGCCTGTGGGCTCCTGTGGATCAGCATTCACAGGAGGCTGTGCAGGTACTGGGGAGTTTGCGGCTTCGAGCGCCTCTTGCAGCTGAGTCTTCGCAGGTTGCGAAGCGGCGTTCACGCGCTCACGCAACCGCGTCTCAGCTCCGGAGTCCGTCTCTCCGACGGTCGTTCCTGCGCGGTACGCAGCCGATGTGGTCGCCTGGAACTGCTCGAGGGTGCGAGACATGAGCGCCTCGTCTGCGCCATGGTCGGTCATCCGCGAGAGTTCGTCAGCGCGCCGAGTGGCGATCGTGAAGAGGAAGGCCTGTTGTAGCGCGCCGTCTGGCAGAACCTGTAGTGTCACGTCCTCGGCAACACGCTTGACTTCGTACAGGGGATTTCCCGGCAGCGAGACAGCGGCCGCATAGGACACCCCGCCGAGCAGCGTGGCTGCAACGGTGATGGTAGCCATTGCGCGCTGGAACACGACTCGTCCGCGCACCAACGCCACATCGCGCATCACATGCGCGATCACGCGCCTGCGAACCGCGGCGCGCCGGTCAGCAGGAAACGACTCCGCGCTCTGCGAGATCGCATGCGCGATGATGTCTATCTGATGATCCTGCGTGTCGAACCTATCCATGGTCGTTCTCCTCGGCTAGCAGCCTTGCGAGCGAACGCACGGCCCTGTGCTGCAGCGCCTTGACTGCTCCTTCGGTCTTGCCGAGCGCCTGAGCGCTCTCCTGTAGATCAAGGCTCCAGATGAATCGGAGCATCAGTACCGATCGTTGTTCCTCGGTCAGCGACTCCATCGCCTCGCGGATCTTCTCCAGATCGAGCCGGACGAATACCTCGTCCTCCACGACCGCATTCTCGTCCGGCATCTCAACCGCTTCATCCGCCGACGAGAGCTGAGGAGCACGCGCCGAACGTCGGTACGAGTCGATCACTGCGTTGCGGGCGATCCGGAACAGCCAAGCTCCGAACGGAAGACCCCTGTCGTCATATCCGCCTATCGCTTCCCAAGCCTTCAGGAAGACAGATGCGGTGAGGTCTTCGGCGTCCTCGGTCGAACCGACCCGTCCTCGCACGAACGCGAAGACGCGATCGGCGTACTCGTCGTAGAGTCTGCCGAAGGCGCGGGGGTCGCCGGCGATGGATCTCGCCACCAGCCTGTCAATGTGCCTATCGGCCAACACGATTTCCCATGTGCTTCCGGTCATTCACTGCAACGCCAATCCACGTCCGACAGATACGGTGTCTATGATAGAATCTTAGCGGTTCGCCCCACACTTCGATCGTCCTCGTGCACTACCGAGACCCCGCTCACGGAAGGACCTAGGTCCAGACTATGATACGTCGCATCGTGCTCATCACGCCGCACTACCATAGCGGAGTCGTCGAAACGGCCGGCACGTGGCCGAACGTCGCGTTCGTCTACATCGCCGGCGCCCTCGGGGAAGCGGGCTTCGAGCCGATCATCTACGACGCGATGGCCATGTACCACGATGCCGAGCAAATCGGTGACGAACTCGTGCGGCTGGCTCCTGATGTCGTTCTGACGACCTCATACACGTCCTCGTTCCCGAAGGCGATGGAGCTCCTGGGCATCGCGAAGGATCGCTTGCCCGGCGTCATCACAGGCATCGGCGGTGTACACGCTCACTTCATGTACGAGGAAGTGCTCACTGTCCACGGCGATGTCGTGGACTTCGTCCTGCGCGGAGAGGGCGAGGTCACGACGCCCGAGCTCATGCACTGTCTCGACCGCGGCGAGGATCCGGCACGTGTGGCAGGGATCGCCTTCAGACGCGACGGACAGGTGGTCGCAACGCCCGTGCGCCCGTTCCTCGCCGACCTGGACGATCTGCCAATGGCATGGGACCTGGTCGACTGGAGTCTCTACCGCTTCTTCCCCCTGCCCGAGACAAACCTTGCAATCGTCTCGACGTCGCGCGGCTGCGACCAGTCCTGCACCTTCTGCAGCCAGCAGGCGTTCTGGTGTAGGTCGTGGCGCGGACGCTCACCTGAAGACGTCGTAGATGAGTTGCAGATGCTCAAGGAGCGTTACGGCGTCGGTGTCATGATGTTCTCCGACGAGACCCCCACGCTCGACCGCGATCGGTGGGAACGGCTATTAGACCTCCTGATCGAGCGGGACCTTGGCCTTCATCTTCTGATGGAGACGCGCGTGGATGACATCTTGCGTGATGAAGACATCCTGCCGAAGTACGTTGCGGCGGGTATCCGCCACATCTACGTCGGCGTGGAGAGGACAGACCAAGCGACGCTGGACATGTTCAAGAAGAACACCGAGGTGCAGATGGGCAAGAAGGCCATCGACCTGCTCAACTCGTACGACATCATCACGGAGACGAGTCTGGTGCTCGGACTCCCTGACGACACGCCGGAAGCTATCGAGGCAACCTTCGCTCTCGCCCAGCACTACGACCCGGATCTCGCGTTCTTCTTGACGATCGCGCCGTGGCCATATGCGGACATCTACCCGGACCTCGAGCCCTACATAGTGTCGCGAGACTACGAGGACTACAACCTCGTAGCGCCCGTCGTGAAGCCGAAGTCGATGGAGACCGAAGAGCTCATGAGGATGGTCATCGACTGCTACCGACGCTTCTACATGGGCAAGTTGAAGCGCATCGCCTCGATGTCGCCTTCGAAACGTGACTACTTCCTGGTGACCATGAAGCTGCTCATGGAGAACTCGTACCTGAAGCAGTTCATGGGCGGCTTGGGGCAGATGCCCGAAGAGGTCAACTCACTCCTCAAGAAGTGGTCGTAGCCCCCGCCGACTGCGAAGCGCGCAATCAGTAGATGCCAGTCTGCGCCGCCTGCTCAGGCGAGACGCCGAGCTGACGTATCTTGATCTTGAAGTCATGTGCGTTCGCAGCCATCGACGTGGCGTCGTCAAGCGTGATCCGCCCCTGTTGATACAGTGCGAGCAGGCTCTTGTCGAAGGTCTGCATCCCGTAGTACTCGCCGTCTTCCATGGCGTCCCGGATCATGTACGTCTTCTCGGAGTCGATGATGTACTCCCGCACGGTACCGGTCATTACAAGAACCTCGACAGCGGGCACAAGGCCGCCGTTGATAGACGGGATGAGTCGAAGCGAAACGATGCCTTTGAGCGTCGAGGCGAGCATCAGACGAATCTGCTTCTGCTGATAAGGCGGGAAGAAGTCGATGATGCGGTTTATGGTCTCCGTCGCGTCGATCGTGTGCAGCGTCGAGAAGACGAGATTGCCGATCTCGGCGGCAGTCAGAGCGGCTGAGACGGTCTCATGGTCGCGCATCTCACCGATCAGGACCACGTCGGGATCCTGCCGCACGACGTGCCGCAGGGCATCGGCGTAGCTCTCGGTGTCGATGCCGATCTCGCGCTGATTGATGATGCACTTGTCGTCCTGGTGCAGAACCTCGATCGGGTCCTCGATGGTGACGATATGACCTTCACGCGTGTGGTTGATGTGATCGATCATCGCTGCGAGCGTAGTCGTCTTGCCCGACCCGGCAGTACCGGTGACGAGCACGAGCCCACGAGGTTCGTCGGCCAGTCGGCGAACGACAGGCGGAAGCCCAAGGTCCTCGATCGACGAGCGGGTCGTGGAGACGCGGCGCAGTGTCATACCCACGCTGCCACGCTGGTGGAACACGTTGACGCGGAATCTCCCGACTCCCGAAACCGAGTAGGCGAAGTCGATCTCGCGATGATTGAGAAAGGTGCCCTGCTGCCGATCGTCCATCATTCCGAGCGCAAGCTTCTGGGTCGCCTCCGGAGAGAGACTCGGGAGCTCACGCAATACGACGAGCTTCCCGTTGAGCCGAACAGCAGGCGGACTCCCGACCTTGAGGTGCAGATCGGAGCTCCCCCGGTCGCTCATGAGTTTCAGCAGGCCATCGATCTCAGCCATTCGCGTCACCACTCCGACTATTCGCGGGCTTCGGGCACTCAACAGCATACCCTACGCGCACCCCTGAGGTGTAGCGATGGCTCACGCCGTGCGAAGCGAATAGCGGGTGAAACCGACAGCTCCGGCAAGCAGAACGATCCCTCCGATCGCGACGATCGTCGCGCCAAGACCGATCCGCTCGGCCAGAACGCCTGCACCCACGAATCCGACCACCGTGAACAGACGGGACAGCGTCGCTTTGGCCGCGAACACGCGACCGCGAAGCTCCCCGCGTGCGGACTGCTGGATCATGGTAGCAAGCGGCACCTGGAACCACATGTTCGCGATCCCGCCGGCCAGCAGCAGCGGCGCAGCCACCAGCATGCTGGGGGCCAGGGCAACCGCGATGAACAGTACCCCGAACGCGCACAGGCCGAGCAAGAACTTGCGCCCTGAGCCTTCGGAGACGGTCCTTCCCACGCTGAAGCTCCCGAGCAGCAGTCCGATCGTTATCGCAGCGTCGAGGATAGCGAGTCCGGGTGCGCCCGCATTGAAGCGCTCCAGGGCGAGCAGGTAGACAGCAGTGACCGAGGCGGCGACGCCCATCGCCGCGATCGTGTAGACGCCCATCAGATCTCGCAAGAGCGGGACGTCGTTGATGTGTCGGACACCGCGCATGACATCATCGAACAGGCGCACCTTGGCCATCCGCAGTGGCTCTCTGGCTCCACGGTAGGAGACCAGGACGATGAATACCGCGGAGATCAGGTAGGTGCCAGCATCGAGGAAGAATGCGACCCGATATCCGAGTGTGGCCACCAGCGTACCGGCGAATGCCAGACCGAAGAGCTCCGAGACAGACATGGTGGCGTTGTCGAGGGAGTTGGCGGCCATGAGGTCTTCTTGGGCTACGAGCTCGGGAATCATCGAGAGCTTCGCAGGCTCGAAGAACAGGGAGATGGTCGATACGAGGAATGCGACGGCATAGACAGCGGGAACACCGACGGTGGCGATCGCCGGAATGGCGAGGACGAGCAGAGCGCGAAGAAGATCCGCCGCGATCATCGTCTTCCGACGATCCCACCGATCCACGAAGGCGCCTGCGGGAAGGCCGAAGATCGCAGCGGGCAGCGTGGATATGGCGAGCATGATGCCCATCTGCAGCATCGAACCCGTGGCTTTGTAGACCAGAATGCCCATAGCGATCTGGTTGACCTTGTCACCGACGACAGAGACCATCTGGCCGAGCCAGAGCATGCGATAGTCTCTTGAGCGCAGCGGTAACCAGAGGCGGCTGGTACCCATGCTCCCCCCGAACTGTGTTGTTCCGTTCCCCCGGCTAAAGAATGAATCCGCGCTGCGCGGATGTCTAGGGGCGACAGGCGCCGGCGTAATCGCTGCGGTTCACGCTCGACAGCTTGACCACGTCACCGGTATGCGGCGCGTGGATGTACAAACCGCCGCCCACATAGATGCCAACGTGGTGGATCACGCTGGTTCCGAAGAAGACGAGATCGCCGGGCGCAAGGTTGGCGCGAGACACCCGCTGACCGGAGTTGATCTGGGAACGCGAGCTATGAGGCAAGCTGACGCCGACTCGCGCGTATACCCACATGGTGAAACCGCTGCAGTCGAAAGTGTTCGGCCCGGCAGCTCCCCACGCATACGGAGCCCCGAGCTTGGACTTCGCTATGGCGACGACCTCAGAGCGCGGAGCGTTCGTGGGGCTACCGTAGTCCACCCTGGGATTGACGCGAACGCGCGCCGCTTCTTCGGCCGCCTGCAAGGCCCTGACCTCGGATTCCAGACCCGCGAGCACGCGCTTGCGCTCAGCGAACTGCTTCTCGATGGTCGACTTGCGGTCGGCCATTATGTCGCGCTGCTTCTTGGCCTCAGCCTGCTGGGTTTCGAGTTCGGCCTGGGTGGCCGAGATCTCGGCGCGTGTCCGCTTCAACTCCGCGACAGCCTCAGCGTCGTTCTCGTTCATCTGCTTGAGCAGATCCCACGTTGAAGCGAACTCCTCGAACGTGGTCGCGCCAAAGAGGAGCTCCAGTGCGCCGAGCGGACCTGTGCGGTACATACCTTCAACGCGAGTGTCCAGGTGGGCCTGGAGTTCTGCCTGCCGAGCGGTGAGCGCAGCAAGCTTGTCCTCGGCCTCCTTGACCTTCTTGGTGACCGCCTGATATGCGGCGTTCGCCTCATTGTAGTCATCACTTGCGACTTCGACTTTGGCGTCGAGTTCCTCGACCTGAGCCTTGACCTTCGCTGCCTCGGCTTTCTTGTCAGTCGTAGGAGTCGCCAGCGCGATTCCGGGAAGTGCAACCAGGAGCACCACGCTCATGAGAAGCGCGAGGAGCCTATGGGATGAGCTCTTGATCGTGGTACCTCCCTCATGTTCAGATCGGGGACCAAGCCACGAAATCTTACCACACGTCCTCCTGCTGAGGCAGCGCGGCACACAGCGCATCGAGCATTCTGACGGCAACCCGTTGCTCTGCAGCGTCGTCGCCGAGAAGACCCGGATCGACCTCTACGATCACTTCCCGACAACCGGGAACCGCACTCAAAGCAGTGAGGAGTCTCGGCTCGAGCGTGTTGTCTTCCACCGATTCTACAACCAGCCGCGGCAGCGGGCCCGGCGACTCAGGAGCAACGCCCGTGCCGAGGTGGAGCGCGACACTGGAACCCGAGTCCTCTGCATCGCAAACCGCGACGCGTGCGGTGGGCTCAGTTGCCAGTGCAAGGTTCGCGATCCGCTCCGCGATCATGCGGCCCGCATCGTCCGTGCCGCACAAGGCGACAGGTATCCGTGCGAGGACATCAGCTGCCCGCGCAGCAGCAACCTTCAGGGCGACAGGCGCCGACGGGTCCTTGTCATGCCACACATGATGAAGCCGGTTGACCGCACGAACGGTCTCTCCGCCGACAATACCATCGCCGGCCTGAGCGACATTGGACTGGAACTCTCGCACTGCTCGCTCAGTGAAAGCGCCGAAGATGCCGTCGGGCTGGCCGCACGAGAACCCGAGCGCGTTGAGGGCACCCTGCAATACCCGCACATCCTGTCCATGGAAGTACGGGAACCGCAGATACAGCAGCCGATCGCCAAGCCTGAAGGTGGCATCCACCAGCGCCGCCCACGTCTCCGGGCCAACCGCGCCGTCCTCGGAAAGACCGTGTTCGCTTTGGAAGCCGCGCACTGCTTCCCACGTGGCGCCAAGGAACACGCCATCCACCCCGGTGGGACCGAGTTCGTATCCCAACATCAGCAAGCGCTTCTGTACATCTTCGACCGCAGAGCCTCGAGCGCCCCGTTTGATGGGTTGAATCACAGGCAGGACCCTCCGTCTGTGTGCGGGCATCGCGAGTGAAGCAGACGCAATCAGTAGGAGCTGTAGCGCTCCCGGAACTTCGCGACGTTGTTCTGCACGTGATCCCGGTGCGCCCTGATGCGCCTGACGAAAGAGTCTATCTCCACAACAAGCGCGATGTCACCCGTGAACGCATACTCGGTGGGTTCCCCAACACGAGAATTGAGCACGTAGGAGTCCTTGAAGGTGCTGAGGATCCGCTCGATCGTCACCTCGGCGTATCCGGTACGGTGACGAACGTCGTCGACGGTAAGCCACTCACGCTGGTGCTTCGAAAACAGCATGAGCACGTCGCGAACGATCATCTCCGTTCCGCTGTCCTCGGGAAGCCGGGACAACGCCCTTGCAAGACTCACGACGCCCTCCGTCCCGCCACGGCGGCAGTGAGATAGTAACTAGATGTTACAACTGTCAGGACGCGACTGTCACCTGGTTCTTTCCATAACGCTTGGCCTCATACATCGCCTTGTCGGCCGTCTCGATCAAACGCGCGGCTGTCAACGCGTGCGTGGGAAACGTGGCGACACCGAGAGACACCGTCTGCGTGGCAGTCTCCTCACGTTCGCCGGTCACGAATGGATACTGGGACATACTCTTGCGAATACGCTCAGCCACAGAAAGCGCGCCTGGGATATCGGTTTCCGGCAGCACGACCACGAACTCCTCCCCGCCGTAACGCGCAGCCACGTCGATCTCGCGCAGGTTCTGGCGAATGATCGAACTCACCGTCTGGAGCACACGGTCGCCGCGCGGGTGGCCATACGTGTCATTGAACTGCTTGAAGTCATCGATATCGAGCATGATAAGCGACAGCTTGTGTCCGAAGCGCTGGGCGCGTTCCAGTTCCTGGTCCAGGCGCTGCTGCATATACCCGTGGTTGTACAGCTCGGTGAGACGGTCGGTGACGGAGAGCCGCTCGAGTTCCTCGTGGAGCAGGGCGTTCTGGAGTGCCAGCGAAGACTGGTTGCCGATTATCTGCAAGCGTTCGTGCTCGGGCTGCGTCAGCTCGCGATACGTCGAGGATGCGAGCACCAGCACACCGATGATCGACTCGCCTGCCCGAAGCGGAATGGCTGCCTGCGAGCGGATGTCCTCGGGTTGGTTGGACCAACGCGCAGCCTCGGCCCCCAGAGGAACGTCACTCTGATACATGGGACCGTCACGGAACGCAGTGCCCAGGATCGACTCGGACACAGACACGATGTCGCGGAAGGCGTCCTCAGGCCTCCCCTGGCTCGCGCGAAGATGAAGCGTCCAGTCCTCTTGATTGAACAGGTAGACGCACGATATCTCTGCACCGAGGATACCGTTCGCCCCGTCCACGATGAGACTCGCGACATCTTCAACCGACGAGTAGCTCGTCAGGGCTTTGAAGAACTCGTGGGTGAAGAAGATCTCAGCCAGACGGCTCTCCAGCTCCTCGTTGGCGCCTTCCAGAGCCTCTTTGCTTGCCTGGAGTCGGCGCTCATGGCTGCGGATCTTGTCGTAGGCGACCTGGAGTTCGACGAAGATCTTCTCCTGCTCCTCACTCCGCTTCTTTGCGATGAGCAGATCCCATACGAGCTCGGCGCCAACCGCCGATACGATCTCCACTGTGCCGGGTCGCAGCGACTCGAGAGCAGATCGCACTGCCAGGTCCTCAGACATGTCGAGGATGAGATCCAGGCTCGCGAGCTGGGCAAGTTCGGATATCTCGGTCGTCGTGAAGACGCCCAGGTCGTCAGCGAGGCGGACTGCCGGAGCAGAACGGTTCGGGTCGTAGACCGCCACGATGACAAGGTTCTCCACATCCGAGAGCAGCCTCAGTACCGAGGTGGCCCGCAGGCCGCCGCCGGCAATCGCGATATGCACTTGTCCCGAGCGTGTCGCCGAACCGGCGACCGACGCCGCGACTTCCTCCATCGTGCGCCCTTCCTCAGGTGCCGTTATAGTTCTTTCATCCCATACAGATAGCTACGCACAACCACCAGGCCCGTGTCCAGGTGAAGCTCGACAGTGCGAGCATGGTTCCCACCCGTATCTTCGGCCAGAATCGGGATCCTCAACAGGGCGAGCTGCCGTCGTACCTCCTCGGCGTTCCTATCACCGATGCCCGCAAAATGGCTGTCACCCCTGAACATCGAAGCTCCGCCGATCAGCTTGGCCACCAGTCGGGGACGTGCGCCGCCCTCGCTGAGCGTCTCGGCCATCCGGGGGACCGCATGTGATGCGAAGCGGTCGGGTGAGCCTTTCGATGACGTATCCGCAGGGCTCGGCAGCATGACGTGGGCCAGGCCGCCCGTGTGCCGGAACGGGTCGTAGAGCGTGACACCGATGCAGGAGCCCAATGCCGGGGTCATCAGGATCCTGGGATGCGAGGCGATAGCGTACTCGCCCGTGGCGACGTACACCATCGCGTCATCGGCGGGACTGATCCATTCGTGTCCGTCGTAGGCTGTCATGGTTCCTAGATGATGCCGAGGCGGCCGAGTAGGATTTCGAGACTATCGGGGTCGGGCAGGGAGACCAATCCCGCATCGATGGACTTGTCCTCTTCGATGAAGCGGGTAAGCACGAGCAACGCTGTGTCCACCTTCATGCCGATCTCGGCGGTCACTACCTCGAGGATCGCACCGAGCATGTCGAACGCGAACATGCCAGGCGATGGAAGCAAGCTGATATCCGCCATGCGGCCGATCGCCGCGACATAGGCCGATATGAGTATCGATGCGGTGTGGACTGCCAGCGCCTCTTCATCACCGTGAAGGGACTTGGTGGTACCCGGTTCGCGGCTGCGCAGCATGTCCACGAGAGCGAGCAGGTCCTCTCTCGCCGCGATGAACACGATGCTTCCTTCGATATCACCGAGAAGCCGGCTATGGACGGCCCCCACGAGCCGCTCGGGGCCACCGAGCAGGACCGGCACCTCGGTCACCGGAATGAGCGCGATGCGCGGCACGTCGATGGCGACCGCCTTGCCGAGCATCTGTGAGAGAGCCGTTGCCGCATGTCCCGCGCCAATGCTCCCCAGTTCCCGCAGCGCATCGATCTGCAGCGCCGACAACTGATCTGGATTCATGCGATCACACCCCCATGGCGAACAGTGTTCGCGGGTCGAGGATCAAAGCGACCCGCCCATCTCCGAGAACCGTCGCACCGCCAAGACCGCGCAACCCCTTGAAGAGTGGTGACAACGGCTTGATGACAACCTCCTGCCGACCGACGAGTCCCCCGACGGCCAGAGCGTTGAGTTCATCGCCCATCTCCATGAGAACGATGTGCTCGCTGGCCGTAGGCATGCGCTTGCTGCGCGGCGCGGCACCGATGATCTCGTCCAGCAGATACAGCGGAGCCACGGATCCATCGCGCAGTACGAGAACGGGGCTGCCGTCGACGGTCTTGAGATCGATCTCCTCGGGGGAGAGAACCTCAGAAACAGCAGACAGTGGCACGGCAAAGACCTGTCCGGAACTGGCCACCAGCAGGGCCTGGATGATCGCGAGGGTGAGGGGCAACGACAGAATCATCTCGGTACCGGCACCGGGACGAGAGCGAATCGAGATGGTGCCTCCGAGATACTCGATCTTGCCTTTGACGACATCCATGCCTACGCCGCGTCCGGAGACCTTGGTGGCCTCCTTGGCGGTCGAGAAACCGGGAGCACAGGTGAGCAGCAGGATGTCCTGGTCCGAGTAGGAATCCCGCTCGCCAGGCGTGACCGCACCCCGTTCGATCGCCTTCTCCCAGATCCGGTCTACGTCCATACCCGCACCGTCGTCGCTCACGATCACTCGCACCTGCTCACGCTCGCGCTGCGCGATCAGACGCACCGTGCCCCGGGCCGGCTTCCCATTGGCGACGCGCGCCTCCGGTGACTCGATCCCGTGGTCGATACAGTTGCGAAGCAGGTGAACGATGGGGTCACCGATCTCGTCAAGAACCGTGCGGTCGAGCTCGATGTCGAGCCCGTCCATTTCAAACGCGACGTCTTTATCCAGATCGCGCGCCAGATCACGGACCATTCGCGGGAACCGATTGAATATGTTGCCCACGGGCACCATACGAGTCTGCATCACTTCGTGCTGTAGGTCGCCGCTGACCTGCTCGAGAACACTCAGCGTCTCGCGCAACTCTGTGGAGCCCACGTCGCGCGCGATCCTGTCCAATCTCGACCGGATTATCACGAGTTCGCCCACCAGGTTGACCATGTTGTCGAGATGGCCGATGGAGATACGCACCGTCTGCGTCTCGGCTATCTTCGGCACCGAACGCCGACTCTCCTGAACCCTGGCGTCGACTTTCACATCGGACTCTGCAGGCTTCTCATCGACCACGGCGACCTCGACATGGTCGACTTCGCTGATAGCTGAAACGGCCTTCCGGATCGCCTCCGGGCCTTCCTGCGTCCGTAAGAGCACCTCGAACGTGCGGTCGAACTCCTCGTCTTCGATCTGCCGTGCGGATGGATGCGTCTCCACTACGGTCCCCATGTGACCGAGGCGCTTGATGGCCATGTAAGCCCGAACCGCCTTCAGGACACACTCGGCGGTCAGCGTGATCGCAACCGTGAACAGCGCGCCTGCTGTGACGCCTGCCGTGGCAAGTTCGGGTGCCTGCGGATCATCCACTGCGACGTCATCCTGAGCCGAAGCGGAACGCTGCTCCGTTCGGGCGAGAATGGCCGAGACGATCTCACCGACATCAACCGTCTGACCACCGGAAGATTCGTCGTCGATCAGATCGCGAACGACGTCTACAGCTCGCAACATCAGATCGATCAACGACGAGTCGATCGGCTGCAGCCGCTGCCTGACGGTGTCCATCAGGCTCTCCATCTTGTGCGTGAGCTCGGCCGTGCGACCGTACCCCATCGCCGCAGCCATTCCCTTCAAGCTGTGCGCACCACGAAATACGGTCTCTACCGGTTCCAGATCGTGAGGGTCTGACTCCAGTGTGAGCAGACCGTCAGTGATCGACTGGATGTACTCGGCACTTTCGGAGAGAAAGACCTCCTTGTATGCCGACATGTCGTCGCTCATGAAACACCGCCCTCCCTGAGCGCCCGGCGAATCTCGATCGCGACCTGCTGAAGCGGCACGATCCGGTCAGCGGCGCCCGCGCTGATGGCTGCCTTCGGCATACCCCACACGGTGCTGCTCTCTTCGTCTTGCACGATGGTGTCCCCGCCGCCGTCGAGTATGCACTTGAGTCCCCGGGCCCCATCGGAGCCCATGCCCGTGAGCACTACGCCCACGGACCGCGCCCCGACTGTCTCGGCGACACTCGTCAGCAGCGGGTCCGCCGCCGGACGCACCCCGTGGATCGGCGGACCGTCTTCAAGTCGCAAGCGAGGCGTCGTAGCGCCAACGATTCGCATATGCGAACCATGGGGTGCCAGATAGGCGACCCCGGGCTTCAGAAGCAAACCGGACTTGCCCTCCTCGACGCGAATGTCCGTCACTCTGGACAGGCGGCGCGCCAACGACTCGGTGAATCCTGCCGGCAGGTGCTGGACCACGACGTACGCGGCCGGTAGTGAGGCGGTAAGCCCGGAGAATACTTCTTCCAGAGCAGGAGGGCCTCCCGTTGAAGACGCGATCGCTACCACCTTGCCGATCATGGTCGCGACCGGCAACCGGGAGTCGACCGGTACCTGGGGCCGTGACACGGGGCGGTTTGTCGAGAGCCTGTGCGGATCGAATCGACGTTCGGGGCTCACGCGGTACGCGGTCTTGATCTTCTTCACCAGCACCTCGGACAGATCGCTGAGCGAGGTCGCCACACCAGTCTTCGGCTTGACCAGGAAGTCCACTGCTCCGGCCGCCAGGGCCTGATACGTCGTATCGGGATCGTCGAGTGAGCTCAGCATTATGATTCGAGCAGGCGACGCTCTGATCAGGTGCGGCAGCGCTTCGATACCCGAAAGCTCCGGCATCTCGACATCGAGCGTGATGACATCGGGAGCCAACGCCGTGACCTTCTCGATAGCCTCGATTCCGTTGCGAGCGGTACCCACTACCTCAAGTCGCGGGTCCATACTGAGCGCACGTGCGAGCATCTGGCGAATGAGCGCTGAGTCATCGACGATGAGGACTTTGATCGTTGAGCGCATCGGCGCATCAGGTGCGTGGTGACGACTGCAGGCACTTCTTGACCGTCTCCAGCACCTTGGTCGGCTGGAACGGCTTCACGAGAAAGTCCATGGCCCCCGATTCCAGCGCTTCTACGATCATCTTCTGCTGACCCATTGCACTCACGATCAGTACCCTGGCCGAGGAATCCTTCTGGCGGATGATGCGTAGCGCATCAAGTCCGCTCATCTCCGGCATCGTGATGTCCATCGTCACGAGATCGGGATGCACCTCGGTGTACTTCTCCACAGCGTCGCGACCGTTGACGGCCTCGTGGATCACGTAGCCCTCCTTCACGAGGATGTCGCGAATCATCATCCTCATGAATGCGGCATCGTCGACGACCAGGACGGTTTTAGACATCCGCATCGCCCTCCTGAATCGCAACGGTGGAGAATTCGGGCCTTGGCAACGCCTTCTCGGCGTCCAGCAAGATGACCAGACGGTTCCCGTGATTGGCGACGCCTTCGAACGCATCAGCCGTGTCGAGACTCAGCGCAGCGGCGGGGGCAGGTCGGATCTCATCGACCGGGATGCTCACCACTTCACTGGCAGAATCGACCGCGAGTCCCACAAGGCCCGTTACGGCCTCGGCAACCACGATGCGGGACGTGGGCGCACCAACGAACGGAACACCCAGAAGGCGCATGGATAGATCGATCACCGGAATGACCTGGCCGCGAAGATTGATGACCCCTTCGACACCGGACGGAGCGTGCGGCACAGGCGTCGGGGCTTCGTAGCGGATGATGCTCTGCACTCGCCCGATGGGCAGCCCGTACTCCTCCGTCCCCAAGTGGAACAGGACATACTGGCGGCTCTCGATGGCGACGCCCTTTTCCTCCACAGCGAGTCCCTAATCGTCTATCTCGAACCGGCGAACCGACTCCTCGAGACGGCGAGCCATGTCCGCGAGTTCCTGTGCGGATGAAGATATCTCTTCCATACACGCGGTCTGCTGCTGGGCCGCTGCCGCGGTCTCCTCGGCAGACGCTGCATTCTCCTCGACAACCGCTGCGATATCGTGCATCGCACGGTCGACGTCGGTCGTGCGCTGCGTCTGATCCGCCATGCTCGCCGCGATCTCCTCGGCAAGCGTCGCGGTACGGGCGACAGCTTCGGTGATCTGCCTCAGCGCCTCGCCACTCCTGCCGACGACCTCGGTTCCCGTGATGACCTCTGTCGTCCCGATCTGCATGTATTTGAGGGCTTTCGCGGTCTCGGCCTGAACATCTTTGATGAGTTCGCCGATCTGCTCGGCAGCCTTGCCGGAGCCCTCCGCCAACTTGCGGACCTCTTCGGCGACGACCGAGAAGCCACGACCGGATTCGCCGGCGCGTGCCGCCTCGATTGCAGCGTTGAGCGAGAGCAGGTTGGTCTGATCAGCGATCGATGTGATGACATCGACGATGTTGCCGATCTCAGTCGAACGTGTGCCCAGCACCTCGACAGACCCTGCGAGGGTCTCGATCGCCTGACGAACCTCGGCGATCTTGGTGATCGCCTCATCGGTCGCCTGCTCGCCGAGTATTGCAGCCTTCGCGGCTTCCTCGCTCGTCTTGCTGGCCTCTTCCGCCCGGCGGGCGACATCTTTGACCGTGCGTGTGATCGATTCCATCGCCGAGGAAGTCTCTTCAACCTTGCGTGACTGAAGCTCCGCGCCGTGGGCGATCTGCTGCACAGATGAGCTGATCTCCATGGAGGAGGAGTTGATCTCCTCGGACGATGCGGAGAGCTGCGTCGCAGCGTTGGTCACGGACTCAGAGGAACGGCGCACATTGGAGGCGATCTCGGACAGTGAGACGATGAGCTCGTTGCATTCGGCCGTCAGAACGCCGATCTCATCCTCCCGGACTATCGCCGCTTGGACCGTCAGATCACCGGCGCCAGCCTGGATCATCACGGTGCCGAGATCGCGAAGCGGGTCGAGGATGCGTGCCCGGAACGCCCTGCGCCACATCAGCTGGCCCGGAATCGCGCATAACGCCATCACGATCGCACCGAAGACCGCGATGTACAGCAGGTCGCTGAAGCTCATTTCGAGATAGAACAGCGCGAAGATGGCCGTTGCCAGAAGTCCCACGCCTACGGCGGGTCCGATCGTCGCCCATGTGAGCAACGTGAACGTGAACGAGAGCCCCCGCTTGACCTCGCTGCTGCGAACCTTACCATCCATGCTCGGATTCCCCTCCTCCGCGAGACCACGATGACGTGGCCCTTGCTGGGTTCACAATAGCAAAGACACCTGGTTACGGCATACCAAGCGGCTTGCGATAGATACGCTCGCGACCGTCGACCAGCTCAAAACGTCCGGTCATCGACGTAGCCAGCCGCTCGCTGCGGCCAAGCACCAGATATCCTCCTCGCGCGAGCGATGCCCAGAACTGACCAAGCATCCGCTCTTGTTCATCCCGATTGAAGTAGATGAAGACGTTTCGGCAAAATATCACATCCACTATGTGTATCGGCTTGTCCTCGAACAGATTCAAGTACTGGAAGCGTACGAGCTTGCCGACTTCGGGTCGGATACGGAATGTGTCTCCCAGGACTTCAACGTATTTCCGGTCGGCTCGAGGAATGAACTCGAGCTGTTCGATCGGATAGACTCCCTCTCGTGCCACCGCGAGCGCCTTGCGATCGAGGTCGGTGCCCTGGATTGAGAGCAGGAAGTCTGCCGACTTGGGTCCCATGGCCGAGAGAAAGGACATCGCCAGAGAGTACGGCTCCTGCCCGGTCGCACAACCCGCAGACCAGATCCTGATCATGCGTTGGTGCCGTGCAAGCTTGCTCTTGAGGATGTCCGGCACGATCTGCTTGCGAAACAGCTCGTAGACCGTACTGTCTCGGAAGAACTGAGTCACGTTTATCGTCATCGTGTCGATGAGCTTCGCATACTCTTCCGGTGACTCATCGAGGTGCTCTGCATACTGCCTGTAGGTGTGCAGGCCGAGCATGTGCAACCGGGATGCGATGCGTCGTTCGACGTATCGTTCACGGTACTGGGTCAGATCGAGGCCACGCTCTTCGCGGATCTTGTCGAGTAGCCGACTCAGATTACCCCGGTAGACCGCGTCAGCCTGTCGGCTCTCCATCACACCCCCCGTGCTTCACATTGGCTCAGGCCATTGTAGAATACACGGAAGCGCGCGTCACAGAAGCTATGGAGGCAACATGCACAGAGCATCACTCGGCACACGGATACTCGCCGCAACGGCTGCGATACTGCTCCTGTGTCTGTCGGCCGGCTCCGCCTGGGCAGTCGTGGATGACTATGAGGTTCGCGACATCATGCCCACCGGCTCCGTCATCGCCGGGATCGACGTGAGCGGCATGACGCGCGCCGCCGCGCGGGAGGCTCTGGAGACACAGCTCGTGATACCGCTCGGCGAGCCGATCACCGTTCGTCATGAAGACCGCACTTTCACCCTGCCTGCTGCCGATATCGTCGAGATCGATGCGGAGGGCATGATCGCGGATGCGTTCCTGCCGAAGGCGACAGCGTCACTCATCCGCAGGGTCTTCGTGCGCGCCACCGATGAGGCTATCGGCACCGAGGTGCCTCTTGCGCTGACGCTCGATGAAGACAGGCTGACCGCGTGGTTGAACGATGTCGCCTCCCAGGTGGACAGGCCAGCCATAGACGCAACGGCGTCGGTGGAGAAGACCGGCCTCACATTCGTCGCATCCGAGCGAGGCGTTGCCGTCGACGATCAGGCAGCGCGTACCGCTCTGGCTGTAGCACTCCGCGGCGGGACGAAGGACGTGGAGCTGCCGGTCGACTATACAGAGCCTGCCGTGACCGAGGACAGCCTCGGCAAGGTCATCTTCGTGAGTCGCAGCCAGCGCAAGTTGTACCTGTACGCCAACGGCGAGCTTGAGAAGTCATACGGCGTTGCGGTAGGTACTGCGGGTCACAGCACTCCGAGCGGTGACTGGCAGATCGTCGCGAAGCGCTTCATGCCCTCGTGGGGAAACCCCGGTTCGGCGTGGGCAGCCAACATGCCTGCCTACATCCCACCTGGTCCGAACAACCCGCTTGGCACGCGAGCGCTGAACCTGGACGCATCGGGCATCCGCATACATGGGACGACACAGGACTGGTCCATCGGTCATGCCGCCTCACACGGGTGCATGCGGATGCACCGCTGGGACATCGAAGACCTCTACGAGCGCGTCGACGTGGGGACGCCGGTCTTCATACGCTAGCGATCGAGGATCCGGGCATTCCCCGACCAGGCGATCCCCGCCTCAGTCAGCCTGCGCTCGGTATCGGGCGCATCGTCCTCGGCCACTCGAAGCGAGATGCCGCAGAGCGCCCCGAGGATCTTGGGCGTAGGCATGACGGTAAGCAGCACTCCCGCGCTCGCCAGAACCGACTCTGCGGTGAGAGCATCGTGTGTCGTCTCGAAGCCGAACACGACATAGGGCCGTTGGTGGCTCGTGCTCACGCGCAGATCTCCCGCATCGCACGCAACGCGTAGTCGACGTCAGCGGCTGTCAGACCGTACCCCACGCCGAAACGAACCGCCCCCGAGTCGAGAGAGCCAAGGGTATCGTGCGCCCAGGGCGCGCAGTGCAGGCCCGCTCGCACGGCGATACCGTAGCGTCGGTCCAGCTCGAACGCGATGCGATCGCCGTCGATGCGCTCGTGGACCACCGAGAGCACCGGCGCCCGCTCTTCGCCCAGAGGTGGCCCGAGTATGCGAAGCCCTTCGATGCCGAGAAGTCCCGCATGCAACTGCGAAGTAAGCGCCTGCTCGAGTATGCGCAGCTCCTCGCCGTGCGCGTCGAGCCAGCGTGCCGCCGCACCGAGTCCCGCGATACCGGGGGTATTGCTCGTGCCGGCCTCGTAGCGGTCGGGCCGCAGACGGGGCTGCATCGGCTCCTCCGAACTGCCGCCGCTGCCTCCCTGAACGAGTTCGTCGGGGTCGATGTCGGGTGACAGATAGAATACGCCGACGCCCTGCGGGCCGAGCAGACCCTTGTGGCCTGAACTCGCGTAGACGTCAGCGCCCAGTGTGCTGAGATCGACCCGCAAATGACCGGTCGCCTGGGCTCCGTCCACGATCAGGACCGCACCCGCGTCGTGAGCGATGTCCGCTAGATCGCCTACCGGTTGGATCGCACCCGACACATTGGATGCATGCTGGCAGATGACCGCACGCGTCTCGCATTCGGCCACGGCGCGCTCTACAGCATCCGCATCGATACGCCCGAGTTCATCGGCACGCACCATATCGACGATCAAGCCCTCGGCAGCGAGCAGATTCAGCGGCCGGGCGACGGCATTGTGCTCCATGGACGAGACGACGACGCGATCACCCGGCTTGAGCAGTCCTTTGATCGCGACGTTCAGCCCCTCGGTGCACCCCGCTGTGAAGATGAGGTTGCGCGGCTCGGCGATACCGAGAAGCCCGGCGACTGCCCCGCGTGATTCGAGTATGGTCCGAGATGCCGCGACAGCAAGCCTGTGGGCACTCCGCCCGGGGTTTCCCCCCGCGTACAGGACTGCGCGATGCATCGCATCGAGCACGGTGTCGGGTTTGGGCCACGACGTCGCCGCATGATCGAAGTAGACGATGCGCGATCCGTCGACCTCAGCCATGTCCTCCACCGGCCATCATCTCAGCGGCATGCTCGAGCTGATCGATAACGACCGCAAGCGACTCGCGCACGGCCTTCTCGCTACCGGGAAGGTTGATGATGAGGGTATGACCACGCTGCGCGGCCACGCCGCGAGACAGCATCGCGCGAGACGTGACCCGCAGGCTCTCCGCCCTGATCGCCTCGGCAATGCCGGGAACCTCTCGCTCAGAGTGTGCGAGCGTGGTCTCGGGGCACACGTCACGCGGCCCGAGACCCGTGCCGCCGGTGCTGAGCAGGATATCCACTTCGTCAACGTCGCACATCTCGATTATCGAGCGTGCGATAGCCTCGTGCTCGTCAGGCACGACATGGTACGCCGAGACGATCCATCCACGCTGTTCGCAGATGCTGATGATGGCCTTTCCCGAGGTGTCATCAGCCTCGCCTGCGGTACGCGAATCCGAACACGTCAGGACACCGATGCTCAGAACCGTCATGAATCCTCCCCGAGCCGTTCGACGGTGACCTTGTCACCGACCTTCACGCTACCACCTTCGTGGACGACAGCGAAGATGCCTTCCTTCGGCATCACGCAATCGCCGGCCTGGTAGTAGATCGCACACTTCGTGTGGCAGACCTTGCCGATCTGGCTCACCTCGAGCACAGCAGGGCCGATACGCACGGTGGTGCCAACGGGAAGCGAGACAAGGTCGATGCCTGTCGTGGTGATGTTCTCAGCGAAATCGCCTGCCGCCACATCCAGGCCCTTCGCGACCATCTTGTCGATGGACTCCTGCGCCAACAGGCTGACCTGGCGGTGCCAGTCGCCCGCATGTGCATCGCCCTCGAAACCGCGGTCGACGACAAGCACACCTTCGGTGCCGGGCGTCTTGCGCACGGTCTTTTTCTCGGACAGGTTGATTGAGACGACCGTGCCAGGTACGGGCAGGCCGGCGCTCTTCTCGTCAGTCATTCGTCCTCCTTGCGGGTCCAGGTGCCGGAGTTCCCGCCCTCCTTGGAGAGCAGCTTCACATCTTCGATGACCATGCCGCGATCAACGGCCTTGACCATGTCGTAGAGCGTAAGCGCCGCAACCGAAGCCGCCGTCAGCGCTTCGATCTCAACACCGGTCTTGCCGTCGTTCTCCGCCGTGGCGGTAATGCGGACTCCGTCGCCTTCCGGCGCCAGGTCGACCGCAACGTGCGTGAGGGCGAGCGGATGGCACATCGGGATAAGCTCGGCGGTCCGCTTGGCCGCCATGATGCCCGCGACCCGGGCCGTGGCGAACACGTCACCTTTGGGAGCGCGTCCTTCGACGATCATCGCAAGCGTCCGAGGCTGCATACGGATGTAGCTGCCAGCGACCGCGCGCCGGTGTGTCACGGGCTTGCCGGCGACGTCGACCATGCGGGCCGCGCCCGCCTCGTCCAGGTGCGTGAGCTTGGGTCTGTCCTCCACGCTCATCCTCCGATCTGGGACATGCCTCGGACGGTACCGATGCGCATGTTGTGGTTTTCGGGCTTGGTTGCGAGCGCGGTCTTGATGATATCTCGGACGTCCTCGTCTGTACCCTGGCGCAGCACCGTTCGGACGTCGAGTTCCTCGTCACTGAACAGGCACGTGCGCAACCGGCCATCAGCGGTCAGCCGCAAACGGTTGCACTCTGCGCAGAAGTGATGCGAGAGCGGACTGATGACACCGATCGTGCCAGGAGCGTCACCGAAGCGGTAGTAGCGAGCGGGGCCCCAACCACCGGGCGCACGATCCTTCTGAACGGGCAGCAGTTCGCCCAGACCGGCCTCGGCGGCCTCAAGCGTCAGGCGCCCCAAGATCTCCTCGGCAGGCACGTGGTCGTCCTCGGTCCAGATATCGGTACTGCCGGACGCGCACGATGACTCCTCGGTCGTACCGCCGACAGGCATGTACTCGATGAAGCGAACGTGGACGGCGCGCTCCAGCGTCATGCGCGCGAAGCCGAGCAGATCCTGGTCGAGTCTGCGCACGACGACGACGTTGAGCTTGACCGGGGCCATGCCCACCTCGAACGCAGCCTCGAGCCCGTCGAGCGCCGCTTCCAGCGAACCCCCGCGTGTGACCTGTGCGAACACCTCGGGGTCGAGTGTATCGAGCGAGACATTGACGCGCTCAAGACCGGCGTCTTTCAAGTCGGCGGCGTAGCGGCGGAGCAGCGTGCCGTTCGTGGTGAGTGCAATGGCCTCGATACCGGTGATCTCACGGAGACGGCGGACGTGGTCGACGATGCCGGATCGGACCAGTGGCTCGCCGCCCGTCAGGCGGATCTTGCTGATGCCCTCTTGAACGGCCACCTTGGCGAAACGCTCGATCTCCTCCAGAGAGAGCATCTCGTCATGGGGCTTCCACGCGACACCTTCAGGCGGCATGCAGTAGATGCAGCGAAGATTGCATCGATCGGTCACGCTGATCCGCAGGTAGTCTATACGCCTGCCAAAACCGTCAGTCGCCATGAGGCTCCTTCCCATCCAGGAACATGGCCTCGACGAAGTCGGTGAGACCGTCGTAGTCATTGAGGTCGAACACAGGAACGCCCTCCACTCGCAGGTCGCCGTTGTCGGTGATGAGAGCCGTGAGCTGCTCGGAGGTCGATATCAGCTCGTCGGAGCGATCCCGACGCGACACCTCGACGCGAACGGATCCCGCGCGTTTGAAGCCTTCGGTGATCAGGATGTCGACGTCACCGGCAGCTGCGGCGATCTCGTCGAGCGTGCGTTCGCGATCGACCTTGCTCACCACCGCGAACTGCGTGGGTGCCGAGATCATCGTGACCTGCGCACCTGCCTTCGCATGCCGCCAGGAGTCTTTGCCCGGCACGTCGATGTCGACCTCGTGCA
This sequence comes from Actinobacteria bacterium UBA2279, assembly GCA_002347365.1. Taxonomy (GTDB): domain Bacteria; phylum Actinomycetota; class Coriobacteriia; order Anaerosomatales; family Anaerosomataceae; genus UBA2279. Next base: position 29,627 of record DDWT01000034.1, read on the forward strand.
CGTGATGTTTGCACGTGGCAACGCGGTACCCGCGCTCGACAAGTCGCCGCACGAGTTGCTCGACGACCGTCGTCTTGCCCGAGTCGCTCTTCCCGACGATGGAGACAACGGGGATGCCGGTCCCTGTGGTCATCTTAGAAGCAGCCGAGGTCGCAGCTGTGCATCTTGATGCTGAGCTCGTTGGCGGCCTCGCCGACGGCCTTGTAGGACACGCCGAGGTCCTCGGCAAGCTTGCGGGCCACGGGACATGCGATCTTCCCGTCGACAGCCTTCTCGCTGACGGCTGCCTTGATCTCCGGAGTCACTTCGTACTCTTTCATTGGATACCTTCCTCGATGTCGAGACGGATACAGGTGACAACACTGCCCGCCGAGTAGAACGACTCACCCTCGGCAAGCGAAACAAGACAATTGGCGCGGTGCATGGAGGTCAACATCGCCGAAGACTGCGAGCCCGAGAGTGCAGCGCTGTAGCCGTCGGCGGTCTTCGTGACACGCCCGCGCAGAAAGTAGCGACGATCGGACTTCTTCTTCACGTCGTGGGCAAGCACCGCTTCCACCGTTGGACGATCGAGCGCCGTGAAGCCCGCCATCTTGCGCATCGCCGGCCGAACGAACAGCTCGAAACCGACGGTTGTGGACGTGGGGTTGCCGGGCAGGCCGAAGAAGGGCGTACCACCGATGGTTCCGTAGGTCTGCGGCGCGCCCGGGCGCATCGCGACCTTCCAGAAGTCCATCTGGCCGATCTGGAGCAGCACGTCTTTGACCACGTCGAAGTCGCCCATCGATACGCCGCCGGTGGTCACCATCAGGTCAAACTCGGGAGCGCGCGACAGAATCGCCCGGGTGTCGTCCTCGTTGTCGCGCGCCACGGGCAATATGAACGGCTCACCACCGGCCGCGATGACCTGGGCGGCAAGCGAGTACGAGTTGGAGTTGCGGATCTTGCCGGGGCCCGGATACTCATCGATGCTCACGAGCTCGTCTCCCGTGGAGACGATCGCGACGCGTGGCTTGCGGTAGACGCTGACCTTTGCGCGGCCCATAGCCGCCATCAGGCCGACGGCTGCCGGAGTGACGACCTCTCCTGCCGAAAGGACCACGTCACCTTCGCGCACGTCCTCACCACGGAGCCGGACGTTCTCTCCGTGCTTCACCGGCGCCTTGATCGCAGCGGTACCGCCCGCGCCACCCTCGGCTTCAAGAGCCTCCGTGCGCTCGACCATCACGACCGCGTCGGCACCCTGCGGCATAGGCGCGCCTGTCATGATGCGCGTCGCCTGACCCGGACCGACCGTTACCACCGGGAACGAGCCGGCAGCGACGTGCTCGACGACGGCGAGCACGACCGGGGACTTCTCGGATGCGTCCGCGACGTCCGCGGACTGTACGGCATAGCCGTCCATCGCGGAGTTGTCGAATGGCGATATATCGATGTCAGATACGATGTCCTCGGCCAGTACTCTGCCGAGCGTATCGAGAGCATCCGTTTCCACCGGTGCCAGCTGATCGATTCGCGAGAGCACCGCCTCGCGGGCTTGTTCCACGGAGATCACGAGCCTTCGTCCTCCTCGATGATGCGTTCGGGATGTGTGTACACGACGAGCTTGCCGCCCCTGGCGTAGCCGACGACCGAGATGCCGACACGGGAGCCGATGTCGGCGGCCAGATCGGTGACCGCGGTACGTGAGACAACGATGGGCACGCGGGCTTTGGCCGCCTTGACCGCCATCTCATAACTCACACGCCCCGTGGTGAGCAGCACGCAGTCGGTGGTGTCGATGCCATCCAGCCATGCCCGTCCCAGCACCTTGTCGAGTGCATTGTGACGTCCGACGTCTTCGCGCAGAATCGTCACGACCCCGTCTTTGCCCAGCGCGCACGAGTGCATTCCGCCCGTATCGCGATAGGCGACTGCAGCACGCGCCATCTGACCCATGAGGTCGTACAGACCGCCGGAGGAGATGGTCATGTCCGAGACGACCGGCTCGATTCCCGCAGCATGACCGACAGATGCGAAGGTGATGCCTTTGCCGCACCCGGCGGTCACATACCGCTCCCGGTACTTGAAGTCCTCGGGGACGGACTCCTCGCTGGCCACGTAGACATGACCACGCTTGTGATCGACATCGATCGCACCCAATGCCTCTCGACTTGCGATGAGGCCTTCAGACACCAAGAACCCGACCGCCATCTCCTCAAGATCGGAAGGGGTGCCCTGGATCGTGGCGATCTCCACGTCGTTGAGGACGACCGTGATGGGACGTTCGGAAGGCATACCGCGTGCGCGACGCGTACCCACCTCGATGACCGACAGGCGCACGCTCGCAGGTTCCCCGTGGTGCGAGACGTCACTGGTCCCGCGTACCTCTTCGAACTCCTCGGGCGTGTTCACGTTCACGAGGCTGCGAAGCTCCGGATCGAAGTGCCTCAACGACTCGACTGATACCTCGACGACTGTGACCAGCGGCAGGATCGCCACGATACGACGCCGACCGGAATCAAGCACCGTTCGAGCGGCTTGCAGACAGCTGGTGTGGTAGAGCGCAAGCAATGGCTCGGAGCCCTTGGGGCCGACCGGGATCACAACCTGTGCGCCGTCACGCGCCTCCCACAGTGCCCGAACGAGTTCGGGGCGCAGCCACGGCATGTCGGCTGCAACAGCCAGCACCCACTCATCTTCGGCGTGCTCGAGTGCTGTGGCCAGACCGCCGAGAGGGCCCTGATAGGCAACGGCGTCCTGGATGACCCGGACATCAGCAGGCAACGCGATGTCCGCAAGCGCTTCGGGGCGGTTCGTGACGATGACCGTATGCGCACACACGTCGCCGACACTCTCGGCCACGCGAACAACGAGGGGCTCCCCCTCGACAGACAGCAACGTCTTGTCGATGCCCATGCGCAGCGAACGGCCGCCCGCGAGCACCGCCGCAGTCACCGGTATGCGGCTGGCTATGTGATCACTCAACGAATCTCCTACCCGATACCCCGCGCCCTAGAGCGTAGGCACCATAGTACCCCTTCAGGTATCGGTCATGAAGCGGCGCCGACACGGACGGCCGTCGCCTTGAAGACGGCCACCACCTGGCTCCCGGCTTCCAGCTGCAATTCTTGCGCCGATGCGCGAGAGACCGCTGCTGCGAACGGCAGACCCCCTGCCTTCACACGGACTCGCGCAGTGACTCCCCGTGGCTCGATCTCCTCGACGACACAGTGCAAGATGTTTCGCGCCGAGGAAGCCGGCAGGCTATCGCTGGCGAACAGGGTCACGTCCTCGGGACGCACGCCAACCACGACATCGGACCCTACTGGCAGGCAGGTCATCGCGTACACCGAGACACCGTCGCAATCGATCTGTGCCACGTCCTCCTCAACGCCGACGATGCGTCCGTGGATCGGCGCCTCCATGCCGATGAAGTCGGCGACCCAGTCGTTGGTGGGCAGACCCATGACCTCGTCCACACCACCGGTGCGCACGAAGCGACCCTCGTGCATGATGCTCAACCTGTCGGCGACCACCATCGCTTCGTCCTGGTCGTGCGTGACGTAGACGGTAGTGACACCAGTCTCGTGCAGGATGCGTGAGAAGTCGGCGACGAGCTGGCGCTTGATCAGTGGGTCGAGATAGCTGAGCGGCTCGTCCAGCAGCAGGATGCGCGGATCGAGCACGAGCGCGCGGGCTAGTGCCACGCGCTGCGCCTCGCCACCTGAGAGTGTGAGCGCAGAAGCATCAGCCATCGCATCAAGACCCACGCTCCCGACTGTCTCGCGAACGCGGCGCTCCCGCTCGGACGCGGAGACTCCACGCAACTTGAGTCCGTAGGCGACGTTCTCGGCAACGGTACCGTTGAACAGGTAGGGCTTCTGGAAGACAGCCGCCATCATCATGCGCGACTGGCGACTGCGATGCGTGACCGGCTGGCCGTCGATGGTGACCTCACCCGCAGCAGGCTTCTCCAGCAGACCGACGATGCGCAGCAGCGTCGACTTGCCGGCGCCTGAAGGCCCCAGGAGAGCATGCGTCTCCCCTTCGGCCACCGCGAAGTGGTCCACGTCGAGTACAAGCCGGCGACGGTACTTCTGGCGGATGTTCTCGGCCAGGATGAGTGGCGTCTTATCGCTCATAGCGGGCTCCTGACTGCTGCAATGTGGTGAGCAGCCCGTTGATGACGAAAGAGATGCCGATGAGGATGAACCCGAGCGCGAGCGCAGTCCCGAAGTTGCCCTTACGAGCCTCCAGCACGATCGCGGTCGTCATGACCCGGGTTGAGTGTTCGATGTTCCCGCCGACGATCATGACCGCACCCACCTCGGAGATGATGCCGCCGAAACCTGCGACCACAGCCGCCATGACACCCCGGCGTGCCTCTTTGATCGTCAGCACCGCTTCCTGCCCCCACGATGCGCCCAGTGAGCGAGCCTGTAGGCGGAGTTCCAGGGGTACCGAGGCGACCGCAGCGGTGGTGACGCCGGCTACCAGCGGCGTGGAGATGAACACCTGGGCGATGATCATCGCGGGGGTGGAGAAGAGCAGACGCAGGTCACCGAGCGGCCCGCTGCGTGATAGGAACATGAACACGATGAGGCCTGCGACCACCGGCGGCAGTCCCATGCCGGTGTTGACGATGACCAGGGAGAGCCGACGCCCGAAGAATCGGCCAACGCCGAGAAGATATCCGATCGGGATGCCCACCACCATCGCGATCCCCACAGCGATGGCAGAGACACGCAATGACAGGAAGATGATCTCGAACAGGAACGGAGCACCGGATCCGAGCAGCTGTGCGGCCTCGACGACCGCATTCCATATGACTTCCATATGACTCCCTACAAGATAGTGGGGCGTCGCGGCCGGCACCGCGACGCCCCCTCAGTCTTCACGGCACCTGTGATGCCGAAGACATCCCGAGAGGTACCTACGATGCGTTCGGGATGAAGAGTGGCTGCCCGAACTTCTCGACACCGTAAGTCTCGATGACGGCCTGGCCATCGGCACTGGTGATCCAGTCCGCGAAAGCCTGCGCGCCCTCCATGTTAGTCGCATCCGTGACCGGAATGACACCGTAAGGATTGAAAAGAATGTCATCGCCCTCGACAAGCACCTCAAGATCCATGGTGTCCATCAGGTTCAGGTAGGTCGCACGGTCAGCAAGGGTGTAGCCCAGCTTCTCGTTGGCCAGCTTGAGGACGTCGCCCATACCCTGCCCTGCAGAGAGGTACCAATCGCCAGCCGGCTCGATGCCTGCCGCCTTCCAGATGGCCTTCTCTTTGGTGTGGGTACCGGAGTCGTCTCCACGAGAGACGAACGTGGCTCCGGCCTCGCTGATCTTCTTGAAGGCATCAGAGGCAACGGTCATGCCCTTGATGCCTGCGGGATCAGAGGCGGGGCCGACGAGGACGAAGTCGTTGTACATGACGTCCTTGCGCTCGGTGCCGAAGCCGGCCTCTACAAAGGCGTCTTCCTTGGCACGAGCGTGGACGAGCAGTACGTCGGCGTCCTTGCTCTCACCAAGTGCGATGGCTTCGCCCGTACCGACGGCGATGACCTCGACCTTGTACTCGGGATAAGCCTCTTCGAATGCCGGGATCAGCACGTCGAACAGACCCGAGTCCTGCGTGGAGGTGGTGGACGCGAGAACGAGATCCGTTGGCTCGACGACGGGTTCTGTCGTCGTGGTCTCCGTGTCCGTGGTGTCCTCGGTCTTCGATCCGCACGCGGCAAGCGAGAACACGAGCGCGAATGCGAGGGCGAGGGCGGCGACGCGCCAGAAGGCGGACGCTCTGAAGCGATAGATCATGCGGTGCTCCTTTCCAATACGGGAGGCGAGGTGGTTTCCCTTCCTCACCCTGTCGGTCTCGCGTCCATGGCGGTTGCCCGCGTTAGGCGCATGAGACTCGGAGGCTTATGGCCTGTGCTCAGGGGCAACAGGTATGTAACGTCAGTCTAGCCAACTCATGGACAACGTCAACCCGACTAGCTTCCAAGGGCCTGACGAAGATAGTCGACGAGCGCATCGGCAGCCCGGGTGAGCGTAGTCCGCGGCATCACCAGGAACAGCGGGCGCTTGAGCGGGAAGGACCCTTCCGGCACGCGAGCGACGGTGCCGAGCTGCAGGGCTTTGTCGGCCACCCACAGGCTCACGACGCCGACGCCCATTCCGCCCTCGACCGCACTCACGATCGCTTCGTTGGTGCCAAGCTCCATCACAACACGCAATTCCGCCGGGTCGACGCCGCCTCTGCGGATGGCGTCTTCGAAGACCATGCGCGTCCCACTGCCGGATTCGCGGACGATGAACGGCTCATCGACGAGGTCGGTGAAACGGACCTCTTCCTTCTTGAGCAAAGCATGATCGGGGGCACATATCATCACAAGGTCGTCATGGCCCAGGCTCTCGTACTCGACACGGGCTCCGTGCACCTCGGCGCCGGTCATGCCGAGCTGCGCCTCGCCGGACTCGACTTTCTCGATGACCTCGGCGGTGTCGAACACGCGAAGCGACACGCCGACCTCAGGGAACTGCTTGAGGAAGCCACCGAGCAGTCGCGGCAGCACGTATTGACCAGGTGTCGTGGAGGCGGCGAACAGAAGGCGGCCTGTGACGGTCTCGCTCAGCTGATCCAAAGCGGTGCGCGCGCCGTCGAGCTCGGCCAGCACTTTGCGGGCATATGGCAACAACGTGCGCCCTGACTCGGTGATCTCGACCTTGCGGTAGCGGCGGTCGAGCAGTGTCACGCCGAGGTCCGCCTCGAGTGCCTGGACCTGCATAGTGACGGCCGGCTGGGAAAGACCCATCGATCGTGCGGCATCGGAGAATGACGCGTGCTCGACCACCGTCACGAACGTCTTGAGTTGGGCGATGTTCACGACTTCGTCGACCCCCATGTGATGTCGTATAGGTAATGCTTATGCTACCCCATCACGCTGCCGAGAGGTGCGTTTGCATGCGGGAGAAGCGTGGTAGACTCTTCCTATGTGAGAATCGTTCTCAGTTAGGTGAACACAAATGGCGTCACGCTCCCATGACATCACTGAAGATGCGCTGCGCGCTGCGTGCGGATCTGGTCGCATGAGTCGACAGCGCCTGCTGATCGCTCGCTCGGCTGCCGGTATGCACGGGGCGTTCACTGTGGAGGAGCTACACCGCTCGGCGCAAGACGTCGTGCCCGGCCTTGGCGTCGCCACGACCTATCGCGCCGTCGCGGCGATGGCAGGCTGCGGCACACTCGCAGTCGTGGGCGAACGCGAAGGACGCACGCTGTACGTGTGGTGCGCCAACGGCGAGCATCACCACCACCTCATCTGCACTGACTGCGGCCGGGTCGCCGGGATCGACTGTCCGCTGCCTGAGGGCGATGCGTTCGCCTCGGCACGGAGAGTCGGATTCACCGTCACGCGCCACGATCTCACCCTCTACGGCCTGTGCGACACCTGCCGAGAGGATGGCGAGCGCTAGATGTCGCATATCCACATCCCCGATGGCGTGCTGCCGGTCTGGCTATGGGGCGCCGGATGGCTCGTCACGCTTGTCGCGCTCACGGTCGCGTCTCGCATCTCGGAACGCGAGTCCGTGCGCCGTAAGGTGCCCCTGCTGGGGGTCATCTCGGCACTGGTGCTCGTCGCGATGTCCACCGAGATCGTCCCCATCGCCTACCACGTGAACCTCACCGTCATCGCCGGCGCGATCCTGGGGCCCTGGATGTCGATCATCTCGGCGTTCGTCGTCCAGGTGATCCTGGCGCTGCTGGGACACGGCGGCGTGACCGTCATCGGACTCAACACCATACAGACCGCCACCGAGATGATCTTGGGGTGGATGCTCTTCCGCGCGCTGGTGCGCGTACTTGGACGACCCCGCGTACGTTGGGCGGCAGCCGCAGCGACCGTGCTCACCCTCGCGGTGACCACGACGATGCTCGTGGGACTCGTGGCGCTCGCAGGGGCGGGTCCTGCCGCGATGCGTGAGACCGGTGCGCTCAACCCCGCCACCTTGCGCTTCGGCAACCCCCTCGATGGCGGCGTGGTGAGCGTGGGGCTGTTCGGCGGCGGCGAGCATGCTGCCGAAGAGGAGTCGCACGCTGGCGAGTCCCCGCTCTCGGTGACGCGCTTCGCCGCGGTGGTGTACACGCTCGGGCCCATCGGCTGGCTGCTGGAGGCGCTCGTGACGGCCGGCGTGCTCGGCTACGTGGCGCGCGTCCGGCCCTCACTCGTGTTCGAGGGCGGGCTCGCCGAGGCAGAGCCCCCGCACTTCGGCGACGAACACGGGAGGCACTAGTGGACGTCACCTTCGTCGACAGCGCCGCCATTCTCGGCAACTCCAGGCTGCACGCCGCATCGGCAGGTGCGAAGGTCGCGGCGTTCACGCTCGTGCTGGCCACCGTCGTCGTCACCAACGACGTGCTCGTGCTGCTCTCGGCGCTCGTGCTCCTGCTCGCGCTCGCCTCAGGCATGCGCATGCCGCTGCGGCGGATGGTGCCGCTCGCGCTGTACCCCGCGGTGTTCGCAGCGGTGTTCGCGTTCGCCTCAGCGCCCAGCGCGCTGTCGGCGATCCTCATCGTGGGCAAGGCGGTCACCGCGGCGCTCGGCGGAGTCGTGCTGATGTTCTCCACCCCCTACCCGCAGGTGTTCGCGATCGTGCAGCGCTTCGTGCCGGGTATCGTGGGCGACGCGCTGCTGATGACGTACCGCTCGCTGTTCCTGCTTGCCGAGAAGCTCGCCAACCTCACGACCGCCATCAAGCTACGCTCCGGACTCTCGGGCAGGCAGCCGGTCCGCGCGTTCCGTGCCACGACACGCGCGCTTGGCGGACTGCTGCTGTACTCGCTCGACCTCTCGCAGCGCGAGTACGACGTGCTGCGCCTGCGCGGCTACGAGCGTCGGCTGCGAGTGCGGACGATGCCGTCGGCGGATGTCGCCATGGACCGCGCACTGCTGGTGGGCGCCGCAGGGCTTCTGGCCATCACTGTCACCGTCAGGTGGGCCGGCGGTGCGATCGGCGCCTACAGCTGGCTGCTCGCCGTATTCTGCCTGCTCACACTTCTTTTCACCGCAACCGTACGTCGGAGGAAGTCATGACCGAGCACCCGCACGTCCACGAGCACGACCACCCGGATGATCCGTGCTGCGAGGAGGTCGTGCGCATCAGTTGCGTGCGACACACCTACGAGGACGGCACGAGCGTGCACCTGTGCGGGATGGATTTCCTCGTGCACCGCGGCAAGCGCGTGGCGGTGCTCGGGCCCAACGGCGCAGGCAAGACGACGCTGCTCTACCACATCCTCGGGCTGCTGCGCCCGCAGGAAGGCGAGGTCCGCGTGTTCGGCATCGAGCCGGCCGCGGACTGGAAAGACATCCGTCGGCGCATCGGCGTGGTGCTCCAAAACGTCGACGAGCAGATCATCGCGCCTACCGTCTTCGACGATGTGGCGTTCTCGCCACAGCAGTATGGACTCCCCGACGCCGAAGTGCAGCAGCGCACGGTAGCCGCACTCGAACTGCTCGGCATCAGCGAGCTGGCGGATCGCGTGCCGCACAGTCTGTCAGGCGGCGAGAAGCGCAAGGTGGCGCTGGCAGGAGCGCTGGTGATGGAGCCGGAGCTGCTGGTGCTCGACGAGCCTTTCGAGGGACTCGATCCGAAGTCACGCGCCGGGCTCATCGAGCTGCTCGAGCGGTTGGCTACCGAGCGCGGTGTCACGGTCGTGCTCTCCACCCACGATATCGACACGGTCCCCGACTTCGCCGACTTCGCATACGTGCTCGCGCCCGGCGGGACTATCGTGCTGCGCGGGACTCCCGCCGAGGTCTTCAGCAACGCCGATGTGATCGCGCAGGGCAACATCAAACCGCCGATTCTGGCCGAGCTGTTCGCCCGGCTACGCGAGCGCGATGCCGATGCACCGGAACCGGCGCTGTCAGTACAAGCCGCGGTGGAGTCCCTGGAGGCGTGGAAACGCGGCTAGCGGCGATGGCCTGAGAACGAGAACCACAGACCGACAAGCCCGATGACGTTGAACGCGGCGAAGACGATCGTCGCCGTGGTGCCCCAGTCGAAGATGAACTCGTTGGCGAGCAGGCCGAGTGTCCCAACCAAGACCAACAGGAATCCGATCGACCGCAGCGCTCCGGAGTCCTTTCTCATGGTCTCGCCTCCTCTCATAGCGCTTACCCGGTAGAAGCCTGAGCGTCACGCCTTCGGTCGGTGGAGAGAGTGGGTACACTGAAAACAGAGTCATCGACCTCGGGGAGGCTTCTGCGATGCAACAACCGTTCACGTTGCCGCCATGCCCGACTTGTGGGGCACCGCGGCAGGCTCTCGAGAGCCGCTTCTGCGTGAAGTGCGGTGCCCCTCTGCCGGTACTGCAGCCCGCACCGACAGCGATGCCGGTGTACCCGCCCGTCTACCCGCCGATGATGCCGGCGGCTCCGCCGCCCAAGAAGCGCACGAAGCTGTGGGTCACTCTCGGCGTGCTCGCCGTATTGCTCGGGTGTACCGCCATCGTCGTGATCACCAATGCGCTCGCGATCCTCGATCGCGGCGGCGCGCTCTTCTGACGGGAGGT
>DDWT01000034.1:40195-49395 GCA_002347365.1 Actinobacteria bacterium UBA2279
CTCATCTCGGCAAGTCCGGCGATAGCCGCGCCTAAGCTCAAGACGCTCGATGAGGCGGTCGCCTACGTGAAGCAACTCTCGGCCGAGGGCAAGACCCGGCAAGAGATAGCTGCCGAGGTGACCAAGATCGTGGATTCGCGCGTCACCAACGTGAACTCGTGGGAACGCATGCTCAAGTGGCCCAACATGATGCCGTTCGGCAGCTACTTCAACAAGGCCGAGGACGACTTCGACAAGTTCCGGCAGAACAAGAACAGTTTCGACAACGACAAGGCCGCCGTGTACGCATGGGACAGCGGCTACGGGCAGTGCGAGGAGTGCGCGTGTCTGTCCTACTACCTGCTCAAGCAGGCAGGCGTGGACGGCAACCTGCGAATCTTCTCATCGATGGAAGGGTCGAGCGGGCACAACTTCGTGGTGTGGGGCGTCAAAGACGGCGCCGACCCGAACGACCCGTCTACCTGGGGCGATGACGCGTATGTGGTGGACGGCTGGCAGGGCAAGACGCTGGACAAGGACGGCGCGGCAGCCGACAAGCACGTCTCCAACAGCGGCGCGGCCAACGTAGCAGATCGCACCAAGGCGCACGACAAGACGGCGGCCGTGTGGCACATAGACGAGTCCTCTGGCGGCACCTACAGCGGCGACGACTGCCTCATGGAGTACCTCTTCGGCGAGGCGCCGGGTGGCGAGAGGATGCTCGCGTTCGCGCGCGGGTTCAGGGACACGGCGCTTGCACCCACTGCTGTCGGCCGAGCGGCGATCGTCGCGTACTACGATGTGAGCTCCCGGGCGATATCGTTCGCGACCGGTATGGACACGCGCGCGTCTCTTCTCGCCCTGAGTATCCCGACTATCGACTGAACGGACCCCGGCTCGGCCTTCCTCACTACCCAGGGTAGCTGTGTGGCTCACAGCCGTCAGACCAAGGAACTGGTGTCGTTCGGTCAGACAACACCGTCACCGCTACCCACGAAGGCTGACGACCGCTGCCGACCAGCCGAACACCGCCCACAGAAGTGCGACGTCCACCAGCAGCGGGAGGACGGCCCACCCGGAGAACCAGATCACCTGCAGCGCGATGGAGAAGACCGCCCCCGTGACGATCAACCACGGGGCCCATGCGCTCGGCACGTGCCAGCCCAGCACTGCGGCAGCGGCCAACACGAAGCAGACGGCCGCCACGATCCCGAAGATCGGCGTGAGCGTGTCGCGCAGGCCCCCGGCCGGCAGAAGCGTCCGCGTGTCGTTGAAGAACGGCCACAGCAACCCGCCGCCGACCCACCACGGGGGTGCCGCCTGGCCGGGCGCGGCAGGGACGAGCGCACTCAGGTTGACCTGTGCGCCGACCAACAACAGACCTATCGAGACTACCTTCTCCACAAGATCACTCCTTCGTTTCGCGGAAACTCTCTTCCTTTGGAGTTTCCATTGGAGCCGAGAAAGGCCGCGCCGTGACGCGGCCAGTCCGACTAGCCTACGAACTTACCTATGCGCTCCACAAGCTCCGCATCGCGGTCGTATGACCGATCCGCATTCACCAACACCAGGTACTCGACCATCATGGCCGAGACCATCTTCTCGACCAGCGAAGCATCGCCGGCCCTGAACTCACCGGCATCCATACCAGCCTGCACGAGTTCCCTAAGCAGGCTTCCGGTCGCCTCGCGGAAGACGTCCGCCGCGACCTCGTACTCACTGAGCCACTCTCCCTCACTCGTCTGTGCGATGTGAGCCCGGCCCATCTCGAGAACGGATCGCATAAGCGCCTCCACTCGCGCCGCGTAGTCTGGCAGCGTGGCGACCGATGCAGCAAGCCGCATCTTCTCGCGCTGCGCCTGACGACCGACCACGTACGCATAGATATCGCGCTTACCGTCGAAGTGCACGTAGATCGTCTTCTTGGAGATCTTCAGCTCGTGCGCGATATCGTCGAGCGTGGTGCCGACGTAGCCGTGAGTGTTCACGTAGCGCTCGAACGTATCGGCGATCAGCTGTTTTGTCGCATTCATCCGGCCAGTCTGCTTTCCTCGGAAACTCTATCTTCTTGCAGTTTCCATCATGGAAACTATCGTGTCAAGTAGTTTCCTTCAAAACAACCATGCAGCGCTGCCAAGACCACGAGCGCCCTGCGGGATGACCACCGGCGCGGAGACGTGCCGTGTGGCTACCTGACAGCGGTCAACACCCATACAACGGCGACGCAGTTGATGATGGCGGTGCCCCAGAAGATGGCGTAAAACGGCTGCTTCCTGGTCTTGTGCCGGAACACCTGCTGGCCAAGAAGCGCGCCCGGCCACCCGCCCGCGAGCGCGAGCAGGTGCAGCGTGCTCTCCGGAACTCGCCACGCCCCCCGCGCGGCCGCAGACTTGTCCGCGCCGTAGGTGACGAACGTGATCAGGCTCATCACGGCGTACACGCCGAGGAGGACGGGTGCGAGCGTGTCGAGAGTGAGCGTCATATGCCGAGGAAGACCCGCATCAGCATGAGGCTCGCAACTCCGAGCACGATCGCCAGCCACTGACGCTTGGTCGCCAGCAGCACAACAACGGTGATGACCGAACCCCACAGGTAGACGTTGGTGACCGGCGATTCCAGCTGCCCGGAGGGCGCGAGCACCGCCGGGAACACGAGCGCCGCAAGGATGGAGACCGGCACGTAGTCGAGCGCCCGCTTGAGTACCGGATGTATCTCAAACTGCTTCGCGACGCCGATAAGCCCCACGCGCGTCGTGTATGTGGCGACCGCCATGAGCGCGATCATGAGGACGTAGTACGGCCTCAGCATGACGCCACCCTCTTCTCGGCAAGAGTCTCGAGGATGACACCGGTGAGCGTGCCCGTCACGACCGCGAGGATGATGTACCACTTGCCCGGGATGAGAACGTAGGAGGCGGTCCCCACAGCCGCCGCCACCGCGACCACCGCCGCTACCCGCCGAGAGACGACCTGCGGCAGCAGCATGGTGAGGAACGCGGCCGGCATGGCGAAGTCGATGCCCCACTTGAGCGGGTCGGAGATCAGGTGGCCAGCAAGCGCGCCCACCAAAGACGCGGCCGCCCACACGACGTAGATGGAGGCGCCGGAAGCGAGCATGAAGTACGGGCTGCCCTGCTCCTCGGGCGTCTCACGGTAGTGCGTGACCGTGGTGATGTAGGACTCGTCGGTCATGGAGAACGCCACGAAGCGCTGCCAGCGCGAGGTGACTTCAGACAGATACGGCGAGAGCGAGAGTCCCATCACGAGGTGCCGGAGGTTGACGAGGAACGTGGACGCCACGACCAGCGGGATGCCCGCACCCGAGGCGATCATGACGACCGCCATGAACTGCGAGGCGCCGGCGAACACGATGAGCGACATCAGCATGGTCTCGGCGATGGTCAGCCCGGCCTGGATGGCGATCACACCGTAGGCGAGCCCGAACGGCAGGACGCCGAGCGCCAGCGGGAGCGTCTTGGTGACGCCGAGACGGAACTGGTGACGATCGTCGGAGGCAGCCTGTGGTGTCGTATCATCTCGCGTCACGATCAGGCTGACCTCCATCCAGTCATCGCGATTCCCGGTGCAGCGCATTGTGCACTATACTGCACGCCTTGCGCAATATGTTTGACGCGCGTCCTGGAGCTTGAGAGCCTCTCAGCGCTTCTTCCAGTAGTTGAACTCCGCGGGATTGTGCACCCCGGCAAGGTCGGCCACCTTCTCTGAGAAGAAGGCCTGGGCGTCCACGATCGCCTGGTTGTAGATGCTGGGACCCATCTCTTCGACGAAGAAGTCGAGTATCCGTGCCGCCTTCAGATCGCCGATGTCCATCTCCATCTCTTCGGCGAAAAACCGCCTGATCGAGTTGAGGAGGTATGTCTCCGTGTCCTGCTCGAGCTTCATCGCTACCCGCCTTCCATATCTCCGGCCTTGCCAACCCCCGTTCGCCATCGCAAAGAACATCGAGGATGAGCCCTGCGACGGAAGAGCGACCGGCGCGATGCCTACGGGGACAGCGGGACAGACGATCACCCAGTCCAGCACGTGGTCGAGACCATGTTCGCCCGTGAGCCGCCTGAGCCCGAGGCCGCCGCTACGAGCCGCTCCAACCGGGCAGCTTGCTGGCCTGCTCCACCCACGAGGCGAACTGGGCCTCGTCGAACTGGCCGTCCTCGTAGATGTTGAGATAGCGAACCTTCGCGTCTTTGGACTCGCCGGGAGGAATGGGGTCCAGCGATGCACCGTCGAAGAAGGCCACCTTCACGTACTTGGTGAAGCAGTGGTAGTTCAGGAACCACCCCTGCCCCGGCGCGCCGTAGAACGGCGAGTTCCAGCGCACCGCCTTGCGCACGTCGGGGACGACCCTTCCGATGATCGCGTCCAGCCGGCGCCCAACGTCGCTCTTCCAGCCCGGCATGGCCGCGATGTAGGCCTGTACGGGAGCATCACCGTCGGCCTTCGCGATCTGAGGATTACCGCCCGAGAGAAGAACCGGCTTTCCGGCCTCGCCTGACTTGTCAGGTGCCTGGTCTGCCATCGCGCACACTCCCCTGCATCGCCTCACTGTCCCGTTGATGATTCCCGAAGCAGGAGCTTTGGCGCGCACTCTACCACCGGGGTGCGCCTTCAGCTGGAAGCGGGGGGCGTGTGCGTCACCCGCGCTGGCGCAGGATCTTGCCCATTGCTTTGCCTTTTGCAAGCTCATCGATCAGCTTGTCCAAGTAGCGGATCTCCTGCATCAGCGGATCGTCTACTTCTTCGACCCGAACGCCGCAGACCACACCTGTGATGAGCGATCTATCCGGATGCATGGCTGGAGCTTGCGCAAAGAAGGTCTCGAAGTCACTGCCTTGTTCGATCTGGCGTTGCAATCCCGCATGGTCGTATCCCGTCAACCAGCAGATGATCTGGTCAACTTCGCCCTTGGTACGGTTCTTACTCTCCGCTTTGTGAACATACAGCGGATAGACCTTTGCGAATTCCATGGCGAACACGCGATGCTTGGTCACGGTCATCCCTCGAAGAGCGGCAGTAGCGGCAGCCGATTTCGGGCGACCGCTTCGGATTGTGTCTGCGCTTCCGTGCACTTGAAGTCTACCTCTTTCGCGGGGCGCGCTTTCTGCTGGAAACGCGCGTTAGAACCCAGCCAGGCTCGAAGCTCATCGATCGCTCAACGCCAGTTCGACTGCCGGACCCGCAAACACCACGGCGAAGGAACGCTGCATCCATGCCATCGCCTTTGGCGTGTTTCGAATCGCAGAGCGGCCTGCACTGGCGATCGCGCCGTAGATGCAGAACACGGCGAACGTCATGAGCATGAACACGGCACTCAGTTCAACCAGCTGCAGGGTCCAAGAGGTTGAACCGGCATTGACGAACTGAGGTATGAAGGCGAAGAAGAACGCGGTGAGCTTGGGGTTCAAGACGTTGAGCGCCACCCCTTTGAACGCGACTCTGAGAGCGCCCGATTCAGCCAGCTCGCGCTCAAGATCGAGTGCGCCTGTGCTCTTCCACATCTGCCACGCCAAGTACAGCAGGTAGGCCGAACCGACGAGCTTCACCGCGGTGAACACCTCGGCGCCCAGTTGCATGACCGCTGAAAGTCCCAGGGCAGCAGCCAGCAGGTGAGGCACGATCCCGAAGGTGCATCCTGTCGCCGCGGCGATACTGGCGCGCCAGCCCCGAGCGATCCCGGTCGAGACGGTGTAGAGCACTCCTGTGCCAGGGATGAGCACGACCACCAATGACGTGACGAGATACTCTGCGGAGAACACCGACGCCCCCTCAACGATTCTGGCTGTAGCTCTGACGTATGAGCGTGTAACCAGCAGGGCGCTGCGCGCGATTCCCACTCGAGTCTACCCGGTCGGGCGCCCTGTCTGTGTTGACGCGCTGGTTAGCTCCGCAGCCTCTCTGGTGGAGCTAGGCAACGAGCCCACGGGGTCGAATCTGCGCCATCACTCCGGGACGTAGTAGGTCACGAGCGTCTCGTCTTCATCACTACCACGCGGCTCAACGAACACGTACATGTCGAGTCCATCGGAGGTGACAAGAAACAACACGTCGTCTTTTACTGCATAGCCAGAAGTCCGTTCCATGATCTCCCAGCCGGCTGCGGGCAAAGCAGCCTCAAGCTCCGCGATCACATCCAGGTAATTGCGAGCTGGCACGTAGGCATCGTAGCCCTCGTCGAAGGCTGGCGACACGCTGACTTCTAGCGTACCGTCGGGAATTGGCATGCTGGATGGGAAACCGGCGGGCAAGACTACGTCTGCATCAGTTGCGGCACCGTCGTTGGTGTCGGATGCAGCATCATCACTGGTATCGGATCCGGCTGTATCGTCGCCGACATCCTGGCCGGACTCACTCCCATCAGCACTCTGCTCGGAGCCGACGTCTTCAGTCTCGCTTCCGGAATCACAAGCCGTAAGACTCAACGGCACAACGAGTATGAGCGATACGACCAGAAGCTTGGTCAGCAGCGTCTTCATGACATACCTCCTGGATACGACGGATCCCTACCAGTCGCCGAGCTTGTCGCCGACAGCCGGCATGATGACGAGGACTTCTACGCCACCCGATGACACCTGAGGGAAGACCGTGATCTTGAGTGGGTAGACCCTGTCCGGCTTCTCGAATGCAACGTCGATATTGGGCCAGTCGGCGTCAAGCGCGGTCCACCCGTCACTCAGTGCCCACTCGGTGAGATCCTGAATCGCCTGTTCTTCGCTCACGTCGCTGAGCAGGTTCACGTACAGTTCGTTGCCCTTCTGGTCTTGCTCGGTGATCTCGTATCCCGCGATCTCCGGGACATCATCGAACTCGAGAGGCTCGTCATCAGCTTGAGTGACATCCGCCGGATCCCCGGCGTCAGCAGCTGGCTCACTGGCAACCTCCGCCGACGAATCTGGCTCGGCGTCATCCCCACCACATCCGACAAGAGACAGCGCCAAGACTACTGCCAGCGCGAGACAGACCACGTAGATTGGATTCCTAGCTCGCATGAGCAACTCCCCCTTCTCTGAGCACATCCGAATGGACACCTTGAAGTGTCACGGAACTGAGAGCCACGCCGAGCCGCCCGTGTGCCTGTGGCCGCAGACTTGATGTCGTGGGTGATCGTGGTCCTCCGCAGACGGAGCGGCAGAACGGCCAGCCCCGGCGGCGTCAGCCCCCACTAACCTAATATCCACCATACCACGGCCCCCATCGGGGCCTATGCTGCCTGGGGCCGGGGCTGGCTCTGACGTGTTTGTGCTTCAGTCGCGAACGAGCGGCTTCATGCCAGCCTAGCGTGTGCGTGAGTCGGCTGGAAGTGGGGTTAGCTGAACAGTCCACGGACGTTGTTTACGCGCGGACCCTCGAGATCGGCTGCTGACCGCCGATGCCACCGTGCGGTCGATATAGATTGTAGTACCTCAGGAACGGACCGAGTCGATCGGTTCGTTCCTGAGTGTTCTGATACGCCCTTCCGTAGGCCCATTCGTTGCTCACGATCTTCACGAACGCCTCTGCTTTGCCGTTGGTCTGTGGCCGATACGGCCTGGTCTTGCGCATCGATATGCCGCGTTCGGCGAGCAGGTCTCGGAAGGCGAAGGAGCAGTAGGCCGATCCGTTGTCTGTGAGGATCCGCCGTACCTGGATGCCAGCGCCTTCGAAGAAGTCCAGTGCCCTTCCGGTGAACGCCACCGTCGTGTCGGCCTTCTCGTCCGGGCAGACCTCCGCGTAGGCCAGCCGGGAGTAGTCGTCGATCGCGATATGCACGAAGTCCCAACCGATGCCTGAGTGTCGGTGCTTGGCGGCCCATCCGAGCACGCGATGCCCGCCGCCTTCGCCGATCCGCCCCAACCGCTTGATGTCGAGGTGGACGAGGTCCCCCGGTTCGGGCCACTCGTAGCGCACGGTCTTCTCGCGTTCAGGGCATTGCAGTCGATTCAGACCCAACCGACACAAGACCACGTGCACGGTGGAGCCGGGCAGGCCCAGCTGCCAGCCCAGATAGTGCGGTCCGCGGCGGAAGCGCAGGCGAGCCTTCACCACGCGCTTCACCACGTCACGGCCCACGCGTGGACGCGTATGCAGTGGACGCGAGCTCGCATCCCGGAGAGCGTCAGGGCCGCTGCGGCGGAAACGGTTGACCCATTTGCTCGCGGTCTGACGCGAGACACCGGCGGCGCGAGCTGCACGGGTGACGCTCCAGCCGCTCGCGACACGGTCGACGATCAATCGGCGCTGATAGATGGACAGGCGGGCGTTAGGATGTTGCATGGGGACCCCTCTCTTCGGCTGTGGCTTCGACAACCAACAACCGACAGGAAGGGGTCCCCTTCTGTCAACAACCTATGTGGACCGTTCAACTAGCCCGACGCGTCGCCGATGTTCACGAGCTCATCCAAGGCATCGCGCCAGTCGACAAGGGGTTCCACGAGCGGAGCTATCCGAGGGAATATCTCGCCGGCAAGGTTCCGCAGCGCCTCGCTCAGCGGGTAGTCGCTCTTGAGATCAAGTGCGGCGAGGCCATCGAGCGTTCTCTGTTCCTGAGGACTCAGTTGGCCAGCCTTCCACTGGAGTCGGTGCTTCCACCAGTTGGCCGCGTGGTTAGTCAACTGGGCAACGTAGGCTCCACACGGGTGGAGTGGCCCGTGGGCAAGCGCGGTCACCTTCGATACTCCGCGGTCCACACATACGGCCTCCAAGTACGTCTGGCACGCGGTGAATGCCAGACCAGAGAGGTGCTCGGTGCGATTGAGAATGCCGAACTGATCGGGATCAGACGACGCGCGGCACTCGTCCTCGAGCTGCGCGAATCGCAAGTCCAGGAGCTCCGTCACGTCCTGGAGGTAGGCGAGGTCGAAATCGTAGAGATTGCACCACCTGTCGGGGCGACCGGTAGATGAAGGCACCGCCTCACCTCACTTCAGCGTGTGTCCAACGTACGTCTATGGAGATGAGCCGTGAGCGAAGCGAGTCGGCTCGATCTCCGGGTAAGCCCCCGCGAATTCAGATACTAAGTGCAACGCCCCCTCTGCGCGAGGGCGAGGCAATCTGGGACACTTCAGGTTCCTCCACTCCGCCAAGAACAGGGGAACCGAACATGAAGTATCGCCAGATCACCTCGAGTGAAAGATACGCCATCGCCGCGCTCAGAAGACAGGGGCACTCGCTGTCGGTCATCGCCCGCGACCTCGGGCGCTCCCCCTCCACGATCTCACGGGAGGTGCG
>DDWT01000010.1 GCA_002347365.1 Actinobacteria bacterium UBA2279
ACGGGAAGTAGATGAACAGCAGGTCGGTGAAGAGCATGTGCGTGCCGAGTGACCATCCCACGTTGGAATTCGCGATCTCGGCAGGGATCATCGGTTTGAACGCGAGCAGGCTCTGGAACCACGCGCGGTACGTCTCGGCATGTACATGGCCGAAGAAGCGCATGTGGTTGCCCATGATGATGACGCCGAAGAGCAGCGCCAGGAGCAGGTAGTCCTCGGGCACCGAGAGCTGTTTGAACGGACCGAAAGTGCGTCGGGCGATCCAGTAGATGACTGCGATCATCATCAGGACGCCAGCGATACCACCGGCCCAGCCTGCGAACGAGTTCATGCCGGCCTCACCCAGTAGCTTGGGCAGGATCGGGTACTCCTCGATGATCCTGAGATGTCCGACGAACGCTGCAAGTGCTGCGAAGTGGAACATGAACGAGAACAGCCACATGCGCGGTTCGATCGATGCGGACTGAGGTGCGATGAATGTGTCCTTCAGCATCTTGAAGAAACGGCCGGTCTTCGTCTTCGGCTTGGGGAACATGCCCAGCCGCACCGGGGATTTGGGTGTCGTTGCCCACTGATAGGCCCGCCACCCCATCCCGACGATGAAGACGCCGATACCGACGTAGACACCGATCACCGCAGTGATATAGAGATAGGTCTCCATTCGCTGCCTTTCGTGTTGTCTCGGGGCTACTTTACGCGCTTGACCAGGAAGACGAACTCGCCGCCTTCTTTCTCGGCCTTCAGGACCTCATTGCCGGTCGACTTCGCCCATGCAGGGATATCGGCCATGGCGCCCGGGTCGGTAGCGACGGCACGGATGACGCCGCCAACTTCGACCTTGCTGATGTTCTGGCTGACCTTGACCATGGGCAACGGGCAAAGCAGGCCCTTGAGGTCGAGTTCGAGATCGATCTTGGTCTCATCTGACATGGCGTTCTCCTCTTTCCGTTTGCCACATGTCCGGCTGCACGTGGTCATTTACCTACTTGGGCGTTAGATAAAGAGCTGGATCTCGGCGTCCTGGGCTTTCATGATGAAGAAGCCCACTCCGACCGGGTCTTTGACTCCATCAATGAATGACTCCTGCGGAATCTCCATGACGTCCATGGACATCTGGCAGCCGTACATGTTGACGCCGAGGTCTACGGCAAGGTCGCGGAGCTCGTTGAGCTTGCTCACGTTGTGGTTGCCCATCATCTTGCCGAACATCCACCGGCCCATACCGCCAAAGCTGAACTTGGAGGGGTTCGCCTTCATGATGTCTCCGCCGTACATCAGGCCAAGCATCTTGCCGAACAGGGTCTTGCCGGTGCTGACGTTCTTCTTGATGGCGCGTAGACCCCAGAACGTGAAGAACATCGTCACTTCCATACCCATCGCAGCCGCCCCCGTTGCGATGATGAAGGCGCCGAACAACTTGTCCAGGTCACCGCTCATCACCACCATCGCAAGACTCTTCTGATGGCTCTCTTCTTCCGGCATCGTGCGGTCCTCCTTCTTGTGACTCAGGGTTTGTCAGTGCAACGGCCCTTGGGGCCGGTCAGACCAGAGTGTCCTCGGACTCAAGGCCGGCGTTTCGATTCTGCGCCGCGAGCGTTTCTTGCATGACCTCAGTGATGAGATCGAATGCCTGGATGATCTTCGGGTTCGCGATCGAGTAGTAGATGTGCGCCCCATCACGTCGGGCATTCACCACGCCTTTGGAGCGTAGGAGAGACAGGTGCTGGGAAGTGTTGGCCTGCGACATCTCTGTGGCCTCGACGAGTTGGCCGACTGTGCGCTGTCCATCCCGCAACGCTCCGAGGATGCGCTGTCGCTTCTCATTAGCCAACGTCTTGCACAGGTCTGAGTGAAGGCAGTAGAAGTCTTTGTTCACGCGTCCTCCTGTCCAACGGCCGGGATCACATTCAATTGCGTATCAGCATATAACAATATGTGAACATTCTCACTTGGAGCAAACCAGATACCAGAATCATGAGTCTGTGATAGGAATCACATGCACGATGCCGAGTTTCGCCGCATCGGGTTTCCGCTGCTACCAGCTTTGAGCGTGCTGTCGCCCGTGCTACGATTGGTGAGCACGAGTGTGGACTGCGCCGGATGGTTTGGGGCGCACCGTTTTCTTGTGTCGTCAGCCTGTGCGTAGTCGATTCGAACCAGACAGGGGGATCACGTTGGCGCTCGAGGGCAACCTCAAGGATTTCTCGCTGGCGGACATGTTCCGACTGCTTGCCTCCGGGCGTAAGTCGGGCACCCTGTATCTTGAGCGCCCCGATGCGCAGGGCAAGGTCTGTTTCAAGAAGGGTCGGGTCTTCTTCGCCAGCTCGAACTGGCATCGCGAGTCACTGGGACGGCGTTTGGTGAAGTCCGGCGTGATCTCTGAGAAGCAACTGAGGCAGGCTCTCGGACTGCAGAAGATCCAGAAGAAAGAGAAGGCGAATCGGCGCCTCGGTCAGATACTTGTCGACGAGGGATACCTCGATTCCAAGGTTCTCGAGAACTTCATCCAGGAGCAGATCAACGACACGCTCTTCGATCTCTTCCGATGGGAAGACGGGCAGTTGCGCTTCGAGGGCGAAGAGATGTGCGAAGACGAGGATATCGGCATCTCGGTATCGGTCGAGAACATCATCATGGAGTCCTCACGCCGGCTGGAGCTCTGGGGCCGGATCCGTCAGAAGATCCCGTCACTCGAGACGACGTTCATTATGGCGTCGGCGCCCGGCGACAAGTCGATGGAGATACACCTCAAGCCACGTGAGTGGATGCTTCTGTGCTATCTGCATGGTGGCAGGACCGTCAATGAGCTGGTCGAGTTGACGGGCTACAACGACTTCGAGACTGCAAAGATCCTGTACGGAATGTACTCCGCAGGTCTGATAGAGAAGGTCACGTCCGGCGCGGACGGCGCCGCCGAATGATTCGGGGCTGCAGTTGTGGGAAGAGATAGCCTCGCCAAGGATCTGACACTCGAGGAGTTCGCGCGATTCCGCGACTTCATACACCAGCAGGCCGGAATCTTCCTTGAGGAGTCCAAGCTCGACTCGCTGCGCATCTCACTCGTGACGCGCGCGACTCGGCTCGACTTCTCCTCTTTCGATCAGTACTATGCGTTGCTCGTTCGAGACCAGCAGGAGTTCAACGAACTCATGAACCTCGTGACGATCAACGAGACGAGCTTCTTTCGCTTCCCCCAGCAGTTCGAAGCGCTCAAGAACCGCGTGCTTCCCGAGATAATGGCAGCGAAGCCTGAGGCGAATCGAAACTTCCGTGTATGGTCCGCCGGGTGCTCCACCGGCGAGGAGCCATACTCGATCGCGATGACGCTGCTGGACGCGGGAATCGACGGACTGGGTTGGAAGGCGCAGGTGCTGGGGACAGACGTGTCGACCAAAGCATTAGCGGTCGGCCAGAAGGGCGTCTACACGAAGCGCGCGATGACGAACGTCCCCAAAGAGATCATCGCCCGGCATTTCGAAGCCGTGGACGGAGACTACAGGGTCGGTGAGCGAGCACGACGACTGGTCGATTTCGGCTACCACAACCTCATCAAAGAGCCGTACCCGCTCTCTCTTATGGGCAACTGGGATGTCATCTTCTGCCGAAACGTGACGATCTACTTCCGACTCGAGTCTACGCGCCGAGTGGTAGCGAACCACTTCAACAGCCTGAATGAGGGCGGCTATCTGTTCATCGGCCACTCAGAGACGCTGACGTCGATCAGCGACCAGTTCGAGCCCGTCGAGATCGGCGGAGTGTTCCTCTATCGCAAGGTGCGAACCAAGAAAGTCTTCAGCATCACCCCTCCACGAGCAGAGCTCACCCCGGCCGCGCGGGAGCTTACTGTGCCCCCAGTACCGAGTCCCAAGCGACGATTCGCTGTGAAGCCGGCGCCACTGGTCGAGCAGGCAAGCGAAGCCACTGGGGCCGAGATGCTGATCCAGGCACGGGACTGTCTGGCCGAAGGGCGTCCGGAATGTGTACTCGAGCTGGTCGCGCAGGTGCTGAGCCGCGACCCCAACAATGCTGAAGCGCATCTGTTGTCCGCGTACGTACATGCGGATACCGCAGACTACGAGCAGGCGCTTGAGGCGTGTCACCGGGCCCTTGCCATCAACCCGCTGCTGCCGGTCGCGCGCTACATCCTCGGCATCATCTATCAGCGTCAGGGTGACTCGGTACGGGCAGTGAGTGAGCTCAAGAAGACTATCTACATCGACACCGACTTCGCACTCGCGCACCTCAACCTCGCCAATATCTACAAGGCGCAGCGGAAGTGGGAGCACGCGGCACGTGAGTATGAGAACGCGCTCAGGGCTCTTTACAAGAGCCCTGAGGGGGCGTGGACTGAGTTTCTCGGCGGCTTTAAGGCGGACCTGCTAGTGAAGACGTGTGAACGCAGTCTGGTAGAGTGTCGGAGGGCAATGGGCGCGGCGTAGTCGCCGTCTCAAGTTCGACTTCCGATGGGGCGATACATCACGACAAGGACGTGTCGTGGGAGGGAGTAGGGCATGGCTAGCGCGCGCATACTAGCGGTTGATGACAGCCCGACCATTCTCGAGATGATCAAGGCGATTCTCGAAGCGGGCGGCTATGACGTCATCACTGCGGCGGATGGGGCGGAGGCACTCGAGACAGCACGTGCCGAGAAGCCCGACCTGATCCTCCTCGACGTCATGCTGCCGAAGCTGGACGGCTATCGCGTGTGTCGACTCCTCAAGTTCGACCAGAACTACAAGAACATCCCGATCATCATGCTCACTGCGAAGACCGAGGAGCAGGCGATGGCCACCGGGATCCGGACCGGCGCCAATCAGTATCTGACCAAACCCGTTGACCCCGACACACTGCTCGCTGCCGTCGCAGAAGAGCTGTCGAAGGCAGAGGGGTAGGAGTCGCGTCATGCCAGAGACAACGGACATATCCAGCCGCGTGCTCGATAGCCTCGTGGTCGCGGGGCTGATCACCGTTGAACAGCTTGCCAGTATCGGTGAAGTCGCCCGCGAACGCGGGGTCGACGTCGGCGTTGTCCTGAGCGAACGCGGCATGGTGTCCGACGCTGACGTGGCCTCCGTGCTCGAACATGAGATGGGAGTACCCCGCGTCGACCTCTCGAGCTATGCACCGGAGGACGATGCCCTTGCGCTCGTGCCTGCAGCCGTGGCGCGCGCGCGCGGCATCTTGCCGCTCTTCGAGATCGAGGGCATGCTCACGGTTGCCATCGGGAACCCTATGGACGTGTTCAAGCTCGACCAGGTGTCCGCTGAGATCGGCCTGGAACTCGAGCCCGTTCTGGCGGATTCCGCGTCGGTCCTCGGCGCGATAGTGCAGTACTACAGCGAGGCGTCGGTCGACGAGGGTGCGGTGGAAGCGCCCGCCGAGGTGATCGAGCCCGAGGTGGCCGAGCCGGAGACGCCGACAGAGCCGGTGCTGGCATACGAGGCCCCCCCGGTGGCGCCGATAACGGAGGAAGAGCCGGTCATTCCCACCGCCGATGAGTTCACTCTGGAAGACGAGCCCATGGTGGCCACACCCCCGGCGCCTGTAGCCGAAGCCGAGACTCCCATGGCGCCCGAATCGATCCGAACGATCGCCGAAGCGGTACCTGCCGAAGGTCGGGCTACTATCGATCTCGACGTCCTTGCTGTCGCGGACACGCGCAAAGTGACGATGCTGGTCACTGAGATACTGGAGGACGCCGTCGCCAAGGGCGCCTCTCGGATACACCTGCTGCCTTACAAGGAGGACTTCTTCCTCGTCTACCGTGTGAAGGGCGGTCTTGAGAAGGCTGGCAGCGCTCCGTTGTCCATGCAGGGCGCTCTGGTTGACGCCTTCAAGTCATTTGGGAAGCTCGCCGGTGTTCCTGCAACGACGCCCGCGCTTGGCCGCGTGCATACGCACGTGGGCGACAAAGACATCGTGCTCACCATCTCGGTGGTACCCACCATCTCCGGTCAGCGTCTGGTGATCGGTCTCAGTGTTGACAGGCCACAACCGCGCTCTCTTGCCGAGCTGGGAATGACGGGCGCGGAGGACCGGGCCCTCAAGGCGATGGTGGAGCGGGGTCGGGGCTTGTTGCTGGTCGCCGCGCCGGTCGCGGGAGGCGGCAGCTCCACGTTTTACGCGCTCATCGCGCATGCTGCATCGGTAGGCAAGACCGTGTATTCGGTGGAGCGCTCGATCGAGTATGAGATCCCTGCTGTCGCCCAGGTCATGGTGAATCCCGGGTCGCCGATCCCTGCCGCCAACTTCATCGCGGCCGGTCTTCGCCAGGATACCGACGTCATCGCGGTCGACGGCCTGAGAACGGTCGAGGATGTACACCTCGCCGTGGAGGCCGCCGGTCTTGGAAAGCTCGTTATCGCTACGTTCCCCGCAGCCGATATCTCATCGGGTGTCCGTCGGATGCTCGACTTGGGCGCGGAGCCGCACAGCCTGGCGTCGGCACTCACTCTGGGCGTGGGCCAGAGGCTCGTTCGACTCAACTGCCCGAACTGCTCGACTGAGACCGCCAGCCCGGCTGCCGCCGCGTTGCCCGGTGCCCCGGCGGGCCTGGCGGCCAGAGCGGGGTCCGGCTGCCCGAATTGCGGCAAGACCGGGTTCCGTGGCGTGACGGGCATCTTCGAAGTCCTGCCGTTCAGCGAGCCGGTTCGAAGTGTGGTCGCCTCGGGTGGTTCTGCAGCTGAGATAACCGCTGCGGCAACCAAGGCGGGTATGAGGCCTCTCTCGGCATCCGGTCTCGCCCGCGTGGTCTCCGGCGAAGTGAGCGCAGAGGAGCTCGGCAGAGTACTGAGATTCTCGGTCTGACAAGGAGACACTGTTGCCGCGAAAGAGGAAGACTGAGCCTGTTGCAGCTCCGGACGCCGCGCTCGTACCCGAGCCCGTCGCCGAACCTGTCGAGTGCGAACCGAGCGAGAAGAGCATCGAGATCGCGCTTACACAGGCGGTCATGTTCACTATGGAAGGCCAGCTGTTCGCGCTGCCGATAGAGGCGGTGCAGGAGATCCAGCAGATCGTGGAGTTCACCGCTGTGCGGGGTACAGCCCCCGCCCTGGTGGGTGTCATCGATCTTCGGGGAAGCGTGGTCCCGCTCATCGATCTGCGTGTTCTTCTCGGCATAGCCGAGAGGCCCTACCACCTCGAGACGCCTCTTGTGTTCGCACGTCTGGGCGAACGGCTCGTCGCATTGATCGTCGACGAGGTCCATGACGTCATCGATCTCACCGGAACTCAACTGCAGGCGCCGTCTCGGCTATACGCCCTTGCCGATCACCTCATCGGCGTCGCCCGAAGGAGTGACGGACTCCTGTTCGTGTTGGATCCCGACGGCCTGGTTCCTGCGGAGGCCCTGCCGACAGTGAACGACGCTGTGATAGGAGGGGAGCGATGAGCGAGACGCCCCTCGGGAAGTTCGAGCACATGGGACCGGCTGCCCTGGAGATCCTGCGCCGGCGGGCGGAGTCTTTGTCGAGCGAGAGCCAGGATGAGGTGCAGGTCGACCAGATGTCGCTCCTGCTATTCAGGCTCGGTGACGAATGGTATGCAGTGCCGATCGAGAGTGTCCGGGAGATATACAACGACTACGAGGTCACACCTATCCCCGGTGTGCCGGACTACATCCCCGGTATCGTGAACATCCGTGGCGAGATCGTCTCGGTCACTGATCTGGGCGCACTGATGCGGATCCCTGCGCGACCGGAGGCTGTTGTGGTCGAGCAGGCCAGCGCCATCGTTGCATCTACCGAGGAGTGCGTGAGCGCATTGCTCGTGGCGGAGATCGGGGACATCGTAGAGGTGGCGGCAGATGCACTCGAACCGCCGCTTGCGGTCGCCGATCGTGGACAGGCAGACTGGGTCAGCGGTTCGATCTACCTCGACGGGCGCTTGGTCGGCGTCATCGATCTTGAGAAGATACTCACACCCATCGGCGAAGAGGCGTAACGAGGAGCGGAGAGATCATGCGGCGACTGATTGACAAGATCCGGGGCACTTTTCTACTGAAGTACTCGCTGGTCAATCTTGGACTGGTCATGGTGCTGAACATGTCGGCAGTCCTGGTGGCGTGGCTCGTCTTCAAGGACCGCTTCGCCAACCGAGACGGATTGCTTACCGATGTGATGATCGTGGTGGGGGCATTCGCGATCGCCGCCATCGTCTTTGTCTACGTGTACGTGAGGGTAGGGATGCACTTCATGGCGCCTCTGACCGAGGTCGCCACGAGCGTGAAGGCTGCGTGTGAGGGAGACATCGGTCGCAAGGTGGAGATCGAATCCACCGATGAGTTCGGCGTGTTGGCGCGCTCCTACAATCAGATGCTCGACCTCATCGTGTATCTGATCACCCAGACGCAGGAGTCCTCACACCGTCTTGATCAGGCGTCGAGCGAGATCCTCTCGGCCACCGAGCAGCAGGCCTCCGGTGCAGCCGAACAGGCCGCTTCGATCAGCCAGACCACCGCGACGATGGAAGAACTCGCCGCGACCTATCGTCAGATCGCCGAGAACGCCGACCAGGTGGTACGAATGGCCGAGGCGTCGCTCGGCAGCGCCGAGTCCGGGCAGCAGGCGGTCCTCAACACGCTGACGGCGATGGAGGAGATCAAGACCCGATCCCAGTCCTCTGCGAGCAAGATCTTGTCGCTGGGCGAGCGAAGCCAGCAGATCGGTCAGGTACTGTCGATCATCAACAGCATCGCGGATCAAACCAAGATACTCGCGCTGAACGCGGCCATCGAGGCGGCGCGGGCGGGTGAAGCCGGCAAGGGTTTCTCGGTCGTTGCCATCGAGATCAGGAAGCTGGCCGAGTCTGTAGTGGACTCGACCGCTGAGATCGAGACGATCATGACCGAGATACAGAGCGCAGCCAATGACCTCGTCATCTCAACAGAGGCCGAGCTGCGCCAGGTGCAGTCCGGTGTCGATCTTGCCGACGTGACGGGCGACAGTCTTGAGCAGATCCTCGACATGATCGAGCAGACGACGGTTGCGGCAAAGGAGATCTCGGCGGCCACTCAGCAGCAGAAGAGCGCCACAGAGCAGGTGGTCAATGCAATGCGGGAGGTTGCGTCTGTTGCGCAGCAGACCGCTGCGGGCAGCAAGCAGGTTGCCGGTGCGGCCGAACAGCTCGCTTCGATCGCCAAAGAGTCCAGTCAGGTCGGTGCGGCCTTCAGAATCGTCGGCTAGCAAAGGCAGCACACGGAAGGAAGCCCGATGGTCGAGTTCGACCGATCAGCATTCATCGGCAAGTTCCAGGAGGAAGCCACGGAGTATCTCCAGCGGCTGAACGAGGGCGTCATCATTCTCGAGAGCGATCCGGGTAATCGTGAACTCATCGACCAGATGCTGCGAGATGCGCACACGCTCAAGGGCAGCTCACGCATGGTCGGACTCATCGAGATATCCGACGTCGCTCACAAGCTCGAGGACATCATGGTGAAGGTGCGCGACGGGGTGATGGTCTACACGCCGGAGATGTCGGACAGCTTCTTCGAGGCACTGGACATGATCGTCTTCCTCTCGGAGAACGCAGGCAAGCCCGATGCGCCGAAGGTGGACATCACAGATCTGTCAGCCCGGTTGACGGTCGTAGCCGACGGCGGATCACCACCCGTTCTGCAGCCCGAGGGAGCCGCAGAACCTGTCGCCGCAGAACCTGTGGAGCCCGCGGAACCAGTGGACGAGCACGACGCGCGGGTCGAACTCGATGATGTGCGGGCCGAGCGTCCCGGAGCCGGCCCGGTGCAGGCCGTGCGTGATGACAAGCTTCAGGCGAAGGCACAGCACACCGTTCGAATCCGCACGAGCCAGGTGGATCACCTGTTGAACCTCGTAAGCGAAGTCGTCATAGGACAGATCAAGGCCGAGCAGCGGGTCAAAGACATGAGGAAGCTCCAGAGTTTGACGACAGAGGTCGCGCAGTTCTGGACGCGAATCAAGACGCAGTATGCGAACGCCCTTGCCGAGCAGGGCGATCAGCTTGGGGAAGACACGGCTTTCTTGGACGAACAGATGGGTGAGCTGCGTCGACTGCTCGTCGCATCGGCGAAAGACTACAGCGATGACACCGCGCGCACCTCGACCGTCGTAGCCGACCTGCAGGAGCATGCGATGTCGCTGCGCATGCTGCCGGTCAGCACGGTGTTCAATTCCTTCCCTCGCGCGATGCGGGACCTCGCGAGGCAGTACAGCAAAGACGTTGAGCTGGTCATCGAAGGCGGGGACACGGAACTCGACAAGAAGGTCCTTGAGGAGATCAACGATCCGCTCATCCACATACTGCGCAATGCGGTCGACCATGGTCTCGAGCCGGCGGCCGAACGCGTGAAGAAGGGCAAGCCCGCTGCGGGTACGATCCACCTGGCCGCTCGCCAAGAGGGAGATCACATCGTCATCGAGGTATCGGACGACGGAGCCGGTATCGATCCGGACAAGGTCCGGGCCGCCGCGATCCGCAAGGGCTACATCACCGCCTCTGAGGCCAAAGCGATGACCGACCGCGAGGCGCAGTACTTGATCTTCGAGGCGGGATTCTCGACAAATGCGATCATCACCGAGATATCTGGACGAGGCGTGGGCATGGATGTCGTCCGTGAGTTCGTCGTCGAAAAGCTGAAGGGCTCTCTCGACGTCCACTCGACCATGGGGGAGGGCACGAACTTCAGGCTGACGATCCCCCTCACGCTTGCGATCATTCGTGCACTTATGTTGCGAGTCGGAGACCGGACGTTCGCTCTTCCCACATCGTCCATCGAGGAGACACTCAGGGTTGCGCCGTCCGAGATCATCAAAGTGGAAGGACGCGAGGTCATCCGCAGACAGCGCCGGACGATCCCCCTCGTTCACCTGCGCGATGTTCTCGGCATTGAGAGCGCTCCACCCAGCGGAGGCAAGATTCCGATCGCGACAGTAGGCTTCTCTGGGCATCGGCTGGGTTTCATCGTCGATACGCTGGTGGGTGAGCAGCAGATGGTCATCAAGAACCTGGGCACGCATCTGAGGCATGTCGACAACGTGGCCGGTGTAACGGTCCTGGGTGCCGGCAACGTTGTGCCCATCCTCAACGTCCCAGAGCTCATGCACAACGGCCGGAGGATGACCGGCATGCGCGTGCGTGAGTCGGGTGCGAAGAAGCATGAGGCGTCAGCAGGGCCGAAGCGCATTCTCATATGCGAGGACTCGTTTACAACGCGCGAACTTGAGCGGTCGATCTTCGAGGCTGCCGGCTATGACGTCGACACGGCGACCGATGGTGCGCTCGGCCTCACGAGGCTGCGAGAAGGTCTCGAAGTGGATGCTGTTGTCACCGACGTCCAGATGCCGAACATGACAGGTTTTGAGCTCACGAAGGCGATCAAGACCGATGACGCACTCAAACATATCCCGGTCATCATCGTGACGTCGCTCGAGCGCGACGAGGAGAAGGCCGAGGGCATCGAGGTAGGTGCCGAAGCGTACATCACGAAGTCAGTGTTCAATCAAGACACGCTGCTGGAGACGGTTGAGCGTCTGATCCACTAGCCATCGTTCAGGTCCGGGAAGGGCTCATGTGACACCGTCACGCCACATACGGGTGCTCATCGTCGACGACTCTCTAGTCGCTCGAGAGATGCTGGCGCAGATTCTGAGCAGCGATCCCGAGATCGAGGTCGTTGGGATGGCGCACGATGGTGCCGAGGGTGCCGAGATGGTCGAACGGCTCCGTCCGGACCTTGTCACCATGGATATCCATATGCCGAAGATGGACGGGCTGACAGCGACTGAGCGGATCATGGCATACACGCCGACGCCGATCCTTGTGGTGTCGAGTTCTGTGCATGGAGAGGGCGTCGGTCGGGCGTTCGACGCCCTGTCCGCGGGCGCTCTTGAGGTAGTGAAGAAGCCCGAGCCGCGTGATTGGGAAGACCTGGAACGTATCGGCAAGGAGATAATCCGCAAGGTTCGGGTGCTTTCTCGAGTCCGCGTGATCACGCATATCCGGGGCAAGCGCGCGCAGATGGCGCAGGGCACCCGAACCTCCAGCGCAGTGCCGCTGATGACGTCGCGGTCGCTTGTCGCCATCGGCTCTTCGACCGGAGGTCCGTCCGCACTGCTCTCCGTGCTCGGCAGATTGCGTGCGGACTACCCAATGCCCATCGTGATCGCCCAGCATATCGCCGATGGATTCGTACCCGGACTCGTCTCGTGGCTGGACGGCGGCTGTGCGCTCAAGATCGTGCAGGCCGCGGAGGGCGAGGAGCTGATGGCGGGTAGGGCATATATCGCGCCGACAGGCTCGAACACCGAGGTTTCGGGAGACCGTGTGCATTTCACTCAGCCGAAGAAGGGGCAGCTCTACATCCCCTCGGCCGACACGCTCTTCGAATCGGTTGCACGCTCGTGCGGCGACCGTGGTGTTGGTATCTTGCTCACCGGGATGGGTGCCGACGGAGCGGTAGGCCTTAAGCAGTTGTTCGACGTCGGCGGCTTCACCATCGCTCAGGACGAGGAGACTTCGACGGTCTTCGGCATGCCCAAGTCAGCCATCGAGGCGGGTGCCGCCCGCAAAGTGCTCGCGGTACAAGACATCGGCGCCGAACTCGAGCGGCTCGCCGGCCTCGTGTGAGGTCGCTTTCCGAGGGATATACTGCACCCATGCGCACTCTACCCATTGGTGTCTTCGATTCCGGCCTCGGCGGCCTGACGGTCGCGCGCGAGATCATGCGTGCGTTGCCCGATGAGTCCGTCGTGTACTTCGGCGACACCGAGCGTTGTCCGTACGGCCCCCGCGATCCTCATGAGGTCCGCGAGTTCGTCCTCCAGATCGGCTCCTGGCTCGTGCAGCAGCCCGTCAAACTCATCGTCATCGCGTGCAACACCGCGACCGCTGCAGGTCTTGCGCTCGCGCAGCAGGTCTTCGATGTCCCCGTCGTCGGTGTCGTCGAACCCGGTGCCAGAGCAGCGGTGAAGGCGACGGTCAATCGCAGGGTCGGGGTCATCGGGACTGTGGGCACGGTGGAGTCAGGCGCCTACAGCAATGCCGTACGGCTGCTTGACGCCGGCACGACGGTATTCTCGGTGGCGACGCCGCGTTTCGTCGACGTCGTCGAGCAGGGTCTTCGTATGGGGCCGGGCACGCTTGAGGACTGGCTCTCGGAGGTCTCCGACGTCTTCATCCGCCCGACATTCTACGAGATGGCGCGCGACTATCTTGATCCGCTCAAGCGTAGTGGGGTCGACACGCTGGTTCTCGGCTGTACGCACTTCCCGCTGCTGTCGGCGGCGATCCAGCAGGTGGTCGGCTCCCATGTGCGGCTGATCTCGTCTGCCGAGGAGACCGCGCGTGAGGTCGCCGAGACGCTGGGTATGCGCGGGCAGGCTGCACCGGGCCCCGACCGGTTCGAGCGCTACGCAACGACGGGTGATGCGGGGGAGTTCGAGCTTCTCGGCGGTCGTGTGCTGCGCCGCGGGATCGGTGATGTTGCGCATGTCCCGCTTGCCGCGCTTGAGTCGCTGCTGGATGACAGGTTGCGCGAGGCGTTACAGGCGTTCGAGGCAGGAAGATCCGCATGAGACTGACGGTGCTCGGCTCGGCGGCGAGCTACGCCGATGCCGGACGGGCGTGTTCGGGCTACCTTATCCGCAGCGGAGAGACGGCGGTGCTGTTCGATTGTGGCAACGGCGTGCTGTCCAATCTTGGCAAGGTGATGGATCCGCTTGCGCTGGACGCGGTCTTCATCAGCCACGAACACATCGACCACTTCGCTGACGTGTACGCGTTGCAGGCGGCCTTGCGGTACGCACCCGATGGTCCGAGACCGCCGATGCCGCTGTATCTCCCAACGGGTCTTTTCGAGCGGATGGGCGCGGTGCTGTCAGATCGCGGTCGTGCTGAGCTTGCCGAGGCCTTCCAGGTGAGGGAACTCGAGGATAACGCGACCGTGGCGGTCGGGGTATTGAGTGTCACTCCCCACGAGGTCGACCACGTGGAGCCGACGTTCGCGCTCATGGCGACAGATGACGTGGCGGTGCTGTGTTACACCGCAGACACGTCGCAGGGTGAGGCGGTCGAAGCAGCAGCGCACGGCGTCGACGTGCTGATCGCAGATGCGACTCTGCCGCCCGAGTATCGTGGCCGGGCAGCGCACATGACCGCCACCGAGGCGGCTGAACTGGCGGTGCGGGCCGATGTTCGGACGCTCGTGTTGTCACACTTGTGGCCGAGCGTGGATCGAGCGGCGGCTGCTCGTGAAGCCCGCGAGATATTCCACGGTCGTGTTATCGTGGCCGATGAGCTTTTCGACATGACGTTTCCCGAGGAGGCATAGCCGATGCAGCGCAGTGACGGACGCGCGAACAACGAACTGAGGCCGGTCCGGCTCACACGTGGCTATCTGAAGCACGCGCACGGCTCATGCCTGTTCGAGCTGGGCGATACGAAGGTGCTCTGTGCTGCGACGATCGGAGACCAGGTGGCGGGTTGGCGTCGCGGGTCCGGACTCGGTTGGGTCACTGCCGAGTACTCGCTGTTGCCGGCGTCCACGCATACCCGGACGCGACGCGAGGTCACGCAGGGTGCACCCGGCGGCCGCACGCACGAGATCCAGCGCCTGATCGGCCGCTCGCTTCGTACCGTCGTTGACATGGGGGGCATGGGTGGCGAGTACACGCTGAACGTCGACTGTGATGTCATCCAGGCCGACGGCGGCACCCGTACCGCCGCGATAACGGGAGCACTGTTCGCGGTCCATGATGCCTTCACGCGATGGCGTGAAGCGGGGCGCATCGAGTCCCTGCCGCTCATAGACTTCGTGGCCGCTACCTCGGTAGGCATGGTCGACGGAGAAGTCCTGCTCGATCTTGACTACTCTGAAGACAGCAACGCAGAGATCGACATGAATGTGGTCGTGGACGGCAAGGGCCGTCTCATCGAGATACAGGGTACAGGCGAGCGCACGCCGTTCGACCGTGCACGTCTCGATCAGCTACTGGACCTCTCGCTTGGCGGTGCTGCCCGACTGATCGAGCTGCAGCGCCGCATCATCGCCGAGGGGCTCGAGACGTACGGTGAGTGACTGCGTGCGGGTACTGGTTGCAACTGCGAATACCGGGAAGCTGGCCGAGATCCGCTCCACGGTCGATCTGCCGGATCTGGACTTCGTGTCCACATCCGATCTCGGCGTTGAGCCCCTTGAGGTGGAGGAGACGGGTTCGACCTTCCTGGAGAACGCGCGCCTCAAGGCGCACGCATACGCGGAACACTTCGGCATGGCTGCTCTGGCCGATGACAGCGGCCTGCAGGTTGACGCGCTCGGCGGTGAGCCGGGTGTGTACTCCTCTCGCTATGCCGGGCGTGACGGCGACGATGCGGCCAACAACGTGAAACTGCTTGCCGCACTCGCCGATGTCGAGGATCCGGCGCGCACCGCCCGTTTCCGCAGCGTCGTCGTGCTCGTACACGCGGACGGTAGCGAGACCATCGGCGAAGGCACCTGTGAGGGCTTGATCGGGCACGTCGGCCGAGGCGACGGAGGATTCGGCTACGATCCGCTGTTCTGTCCAAGCGCTGCACCGGAGCGCACCATGGCGGAGTTGAGCCTCGCCGAGAAGAACAGGATCAGTCACCGGGGCGCTGCGCTGCGTGCGTTGCGAGACGCGATAGCGGCCCGATCGCACTGAGCCCACCCGCATAGTCCGATGTGGTTGTGCGCGTCTCGGTGCCCCTCTATACTGTTCTAGCTCGTGCGGCCCGCTTAGACTGCGGGCGACAGCGAGGTCGGGCCGTAGCGCAGCTTGGTAGCGCACCTGCTTTGGGAGCAGGGGGTCGCCGGTTCGAATCCGGCCGGCCCGACCAGGATGCGGCCGTAGTTCAATTGGTAGAGCATCAGCCTTCCAAGCTGATTGTTGCGGGTTCGAGTCCCGTCGGCCGCTCCATTGACAATTAGCACGTCCCGCGGGTACCGTATCGCTTCGGCACCCTGGTGGGCGTTGATATGCGCCCGTAGCTCAGTTGGATAGAGCGGGAGACTTCTAATCTCTAGGTCGGGGGTTCGAATCCCTCCGGGCGTGCCAAGCACTTGACGTGGTGGGTGTAGCTCAGTTGGTTAGAGCGCCGGACTGTGGCTCCGGAGGCCGCGGGTTCAAGTCCCGTTACCCACCCCATCGATAGCTCTCGGTCCTGTGGCCGTTGAACTTGCACTTTCGCATGAAGCAGGTAGAATGACTGAGCGTTGCCCGGGCCGTTAGCTCAGCTGGTAGAGCAGGGGACTCTTAATCCCAAGGTCATAGGTTCGATCCCTATACGGCCCACCATGCACATGAAAAAGGTTGGCGGCGAACATGCCCCAACCTTTTTGTTATAGTTGGTGCTTGGTCTTGACCGTGCGGGCGTGGCGGAATGGCAGACGCGCCGGATTTAGGTTCCGGTGAGGCAACTCGTGGAGGTTCAAGTCCTCTCGCCCGCACCAGGCGACTTCCGGGCAGACGCCCGCAGAAACGAACAGCAGTAGCAGCAGCACATGTCAGGAGGACCGTTGGAAACCACTGTCGAGCGCATCGATGAGAACACGATCAAGCTCACGATCACTGTGAGTGCTGCCGAGGTCGACGAGGTGGTCTCGTCCGTCTATGCGGAGGCGGCCAAGCGCGTGCGCATCCCGGGCTTCCGTAGCGGCAAGGCGCCGCGTCCGCTCTTGGACAGTCACATCGGTCGGGATGCGATCCTCGCCGATGTCCAGGAAGAGATCATCTCCACTTCCTACGCGAGGGCGCTTTCGGATGAGGATATCCGTCCGATCGAATCGCCCGATACCGGAGAGGTCGAAGCTGTCGTCCCCGGCGCGCCGTACACGTTCTCGGCCGAGGTACTGATTCGTCCGGAGCTGGCTCTTTCCTCGGCAGATGACTTCACTGTCACGGTTGCGCCCGCCAAGTCGAGCGAGAGCGAGATCGACGCGCAGATCGAGTACACCAGGGATCGTTTTGCGACACTCGAGACGGTAGAGAAGGCCATCGAGCCCGATGACTTCGCGCTGATCTCCTTCGTGGGCACCATAGGCGGGGAAGAGTATGAGGGCAACAGCGTCGATATGTACCTCTACGAGTTGAACAAGGGCATGATGCCCGGCGAGTTCGACACCGCGCTTGTCGGCCACAGCGCCGGCGATGAGGTCGTGGCGGCGTTCGACATACCGGACACATCATCCAATCCGGACTTTGTGGGAAAGGCGGCGAGCTTCACGATCACCGTGCACGAGGTGAAGGCGAAAGTGCTGCCTGAGCTCGACGATGAGTTCGCACAGAGCGTTGGCGGTTTCGAGACCTTCGAAGCGTACCGAGCGGACATCCGTGAGACGCTCGACAAGAGCAAAGAGGCCGGTCACACGCACAAGATCGAGGAAGCGGCACGCGGAGCGCTGGCCGAGCGTGTCCAGGGCGATGTGCCTGAGGCTATGGTGCGTGCGCGTGCCAACAACATGGTCGAGGACCTGTTCGAGAACCTCGAGCAGCGTGGCATGTCGGTCGAGCAGTACATGGAGATCACCGGCGTCGACGCCGCCCAGATCCGGTCCGATATCGAAGTCGAGGCGCAGCGTCGTCTCCGCATCGACCTCGGGCTTGAGGCGCTCTTCCGCGCGAAGGGTATGGATATTAGCGAAGACGACTTCAACGAGGCGATCCGTGAGATCGCAGGCGAGGCAGATGAAGCGGCCGAGGAGATGCGCGCGAAGCTACGCGACGCGGGCGCGCTGCCGGTGATTCGTGAGCAGATCATGCATCGTAAGGCGCTTCGCTGGCTCATCGACAATGTCGAGGTCATCGAAGAGGAGCCCGTCGTAGAGGGCGAGAAACCCAAGGCCGCCAAGAAGTCCGGTGGCAAGAAGAAGGCCGCAAAGGCCGTGAAGGAGTAGACACCATGGGTAACGCTGAATCGCCCAAGAGTCTCGTTCCGATCGTCATCGAGCAGACCTCACGTGGTGAGCGCAGCTTCGACATCTTCTCGAGACTGCTCAATGAGCGTGTCATCTTCCTCGGTCATGAGATCAGCGATGACATCGCCAACCTTGTGATCGCGCAGATGCTGCACCTCGAGAGCGAAGATCCCGACAAAGACATCAACCTCTACATCAACTCTCCGGGTGGTTCGGTCACCGCGGGGCTGGCTATCTACGACACGATGCAGTACATCCGCTGTCCTGTCTCGACGATCTGTATCGGGCAGTGTGCATCGATGGCTGCGGTCCTGCTTGCCTCCGGTGCCGCGGGCAAGCGCTTCGCGTTGCCCAACAGCCGCGTTCTGATCCATCAGCCCTGGGGCGGCACGCAGGGCCAGGTCACAGACATCGAGATCCAGGCCCGCGAGATGCTTCGTCTGCGCGAGGCGCTGGACAACATCATGGCGAGTCACACCGGCCAGCCGGTGGACAAGATCCACGTCGACACCGAGCGGGACAACATCATGATCGCTGCCGAGGCCAAGGAATACGGCCTGATCGACGAGGTCATGGAGAAGCGTCCGATGGAGAGCGGGAAGTAGCGAATGGACCGTCACGAAGGCAACGATCAGCTCAAGTGTTCGTTCTGCAACAAGCCGCAGCATCAGGTCCGCAAGCTTGTCGCGGGTCCGGGCGTCTACATCTGCGACGAGTGCATCGACCTGTGCAACGAGATAGTGGACGAAGAGGTCGAGGTCGGTTGGGAGGACCAGCTTCAGGAAGAGGAACTGCCCACACCCAGGGAGATACTGGCGACGCTCGATCAGTATGTCGTCGGTCAGGATCGTGCGAAGAAATCCCTCGCAGTCGCCGTCTACAACCACTACAAGCGCGTGCGTTGCGCACCGTGCGAGACCGACGAGGATGTTGAGATCGCCAAGAGCAACATCATGCTGCTGGGACCGACGGGCTGCGGGAAGACGCTGCTTGCGCAGACGTTGGCGCGCATCCTGAAGGTACCGTTCGCGATCGCCGACGCGACGACGCTGACCGAGGCGGGCTACGTTGGCGAGGATGTCGAGAACATCCTGCTCAAACTGATCACGGCCGCGGATTTCGATGTCGCGCGAGCCGAGGTCGGCATCATCTACATCGATGAGATCGACAAAATCGCCCGCAAAGCCGAGAACCTTTCGATAACCCGCGACGTGTCGGGTGAAGGCGTGCAGCAGGCGTTGTTGAAGATACTGGAGGGAACCGAGGCGGCCGTTCCCCCGCAGGGCGGACGCAAGCACCCGCAGCAGGAGCTCATCAAGATAGACACGACCAACGTGCTGTTCATCCTTGGCGGTGCATTCGTCGGTCTTGAGAAGATCGTTGCAGATCGTATCGGCAAGAAGGGTGTCGGCTTCGGTGCCGAACTGGCCGATCCGAACAAGCACGACCGTGGCACCCTGCTCGCGCAGGTGCTTCCGGAGGACCTGCACAAGTTCGGTCTGATTCCCGAGTTCATCGGTCGCATCCCGGTGACCGCGCATGTCGAGGAGCTCACCGAGGAGGACCTCGTACGCATACTCACCGAGCCCAAGAATGCGCTCGTCAAGCAGTACCAGCGTCTGTTCGGTCTGGAGGGAGTCGGTCTGGACTTCACGACTGACGCGTTGCGTGCCGTGGCGACTCAGGCCATCAGGCGGGGCACCGGCGCCAGGGGTCTGCGTTCGATACTGGAGGCGCTCTTGCTCGATCTCATGTATGACCTTCCGGGTCGTACCGACGTGGAGCACGTTACGATCGGCGGGGAAGTGGTGGCCGGCACGGCAGAGCCCATCGTCACGCTGATCGGACAGGCGCGCGGCGAGACCGCGTAGACAGTTCAGTGGCAGGAGTACGAAAGGGCCCCTGGGGGGCCCTTCTTCGTGTCCGCCTTGCGGGCGCTTACTCTCGATCACCGACGATCTGCTCGGCACGCTCAAGCTGGCTCGGATACAGATCGGTAGGGACGGACTCTCTGTCCAGTCTGCGATAGACGAGGTGACGAGCGCACTGTGTGTTGCTGCCCCGACAGTAGCGTTGCTTGATGATGCCCGACATCGTGGGCATGTCGGTCATGTGGTCGTTGAAGAATATGCAGGTAGCCAGGAGTTCACAGTCCGCCACAGATATCACCTTCCTCGATACTCTCCACATGTTTGCGGGGTACCAGAAGCATACGATGAATCGGGCGGTCTGTCTCGCGACGTCCTGCGGTTCGCCCGCGACCGGCTTTTCGCGTAGAATCGTCTGTCATCGAACGGGCAACGGAAGGGACCGCGCCTCACATGAGCGATATGGCGAAAGCGTACGATCCGAAGGCGGTCGAGGCTCCGATCTTCGAGGCCTGGACTGCGGGTCGCTACTTCGAGCAGGGAGTCATCGAAGGCCCCGCTCCTTTCACCATCGTCATCCCGCCGCCCAACGTCACGAGGGCCCTGCACATGGGTCATGCCCTCAACCTCACCCTGCAGGACATCATGTGCCGCTACATGCGCCAGCAGGGAAAGA
>DDWT01000026.1 GCA_002347365.1 Actinobacteria bacterium UBA2279
TGCCGAAGGGCCGGAGCATGGCGCACATCACGCAAGCCGATCTCGACGCGATCGCTGCGAAACTCAACTCACGCCCGAGGAAGCGACTCGGCTACAAGACGCCGGAGGAATGCTATGCACAATCGTAGGAGGTCGCTCAGGAAAGCGAAGTGTTGCACTTCAAACTTGAACTCAGGCCCACTCCGCTGAGGCCTAGTCAGTTGCCGCAACCGCATCTGCCGGTGTCTCTGGCTCGGGCCGATTGAGAATCTGCCCAACATTGACGGTTGGAATGATGACTCGACCAACAGGGCTGGATGCAGAAAGGTCGGCGTAGACAGTGCGAACCGTCCCGAACAGAACAGTGACCGCGTTGTAGACGAGAACCGGCTCCCAATCGTCAGGACGCTCCTGCTTCAGAGTCGCCACATCGAAGAAGCCCGTCGCAACAACTGCGCCAGTGAAGCCCGCCGCCTCGAAGTCTGCCTCCTCGCCGTTCAACTCCACCGTCAACTGCACGGCCATGTCGCTCTCAGAGTCGTTGGACTGGAGTACCGCGATGTCCAGCTTGAGGTGCAACTCCGCCTTCTCGAAGGACGCCGCGCCAGGACGCACCTCGAAGTAGGACTTCATGATTCTGAAGTCACTGAGACGAAGGATCGAATCAATACCGGAGCTCATACCGCAATCCGATCTGCTGAGGCGTACGTGTGGATGGTGGTGCCGGTGAGGTGCTTGGTCTTGCTGTAACCAGCAGTTGTCTTGCCGCCATCCGCAACGTAAAGCCTTGGAAGCCGGAAACCGCAAGGGGCAAGACCCAGATTGACGTCGCAGCCCACAGAGTGCGCAACTTCGACCATGGTGCGAAGTGTAGGACTCGACTTGTGTTGCAGCAGTTGAGAGACACGGGCGCGAGACACGTCGAGACGCCGAGCCAGGTCAGACTGGCTGAGACCGTGGGCAACCATAATCCGAGCGAGGTCATTCGTGAACGCGCTGATAGCGAGCTCGTGCTTGTACTCGACCTGGTCAAGTTCGTCTGACGTCAGTTCGTCCAGCTGTTCCAGCACACTAGACATACGTCTCGCCTTCCTCCATGAATCTGTCAATCATCGTCTTGACTGCATCCATCGTGTCGTTGAATTGCTGATCGTTCTCTGTCTTGTCCTCGATGCGCGCTATAACGAATCCGCGGCTTGTCTGAAATGCGTAGGCCCGACATGCCCTGGGACTGTGAACCTTGTGCTCACACAGTCGCATTCCTCCGTGCTTGTGTGCATCGAGCCACTTGAACAGCTCCGGGTTATCAGGAGGGCCGTTGCGGTCCACATCGTCAATCCTTGCTCGCATTCGAGGAGCCGTCTCGCGGTTCTTCTTGAGATACTTGAGCGGCTGACACTGGCCACTGTCAGAGACAAGCATCCATGTTCTGCGGCCTACTCTCTCAGCCTTCACGCTCCGTAGTCCTAACTGCGTGGTTCCCGCGGTAGGGTCAATGTAAACAAATAACTTGACACACGTCTAGGGGCAACTTTAGAAAGCACCACGCAACACGCTGGGTCTGCGCAACTCTACTACACACAGCTGACAGTCGTATCTTGGAGTTGGGGCTAACGTCTCTTGAGATGGGTTAGGCACCTGCTATGGCGTTTCCTTTAGCAGCTCTTGAGTGACTCTCACGTAGTCATCGTAGTAGCCAACGAACAGCCGCGCTATGGCATCGACAACTTCGTCAACGGGCGAGTTCACGAGATCGACTGTAACCTCATCGTAGGGCATACGCTCCAGGTCAAGCGCCTTCGCCACCCGTTCAACTTGGTCCTTCTGCCGTGACAGTGCCTTCGGTGTCCAGCCGAAGACCCTGGCCTCCGTCGAGCTCGACAACTTCTGGGTTCGCATCGCATCCCGATAGATGATCGAGTACTTCCAGTCCTTCATCTCAGGAGACGCTACAACGTCCGGACTCATCTTGATTCCGAACTCGACGTACCCGCCGCCCTTCTGCACGTACGGACTGAACTCTAGGAGACCATCCGACTTCAGCTTGAGATGCTCCTCCACCAGTGCGGAGAAGTCCTTCGCGATGCCCTCCAGAAAGCGATGGACCTCTTCTCGCGTCTGCTCCAAGAGGTAGTAGTTGGCCAAGTAGTGGCTGCCGCTCTCGCTCAGGTCCACGATCATCCCTCCATCAGTAAGTTCACGAGCATCGAATTACGTCCTACTGCCTGATCGAAGTGCAACCGGTCCGTGAAGTGCGCCCCCGAACCTGTCGCCGCTTGTGCGAGTTCAACCATCGTCTGGATCTCATCCTCTGCCCTATCCAGTGGCCCAAGCGAGAGATCGATCAGGAATCGTTTCAGATTCTCCCGAGCCGTGGATGAGAGACCGCCGTCTCGCAGCACGCCGACTCCAACCTCGATGAGGTCGCCATAGGAGAGACCACGCCAATTGGGTGACCGAGAGGATTCCCGGCCGCTGGGAGTGAGGAAGATGCGCGCCAGTTCCTTGTTGGTGAAGAACGGATTCCCGCGAATAGCCTCGTCGTATCGCCGCAGCTGACTTGCCTCGCTGTTCGGATTAGCGCTTTCGCCGCTCTTGATCTTGTTCTCGATAAACACTACGTGGTCCCCGCAGGTGATGACGACGTCGCAGTAGCAGCTCACGGGCTTGGACTTTCCGGGAATCTGGCCGAGCCACTTCTCAGTCTCAACGACTGCCTGATAAGTATCGACTCCGGTGATCTTCATGAATGCCAGGAGGGCATCAAGATAACGAGCGCCGATAC
The DNA here is from genome assembly GCA_002347365.1 of Actinobacteria bacterium UBA2279. Taxonomy (GTDB): domain Bacteria; phylum Actinomycetota; class Coriobacteriia; order Anaerosomatales; family Anaerosomataceae; genus UBA2279. Next base: position 2,765 of record DDWT01000026.1, read on the forward strand.
CATGTGGCTTTGAGCCGTCGAGGAAGTACGCGAGATACGTGCTGTAACGGATCTCCTGAGTGCCGTGGCCGCAGACCGACAAGGCCGGCAAGGGAATACCCGCCCACGTCCGCGAGAGGAACTCCCGGGCAAAGGTCAGCTTCTGCCTTGTCCAGTCCCGATGGTATGCGGTCCGAATCGAATCGATCACCTCACGGACATCCCCTGAGGCCCGATCCGCGCTCTCGATCGTGGTAGCCGCAGCCCGCGTCGCCACAATTCGGTCTATGACTGCTATGGCGCTGGAACCCATGCGTCACCTTCCGCCGAAGTCGCTGCTACGGATTCTACCACCTGGCTCTGACAGCAGCGTGCCTAACGTCTCCTGAGATGAGCGGCAACGCGAAGCCTTGTCCGCTCGATCTCAGGGTTAGGTTCCGGGTCTACGGGTTGCAGCTCCGTATCCTGGCAACCAGTGTGCGAACGGACCGTTCAAGATCAAGCGTGTTTAGGTCCGCCGGCTCCTGCGCTACTTGCCTGGAGACGGCAACTTTGTCGATGCAGCTCCCGCGTCTCAGGCGCGTCACGTCCGCGAACCTTGCAGGCGTGGACTGGAGCCGAGATCTTGGATGGACCGTCGCCACCGCGGTCGTGAACGCATTGTCTGGGACGTAGTTCTCGACAGTCCTGCCTGAAGTCACCCAGCAGAAGCAGCCGTATTGCTCGAAGTCCTTCCGGACGCGCATCTTGGTGGGGTTGAGGCGTCCGTGTGCGGTAGTCCGGTCGCTGTCCATCACCACACATGCGTTCCGATTCAGACAGGACAGTCGGATGAAGTCGCCTATCAGCGAGTCCTCGTACGACAGGTGGGCCAGCAAACGTCCCCCGTAGAACATTATCGAGTAGTGAATTCCCTCGACCAGGTCGGGTGCGATACTGGAGATCCAGTGGTTCAAGTAGATGCGATCTGATGGTCCCTCAACCCACACCACGTAGTTCGCCTGGAGCAGATCGCTGGGAACGTAGCCGAGGTCCCTCAGCACAGGGTGCTTCTCACTCGCAGAACTGACTCGCACGCACTCCGTGCGACCATCAGACAGTGAGCACGCGTACACGTTCGTGCCCTCGAGGTCGAGAAATGCGTTTGAGTGCGTGGCAATGAAGTACTGGTTCTCGGTGTTTCTCCGCAGGTACTGAACAAGCTTCTTCTGCAGTGCAGGGTGAAGGTGTATTTCCGGTTCCTCGACGCAGTAGATTGCGCCGTCAGCCAAGGTTACGGCCGCCGCGAGGATGATCAATTCATGGATTCCGGTCCCCAGCGACTCCAGGGGCAGTATCCTCCCGCCCATCGAGACATAGACCTCGTCCCTTTCCGCAGGTATATCCAACATCGCCGTCGACTCCCCCAGCACTTCTTGAAGGAGTCCGTTGACAGCGCCGAACCGCATGCGATTCCCTTCATAGTTCTCGAGGTCCGGGTTCTGGAGTCTCCGGAGTTCTGGGATGAGGCCTCCTCCGGACAGCGGATTCTCGCCTTGGGAAGTGATTCTGCGGAACGCGTCAATCTTGTGCACCGTGAAGTTCGGCGTGACCCTGGTGTACAAGGCGGAGGCGATGTCTTGAGCGCGCTTCTCCTCGGACCCTCCGGTGTAGTTGCTGAGAGCGCTCGTGTAGTTGTTGGTCTCGCGTTGAGGCACGCGTTCAAGAATGGCCTTGGTCATTCTCGTTACGCCTCGCTGGCTAGGTTCTGCTCGACCGGCGGCCGGAATGGTGAACTCGAACCATATCGAGTCTGACCACTCGGGAAAGTACTGGGCCAGTGCCGGGGAGAAGGCCTCCTCGATGGCCCTGTACGTTCCGGCAGAATGCCCATGCTTCTTGACCTGGAGTCCGAAGGACATCGCTCGGGTTCCTGCGCCTATAGGGTAGTCCAGTGCGGGATCCAGGTGGGGCAGACTATCCCCCCTCGCGGTGGCGAATGCGCCCGCGGCTATCTCCAGGACTCTCAGTAGATTGGATTTCCCGCAGTTGTTGGGCCCCATGATGACGTTCGCTTGACTCAGGTCGGCCACGACCGCGCCAGGCTCGTCCAAACTGCGATACCCCGACACATCGAACCCGTCGATCATGTCGCCCCCCCCCTCTCGTGCCCTCCTGGTGAACCTAACGTATGTGCGCATCAGCTGCGGCTTCCGCGCCTCTCTTCACTCTAGCGCTTCTGGCCGTCTACCGAACGCGCGGGTCAGCAGTCACCCTTTGTCACGATTGCGCAGCATTCTGTTTGAATTGCCGTTAGAGTCTGAATAGACTGCCGGAGTAGCCTGAACCGTTGTCAGAGGATGGGTTCAGACTACTCTATGAGGTGAGGACGTGGAGGCATTGTTGGAGCAAGTTCAAGAATATGGGGCAGTCTTCACAAAGCCGTGGATGGTCGATTTCATGCTCGACCTCTGCGGCTACACGCCCGACAAGGACCTCGCTGACCATGTTGTTGTTGAGCCGTCTTGTGGGGACGGGGCGTTCCTTCTACCGATTGTCGAACGGCTGTCCCATGCGTGCCGTGTGCGGGGCATCGACATATTGGATGCGCGCGATGCCATCCAAGCATTCGACCTGCAGCCGGAGCACGTCGCTACGTGCAGGGCAGCGGTGATTCGATGGTTAGCTGAAGATGGCTGGCCCACGAGGGCAGCTGCTGAGGTGGCACAGAGATGGGTCTCGTGCGAGGACTATCTGCTCCGGAATGCTGCAGTCGACGCTGCCGACTTCGTGGTGGGCAACCCACCGTACATCAGAGCCGAGTCTATCCCCCGCGACCTGCGTGCGGCGTACGTCGAGCGCTGCAACACGATGACTGATGGCAGCGACGTCTACGTGGGATTCTTCGACGTTGGCCTTCGCTCGCTCAAGGCGGACGGAGTACTCTGCTTCATCTGTGCAGATCGCTGGATGCGAAACGCATACGGGAAGCGACTCCGGCATCTGGTCTCAGAAGGACACGATGTTCGAGCTGTCTACGAAATGCATGGGGTCGATGCGTTCGCCAATCAGGTGAGCGCTTACCCTGCGGTAACGCTCATTGGGCGCGGCGAGCAAGGACCAGTGCGTTATGCGGTTGCCCGGCCCACCTTCGGTGCGGATGCGGCCACTCGCTTGGAGGTTTGGGCGAGCAACGGGTCTCTGCCAACACGAGACCCGGACTTCGCGGCGACAGTACTCGATGACTGGTTCCATACCGATGCCCTCTGGCCGACTGGATCTCCTGAGAGAATCTCGCTCCTGCGCGGCCTGGAAGAACGACTGCCGCTACTGGAAGAAACGGGCGCGAAAATCGGTATAGGCATCGCGTCCGGAGCCGACGAGGTGTTTGTCACCAGAGATGACTCAGTGGTAGAGACCGACCGAATGCTCCCTCTGGTGAGGACTACCGACATCACGGACGGTCGTATCGCTTGGAGAGGGGCCTGGCTGGTGAACCCATGGAATGACTCGGGCTCACTCGTTCGCCTGGAGGATTATCCTCGATTCGCCGACTACATGACGTCGCAGTCTGAGCGACTTCGCCGCCGTCACGTGGCCAAGAAGGACGCCCAGGCCTGGTACCGCACGATCGACAAGGTACTTCCGGGGCTCCTGGGGCAACAGAAGCTGCTGCTCCAGGACATGAAGATGAGTATCGAGCCTGTTCTGGACACCGGTGAGTACTACCCGCACCACAACTTGTACTGGATCACTCCGGGTTCTTGGGACGTGCGTGTTCTAGGCGGAATTCTGCTGTCGCGGGTCGCGGAGTTCTTCGTCTCTTCATATGCTGTCCGTATGAGGGGTGGCACTCTGCGGTTTCAGGCTCAGTACCTGCGTAGGATTCGCGTGCCGCACCCATCGAGCATCTCAGCGAGTGTTGCATCTGCACTTGCGGCGGCATTCGAGAACCGCGATGTTGAGGCAGCGACAACGGCCGCGATGCAAGCGTACGGAATCGAGAGCATTCCAGACTAGGAGGCGCTGTGCCGGTCCCAGAGTACCGAAGAGCAGTAGCACGCTGCTGGTCAATGCGAGCAGATGCGGCACAAAGAGCACGCGAGCGAGGCAGTACAGATCCAGGCTTGCGCGCGGGTGTTACAAGCGGCAAGCATCTCGACCCATTGGCGAACCTTGTTGAGCAGGTCCTAGTCGATGCAGGCCTGCCACCATCGAGCATCCACAAGGACCGCGGTGTTGAGCTTCCCGGGTACTACCGACCGGAGAAGAAGTGGGACGTTGTGGCCGTGTACGACGGGACGGTCGTGGCTGCTGTCGAGTTCAAGTCGATTCTTGGCAGCTACGGCAACAACATGAACAACCGCACCGAGGAAGCGCTGGGCAATGCCACCGATCTCCTAGAGGCGGCAGAGAAGGGATTGCTCGGAGTGACGCCGCCTTGGCTGGGTTACGTGTTTCTAATGCAGGATGAGCCCGCATCTCGATCTCCGGTCAGAGTCCGCCAAACACACTTCCCCGTCGACGCACAGTTCACGAACTCGTCCTACCAGGATCGCGCACTTCTCATGTGCCGCCGTCTTGTTCTTAGGCGCCTGTACAACGCCGCGTGGTTCATCACTGGTGACGGCAAAGGCACCCCTGAAGGTATTGGGGAGCCTGCGCACGACCTTTCCTGGGTGAAATTCGAGGCATCGCTGCGGGGACGAGTTGCCGAGGTTCTCGCCTGACCCCGGTGCGCACGTGATCCTGTGGGTGGGGGGTGTACTGCTAATGTGCGCATCAGCGGACGCCTTGCGCCTTCCTGTCATTGTAGCTCCTGGCGTTCCGCTAAGGATGCGCTGGTTGGACCGCCAGGGACTACAGCTCGTAGCCGTTTTCGATGCACTCCGCGAAGAACGGGCTGTAGCGTGCTGGATCGGTCCAGCTATCCAGCAGTGCAAGCTCCTCATCCGAATGGCGCAGCTTCATGCCTAGGCTGCGCAGTGTGAGTAGAAGCCCGGTGAACACCACACCGGCAAGTGCGAGCACTGCCCACTTCAACGCGACAACGCCATCGGATGTCGGAATCGTGACGTCAGACGTCGTGACGGGCAACACCGTCAGCGGAAGGATTACACCTACCCAGAACAGCAGCAGCAGGGCAAGGATCAGAACTGACATAATGCGCGTCTGTTGCGGCTGCCGGCCAATGTGCTCACGGTGTTGCTCTACCGCCGAGATGTTGTCCTTCACTTCGAGCGCAAGGCGTTCGATGGCCTCTCTTTCCGTGTCAAGTTCCTGTCGATCCGCGGCAATCAGGGCGGGATCCTTCAGCAGGCCAATGTCAGGAAGCCAACTGCGAGAAGGAGGCTGACCCCGTCGTTCTCGCTCGTTGTCGAGGGCCCCTTCAATCTTCCTGAGTGCGTGGGCACGAGGGACGAAGCGCGGGATTCCTGCCGCATCGTAGTACTCCTCCGCACTCTGAAGCTCGTCTGCTTCTTCAAGCTTGCGCTTGAGTCTCCCAAGTGCCTTGTCGAGCTCTCGCTCACAGTACCAAGCGATGTAGCGCCGACTGGCAGCATCAGCGAGTCGCTCACCTGACCGGGCCAGTTCCTGGGTCCGAGCCTGGTCAGATGCGAACAAGCTCTGGTCAGCCAGGAGTCTCGCAACGAGGAACGCACCCAGAACACCGACGAGCGCCGCGACAGACTGTGCCGTCGAACTGAAGAACCAGTTCCAGTCCATGTCCCCCAACCCCTGTCGCCCGGTCGGTCCAACGTGTTTGCGCATGACACGCGAGCCGCGGGCCAGACGCGTCGAACTCAGATTACCCTACGTCGCGGCGAGTCGGTGTCGATGCGCGGGTTAGAGAGTGCCGCCTCTCGCCCTACGACAGAAGCGCGGCGCTCACTCGAGCGTAGAAGTCTTGCTGGTATGCAGAATCGGTCATAAGCCGACGGGCGGAGTAGGTGTTCTCTGCGCCCGCGGCCGCGTGATACATATCCGCAAGCGCTCGCGTGTGTCGCGAGATGTTCGCATGCACTGTGCGGTCATTCACGATCGGGACCCACCGCTCGGAGTCGGAATCATACTCCGTTGTGACGTCCTCATCCCATGATCCAAATCCGGGGAGCGGCTCGAGCCCGGCCCGCAAATGGCGCGCGCGCCTCTCTGCCAAACCGATAAGCACTTCATCAACGGACAGTTCCAATTGGAAGACAACTGGATTCACCCGCTCGATGAAACTGCCCCACTCGCTCCGCGACGGGACCGCCGGCCCGAAAGCAATCAACCGTGGCTTGGCTTGTGGCTGAAGCGAGGCGAGGATTTCGTTCTCGCTGCGCTCAATGTGTGCGAGTGCCTTCTCGCGGTCCCGGCCTTCCACGAGAGCGCTGAAAAGCAGGTAGATATGTCCTCCGAACTCTTGCGACATGATCGCATCGCTGTCGCGAGTGTCGACGGAATCGCCCATGATGTCCGTGAAATGTCGAAGCACGGTGGACTTGCCAGCAGTCGACAGTCCAAGAAGCGCCACGGTTGCCACATTCGCCCCCTAGGTCCGCCCCGCTCAGGCGGCATCTCTCTAACCCATGTATATGCAGCTGTGCAGCTTGCAGAATCCCCCAATTCACCCACCCTACACCTGGAACTCGCCCTTCGCCACAACCACGGCGCTGCCGCCCACGCTGACGGCGTCTATCGTCTCGGCAGAACCGTCGGCGCGCGCGTAGAGCGTGCTGGGACGGCCCATCTCGGCACCCTGAGAAATGACGACCTCTGCGCCCCACTCCACCAACCCGTGGCGCGCCAGATGCACCGACAGCGGGCCGGCGGCCGAACCCGTGGCGGCGTCCTCCACCATTCCGATGTCGGTGAAGAACATGCGGGTCTTGACCCGGCCGTCCTCCAGCGCAAAGCAATTCACGCCCGCCTCGCCGGCGACCACTTCCAGGCGGTCGAAGTCGGGATGCAGCCCGGCCACGTCGGCGAAGGACGGAAGCATCACGTAGATGTGCTGCACGCCGTTGTCGTAAACCTCGACCGGCAGCTGTGACGCGCTGACACCCAGGGCCGTCAGCAGTTCGTCGGCATCGTCGAACGGGCGCCACGTGGGGATCGGTTGCTGCATGCTGCCGAAGACGATCCTGGCGCCCTCACGCTCCAGCGCCACCGGCACTACGCCCATGCCGGTCTCTATGCGCATCACCGTGGACTGCAGCGGCCCGGCGATCGCGAACGCGGTGCCCAGTGTGGGATGCCCGGCGAATGGCAGCTCTCGCGCGGGCGTGAAGATGCGCATGCGGATGTCGCCGCCCTGCTCGGCGGGCAGCACGAAGGTCGTCTCGGAGAAGTTGATCTCACGCGCAAGGGCCTGCATCTGCTCGCCGGTCATGCCGGTGGCGTTGGTGAAGACCGCCAGCTGGTTGCCCGCCAGCGGCGTGTCAGTGAAGACGTCTACGATGAGGAAACGGTAGGTCTTAGGCACGGCTCAGCCTTCCTGCATGAGTTCGATCTCCACGCCGTCGGGGTCGTAGATGAACGCAAGCTTGAAGCGCGGCGGCACGTCGCGCACCTTCACGTCTTCGGGGACCAGACCCGCGGCCTTCAGCTCGGCCAGGTCGGCTTCCACGTCGTCGGTCTGCAATGCGAAGTGTACGAAGCCGAGCGCCTTCTCACCGCGCTCGATGCGGCGGGGTGTCTCGGCGTACCAGAAGAGCTCGATCTGCATCTCGCCGAGCTGCATGAACGTGATCATGCGCGAGCCATCTTCGCTGGGGATGACAAGCCCCGGCGTGAAGCCGAGTGCTTTGTAGAAAGTGACGGAGCGTGTCAGGTCGCTCACGATGATGCCGATGTGGTGCGGGCGCAGATCCATGACGGCCTCCTTTGGCGTGTGCATCCATCGTAGCGCGAGCGGCGGCGGTGTGGGCGCATCGACCGGGCTGATTTGACCCTCCCAACCTCAGATGGGACATTGGGGACAAGGGAGGCTATCGAGGGGGTATCGATATGGCCAAGGCAGGGTACTGCAGCGGATGCGGTCAGAACGTCTGGCTCTATGAGAATGGCACCTGCCCGGCGGGGCACGGAGCCGAGTCCATCAGCAACATCTACGATGCTGATCCAGAAGCTGTGGTCGCAGAACCGGAGCCCGTGGTTGCGGAGCCGGTGGTCCCCGAGCCGGAGCCCGTCATCCCCGAGCCCATGCCCTTGTCGGCGATGCCAGCCCCGGCCCCGGAGACGCGGATACCGTCAGCAGCACAAGTGTCGCAACCCACACCCGCCGCGGTTGCGGTCGCGCAAGATAGCGCGGCGAAACCCAAGCGCTCGAAGAAGGGCCTGTTCATCACGCTCGGCATCGTCTTGGGACTCGTGATCATCGCGGGCGTGGTCGTGGGCGCCATCATGCTGCTGGGCGACGAAGGTGGAGACCCCGCCATCGAAGCCGCCGCCGACTACCAGTCCGCGGTCTACGAAGGTCGCTGGGACGACGCGATGGACATGGCCTCTGAAAGTGAAGCGAGAGACATGCAGCGCTTCCTTGACGGGCAGGATGAGGATAACCCGCTGGTGTACGCGAAGGTGGTCGGTCGCCGCTGGGCAGACGGACAGCTCGTTTTGGAGACTGAACGCGACAAGCCGAACAGCGATGAAACGGTGAGCTTCCGCTACTACTTCATGCGTGAAGATGCGGATTCCAATATCGTGACCGTCCTTTGGGAGATCGAGGAGGTCGGAAAGGACCCCCGGTCCATCGCCGGCTTCTACCTGGAGATGTTCAAGGAAGGCGGAGACTGGAAAGTCCTCAGTGCCCGGATGATGCAGCCCAACGAGATGGAAGAGTACGACTTCTTCGACTAGGAATCGTGCTGCAACCGCGTATACTCTCGGCGGAACGAACCCCCGCCGGAAGGTCGCCGTGTACGAATACCAGTCTGCATATCACCGCCTGCGTGTCACTGACAACAACGGCGTGCGGCTGCTGCAGTTCGAGCGCAACCGGCAGTCCACGATGCTGCTTGAGGACCCGTTCGAGACGACCATCGAATACGTCGGCTACCTGCACCTGACCCTCGCGGTGAAGCCGGATGCGCAGCGAACGCTGGCGATCGGATTGGGCGGCGGTTCGCTCGTCAAGCGCATGTGGCGCGACTACCCCGAGATGCGGATCGACGCTGTCGAACTGGACGCGGAGGTCGTCGCCATCGCGCGCGAGTTCTTCGCGCTTCCTGACGACGAGCGCATCACCGTCACGGTGGCCGACGGTCGCGACTTCTTGCTGATGACGCCGTACACCTACGACATCATCGTCGTGGACGCCTTCAACGACGACCACGTGCCGCGACCACTTATGACCGAGGAGTTCTGTCGCGAGTGCCGCGACTGCATGACGCCCGGTGGTGTGATCGCCTACAACGTCATCGGCGCGGTCTACGGCCCGCACAGCAAGCCCTTCCGCAGCCTGCATCGCACGGCATCCAACGTGTGGCGCAACGTGTGGGTCTTCCCTCTCGACATGGCCGAGGACAAGCGCGACAGCACGCGCAACATCGTCATGCTGGCCAGCGACGCGGAGCTCACCGAAGACGAGCTGCTGGAGCGCATCGCAAGTCGCGTGGACGGACTGGTCACGGTGCCGGGATTCGAGCGCTTCGGCGAGGACCTCTATCGCGGCGCCGTGCGCAGTGGCGACGTACCGCTCCTCACCGACGAGAAACGGCGCTAGTCTCGCCCCACGCCGCGTGGGGTAGAGAGTCCCTAGCAGCCATGCAACGTGGGTGCACTCGGATCGGGGAGGCCCTTACATGCGAGAACGGCCGGAGACGGCCCCTGTCGGACGGTTCCGCCTCGGCATGATCGGCACGTGTGCCATCATCGGCGTACTCTCCGTATTCGCGGCACACGTCCCGACCGCTCTCGCTGAGACTCGAACGGTTCGTGTCGGCATCTACCAAAACGAGCCCAAGGTGTTCACCGCGACCCAGGACGGTGACAAACCCGCCGGCATCTTCGTCGATCTGCTTGAAGCGGTAGCGGCCGAGGAGGGCTGGGACCTGATCTGGGTGCAGGGCAGCTGGGAGGAAGGCCTTGCTCGTCTCGAAGCGGGCGACTTGGACCTGATGCCCGACGTCGCCTACTCCGCCGGACGCGATGAGTTAATGGACTTCCACGCGACCCAGGTCGTGGACAGTTGGTCGTGCGTCTACTCGGCCAGAGGTACCGGACTCGACGACATCTCCCAGCTCGACGGCAAGCGCGTCGCCGTGCTGAAAGGGTCGATCCAGGAGACGGTGTTCACCCAGACGGTCAACGGGTTCGGCTACGACATCACGATCATACCTGCCGCATCACTCGCAGACGCTTTCCAGCTGGCATCCGACGGTGGGGCTGATGCTGCGATCGCAAACTACCTGTTCGGCGACTACTTCTACCATGAGTACGGCCTTACCAAGACGCCCATCGTCTTCAACGCCGTGCCGCTCTACTACGCAACCCGCCAGGGAGAGAATGCCGACCTCCTGCAGACGATAGACGATCACCTGCGCAAGTGGGTCGGAGAACCGGGCTCACCCTACTACGAGATACTCGGCCACTACACGACCAAGGAACCCAAAGCGCTGGTGCCGGTGTGGGTACCTTGGGTGGTTGGCACTGCACTCGCGCTGTTGGCATCGGCAGTCGCAGGCATCCTCACGTTGCGCTGGCAGGTGGGGGCCCGCACAAGGCATCTGGCCCAGGCGGTGGAGTCCACCGCCAAGGCGGAGGAGACACTGCGTCTTGCGCTCGACGCCGCTGAAGAAGGTGTCTTCGATTGGCACCTCAAGACGGGCGAGGTCACCTGGTCGCCACGCAACTTCATAATGCTCGGTTACTCCCCCGAAGAGTTCCCCGTCGATATCAAGGCCTGGGAGGAGCTCATCCACCCCGATGAGCGAGAACGTGTCGTTGCTGAAGAACTACGTGAGGTGGAGACCGGTGATCGCAGCTTCCGGGTGGAGTACCGCCTACGGAACAGCGCCGGTGAATGGCAGTGGACCGAAAGCCACGGCAAGGCCATAGCCGTCGACACCGATGGCACGGTAGAGCGCATCATGGGGACGAACAAAGACATCACCAACAGGAAGCGTGCCGAGGCGGAACTCTCGACCTATCGCGACCACCTCCAGGAGCTGGTCGAGGAGCGCACGATCGAGCTTGCTGACGCCAACCGGCGGCTCCGCAGGGCCACCGACGCGAAAAGCGCGTTCCTGGCGACCATGAGCCATGAGTTGCGCACACCCTTGAACTCCATCGTCGGCTTCTCGGGACTGCTGCAGCAGGGATTGGCGGGCGACCTCAATGAGGAGCAAACCAAGCAGATCGGCATGATCCACGACTCAGGAACCCAACTCCTTGAGCTGATCAACGACATCCTCGACCTGTCCAAGGTCGAGGCCGGCGCGATAGACATCCGTCCTCAGGCTACGGATCCCATTGAGATCATCCGCCGAGTCACACAGACGGTGCTCCCGCTTGCAACAGAGAAGGGTCTCACGCTGGAGGTCGATACGCCTGTGCAATCGATGACGATCGTCTCCGACGAGGATAGATTGCGTCAGATCCTGCTCAACATCGTGGGTAATGCCGTGAAGTTCACGGCCGAAGGCGGGGTCCATGTCGGCTTCGAGTGCGTGGGGGACGCCGCAGTGGCATTTTCCATCAGCGACACGGGACCGGGCATTCCCGCAGAAGAACTCCCCTTCATCTTCGACGAGTTCCACCAGGTTGAGCAGATGGACACTGCATCCAAGGGTACGGGGCTAGGGCTTACCATCTCACAACGACTCGCTCATCTGCTCGGCGGAGAGATCTCGGCGACGAGCGTAGAGGGCGAGGGCGCGACTTTCACGCTTGTGCTGCCGATCGAATGCAGCGCATAACGTGGACCGGTGTCGCTAGTAGCCGTTCACCTGGTTGATCGTGCTGAAGAGCGCCGCCCCACCCATGAGCGAGATGATAAGCGTGATCGTGCCCACGATCGCACTGACGACCAGGCTGAGCGCCAGCAGATGCCCGTAGATGGCCCAGGCACGCGTCCAGAACTTGGGGCTAACGATGTTGGTGCGCGGCAACCGCGCCTCAAGCGCCATGATGCGCTGTTCAAGATAGGCGATGTACTGCGGATCGTTGCGCGGTACCTGCTGTTGCGGCATCCCGTATCCTGTGGTGTCCATCCGGGTCCCCTCCTGCTCGAACGTGCCATCAACTCGCGATAGCAGACGATACCCCACGCGACCGCAGCCGCTACACTGGACCTGACTGCACCCGAAGACGGAGCCCCTATGACCGACGTGGCCCTCAGGCCGATACGGATCGAAGACCTGCCTCGAGTCGCTTCGCTGCTCGATGATGCCCTGGGCACCGGCTTCTGGGATCTCGACCTTGACGCCATCGGCTCACACCTGGTCGCGGTGCTCGATGGCGGCCTTGTCGGGGTCGCCTCGGCGACCGTGATCCCGTGGCTTCGCTTCGCACCCGAGCTTCCCGGACCCGTGGGCCTGGTTCGCATCGTGGCGGTCAGTCCTGAGGCGCGAGGTGCTGGCATCGCCACCCGGCTCACCGGAGCGATCGATGAGGAGTGCCTGCGGTTGGGCGCGGCGTCACTTGCGGCGTTCGCGTGGGTGCATGCGGGGACGAAGCGCGGGGCACTCGCGGGTGTGCTGGAACGCCTCGGCTACCGCTTCAAGGAGCGGCTTGACGGCTTCTACGCGACGGGAAGCGGCACCGAAGACTGTCCCGCGTGCGAACAGAACCCGTGCGTGTGCATGGCGGATCTCTACGTGCGCTAGCTCAAGTGCACCATTGCCGTTCAGCCGACGCATCTGCAAGCGCGGACGACTTCAGCACAACGTGGTGACGCGGGCCTCATCACAGCCTGGCACGCGCACGTAAGGTATCGATGAAGCGCGCCTCCTCGGCGGGAGATATGCCGTAAAGGCCCTTGGGCGTCTGGATGAGAACGACGCCCCGGTTCATGCGCGTGGAACACATGTGAATGTTGCCGTGCTTGCCGTAGGGAACCTTGTAGAGCGCCAGTCCCGGCCAACGCATACTCGACCAGGCTTGCGCATGCAGGTCCTCTTGCCGCACTTCGAGTACGTCCGCACAGGGGATCCGGTAACGCAGAAGCGGCCCATAGCTGAGCACCAACTCGTAGGCTTCGAACTCATAGCGCATCGCCGGGAAGTATGCCGCTATGGCAGCGAACAACACGAACAACGGCACCTCGATCACCGTGATGAGTACCCAGGCGAAGAGCGGAATCTGCTCTTCCGGATCGAGATAGGCAGCAATGGGGACGGCGGCGAAGGAGGCGCCCACGAGCAGCGCCAGGCCAAGAGCCCAGACCCAGCCGAGTGACGGCTTCGGGCGAAAGACATCCATGTGCGGGCTCCTCGAACCGGGAACGTTGGCTCGATTCTAACCCTTGACCGCCTTACCGATCTCGCGACCCCACGCATGTGCTGCGGCAAGGTCCTCGGCAGTGGGCCGGAACTTCTCGGTGTAAGGCTCCACCGACATCTCGAAACCGATGTCTGTCATCCGCCCGGTGATCTGCTTGACCGCTCCTCCACCCCATCCGTAGCTGCCGAAGACCGCGCCCAGCTTGCCAGCGGGCTTGAGGCCCTCGAGCCAGGTGAGGTAGCCGCTCACCTTGTAGAGCATGCCGTGGTGCAGCGTAGGCGAGCCGAGCACGAGCGCGCGCGCCTCAAGCAGCTCGTGAGTGACCTGTGCGATCGCGGTCTCGGAGAGGTCGAACTCGTGCACCTCGACGCCCTCGGCGGCGATGCCGTCCGCGATCGACTCGGCGAGCGCCTTGGTGGAGCCCCACATCGTCGCGTAGGCCACGACGACCTTCTCGGCAGTGACGTTGGTTGTCCAGCGGCCGTACGCCTCCAGCACGCGCCCGAACTCCGCGCCGCGCCAGATGACGCCGTGCGATGGCGCCACCACGTCGATCTCCCAGCCGGTGGCGTGCACCTTCTCGATGGCCTTGGCGACCGGCTTGCCCAGCGGCATGAGGATGTTGGCGTAGTAGACGCCCAGCTCCTCGAGCGCGAGGTCCATACCCACATCACCCGCGAAGCGTTCCGAAGACGCCAGATGCTGGCCAAAGGCATCGTTGGGCATGAGCGTGCGCGACTCCGCGCAGTAGGAGAACATCGAGTCGGGCCAGTGCACCATGGGCATGGGCAGAAAGCGCAGTGTCTTTCCACCCAGGTCGATGACGTCATCCGCGCCCACGGCTTCCACCACGAGGCCGTCGTGGTACTCGGCCACGCCTTTCACGCCGGAGCCGGAGGCAACCACGCGCGCGTTGGGGCACGCGGCCATGACTGCGGGTAGCCCGCCATTGTGATCAGGCTCGACATGGTTGACGACGATCAGGTCTATCTCGGCGGGGTCCATCACATCGGCGATGCGCGCCAGCAGTTCCGGCACGAACGGCGCCTTGACGGTGTCAACGAGCGCGGTCATCTTCTCGCCGCGCACGAGATAGGCGTTGTAGGTGGTGCCGCGAGGCGTCTCATAGCCATGGAAGTCGCGGAGGTTCCAGTCGACAGCTCCCACCCAGAAGATGCCGTCGGAGACAGAGACAGCGTGCATGAGGTGCTCCAATCCTTGTGTGAGTCCTTCGTAGTGGATACCCGTTGCACGGCCCGGCGTGGCGGCCGGCGTGCCGAGTGAGCGGCTTTCGCGCCTTCTAGCTGCTGCGCTTGATGAAGAAGTCCGCCATCGACAGCAACAGGTCGCGCGCCTTGGTGGGCGGCAGCGCCCCGGCGAGGCGCTCTTTGGCCGAGACGATCAGATCGCGCGCGTAGTCGTTCGCATAGTCGATCGAGCCCGTCTCGGCCATGATGTCGACGATCTCCGCCAGCTCGACCGGATCGGTCGTGCGCGAGGAGAGCAGCTCGAGCAGACGTTCCCTGTGGATCGAGAACTGCAGCGCATGAATCGCCACGAGCGTGCGCTTGCCCTCGGTGAGGTCGCTGCGGAAGTCCTTCTTGGTGGACTCCTTGGTGCCGACGAGGTTGAGCACGTCATCCTGGATCTGGAATGCAAGACCGGTGGCCATGCCGAAGTCACGCAGCACTTCGACCTGCGTCTCGGTTCCGTGACCGATCATAGCGCCGACCGCCAGCGGGATCGCGCCGGAGTAGAACGCGGTCTTGTGGTTGGCCATCACCAGATAGTCGTCGACCGACAGATCGAACCGGTCGTCGCGCGCCCAACCGATATCGAGCGCCTGGCCCTCGATGGTGCGCGTGGTCATGGCGACGAGCTCACCGAGCACGCGCAGTTTGATGCTGTCCTCGAGACCCTCATCGTCGATGACGGTGCCGCACACAAGTGCAAGCGCGAGGTCGCCGGCATTGATAGCGAGGCCGAGGCCTTCGGTGATGTGCATACACGGCTCATCACGGCGCGTCAGCGATGAGTCCTCGATGTCGTCGTGGATGAGAGCAGCCGTGTGGAAGTGCTCGATGGCTGCCGCCGCAGTGCGGGCCATCTCGGGGTCCCCTCCGACGGCCTCACATGCAAGCAGGCAGATGAGCGGACGGTGCCGCTTGCCCGCGTTGTCCGAGAACTGGCGAAGCGGATCGTAGAGGTAGCGCTCCATATCCGGATGCGTACCAGCCTTGAAGAACGTCGCGAGATACGCGTCGAACTTCTTGGCGTTACGCTTCAGATAGAGCTCGAAACCGGTCATGGGCCTCCTCGGCGGGGCAGATGCGACGTACAGGACTGATCCGCCCGGGCAGTGCGCATGAGTAGTGTAGGTGTCGATGCAGGCAGGGGCAAGCGGAGCCCCCCTCCTAGTGGGGATTACGCCCCTCGGAACGCAAACCCTTTTCCAGATACACGCCCTCGGCCGTGAATCGCTTGCGATACATCAGCATCACAGATGCGATCGCGCCGATCGCGGTTGCCGCGCTGATCATGAGCATCACGACGATCTGGTACTTGGTTGCCTCCAGCGGATCGGCACCGGCCAGGATCTGGCCGGTCATCATCCCGGGGATGAACACGATGCCCACCGCGGCCATCGAGTTGATCGTGGGCATCATGCCAGCGGTCAGCGCCGTGCGAACCGACGGTCGCGCAGCCTCCCACGTGGTAGCGCCGAGCGAGGTCAGTGCCAGTATCTCGTCTTTCCTGCTGTCCATATCCGAGAAGACCCGCTCTACCGCAAGCGCGATACCCGTCATCGAGTTCCCAACCACCATCCCCGCGATGGGCAACACGTAGCGCGCCTCGAACCATGTGGGCACGCGGACGACGAGCGCCGTCACCGCAAACGTGACGGTGAACGCGGTGATGCCCATCGATAGCGCCGCGCTGCCGAAGACACCGGCGGGTGCGTCGGAGGCGCGCTTGAGCACCACCCGCGCAGCTGCGGTGACCATCACGAGCATGAGTGCGATGACGATCCACCACGTCTGGTTGGCAAACACCCATCGCAGCACGAAACCGAGCGCCATCAGTTGCACATAGGTGCGCACCGTCGCGATGGCGAGATCCTTCTCGAGCTTGAGACTCATCGCGAGCGAGAGCGCACCCGTCACGAGCACGAACACGGTGGCGATCGCGAGCTCGCCCCAGCCGATGACGATAGCGCCGTCCACGCTCACGAGCCCACCTCCGTCAGCGCGCCGTGCTCGAGGCGATAGCGAGCGCACGCGGAGGCATCGGCACGCAGGTGGCTGATGCGCAGTACCGCGCCGCCCTCGGACGCGAACGCGGCGGTCTTGCGCGCGACCTGCTCGGCCGAAGCGTCGTCCAGGCTCGCGTCGGGTTCGTCGAGCAGCAAGACCTCGGGCCGCGTGAGCAGCACGCGCAGCAGCGCGATGCGCGACGCCTGTCCAACCGAGAGGCGGCTGACGTCGCGGTCGAGTGCCACGCCAGTGAGGCCCACATCGCCGAGCGCATCGCGCAGGGCGCCGTCGCCCGGCGCTTCGGCGTGCGAGCGGACGTGGAGCCCCCAGGGAAGTCGCAGGTTCGAGGCGACGGTGCCCGGCACGAGCGTGGCCCGCTGCGGCAGCAGCGCCACGCGCGTGCGCCAGCGCGCGGCGTCGATGTCGCGCGCCGCGACGCCCTCGAGGTGCAGCTCGCCGGTGACCCCGGGGAGCAGGCGCGCGAGGGCGAGCAGCAACGTCGTCTTGCCCGCCCCCGACGGGCCGGAAAGCTCGACGATGTCGCCGGCGTGCAGCGTGAGGTCCACGCCGTCCAACACGGCGACGGGGCCGTCATCTCCGGGACGCGCCACCCGCAGGTCGCGGGCGGCGAGAAGCGCTGCCTCGCTCACGACCACCGGTCCCAGCGCACCTTGTCGGCGTCGTAGCGCTCGGCTGGCGGTTTCTTCTCGGCAGGATGGCCAACGGCGAGCACCGCCATCGGCTCAACGCCGTCGGGCATACCCAGCACCTTCTTGAGTGGAGTGACGCGCTCCATCTTCGGCCAGAAGCCGAGCCATACCGCGCCCAGTCCCAGCGCGTGGATCGCGATGAGTGCGTTCTCGGTCGCGGCCGAGCAGTCCTGCTGCCACATCACGTCGTGCTTCAGATCGCGGGTATCGGCCGCGATGACCAGACCGAACGCACACTCGCGCAGCATCTTGCCGTAGGGAGTGGTCCCGGCGGCGGCATCGAGCACCGCACGGTCCTTGAGCACGATGAAACGCCAGGGCTGCTGGTTGCCGGCCGAGGGCGCCGCCATCGCAGCATGCAGGACGGTCTCGATCAGCTCGTCGGATACCGGTTCGCCGGTGTAGCTACGGATGCTTCGCCTCGACACGATCGCCTCAAGTGCTTCCATGGATGCCTCCTTCTACTTCTCGATCGTCTCAGCTTCACGCGCACGCACGCGTCGCGCGTCTCGGAAGATCACTGGACTCGTCCCGAACAACAGGTCGTTTTCGAACGCGACCCGCTCCAACGCGGTGAGTTCCGCGGCGATCGCGCTCACATTGCGGCGGACCTCGGGCGAGTTCACGGTCAGATCGTGCAGATCGACTCCGTCGAGCTTACCGTGATTCTTCAGGTTGGCGTAGGTCTTCCACAGCGCCTGAGTGGCGCGGGCACGCGTGGTGGGCCGCTCCAGAGCGTGCAGGATCTTCACACGCTGGACCTCCAGCAGCTCTCGCGGAGCGTTTTTCGGCAGTCCGGCCAACGCCCGGCCCGTCTCGTCGGCGAACGGACGGTCTGTTTCCTGGACGATGAACTTCACAACGTGCCAGGCATCGGTAAGCTCGCCATTGGTCTGCAGGGGCCGATCGCTCAGCCACAACCATGCATGCAGCCGACGCCGCCAATCCCACCAGGTGAGTGCCGAGTCGAACGCCTTGTCGGGGATCAGGAACCACCCCTTGTTGCGCAACATCGCACCGAAGACGCCGCTGCCCGTGACCTGTTCTCGCCGCTTCTTGCCGATACGTGCCTTGAAAAGCCCGCACGTAGGCGACTCTTCTTTGAGTATGACCGCGCGCACGCCGGCGCGTTCGAGCGCACCGATGCTCGCCTCGCACCCGGCTATGATGCGCTCGGTCACATCGTGCCCGTGCCGATCGCGGACCGCCGCTGCGCCTGCCAGCACTTCCTGACCGCTGCCGGTCAGGTGGATGGGTTCTCTGGGCACACCGAGGCCGGCCATGCACTCCGGGCAGACCGGCGTGAAGATGAAGCCCGCACGCTCGCGGCCGAGCTTGCCGACCGCATCGAAGCGCTTGGCGTTGTAGCGAACCGGGCAGTCGAAGAGGCACGCGCTCACGCCCACAGGTGGTCTGATCGTGATCGTCTCGGCCATGCGTCCTCCTCGAAGTGGAGAAACGTCCCGAATCGATGATACCCGCACAAAGTAGGCGTCGATGGGCAACAACTCATCAAGACCCGCAATCTGAGGACACCGGATGCCCAAACGCGCGATCGTGATGTTCAGAAACGACCTGCGACTGTCCGACAATCCGTCGCTCGTGGCCGCGGTCGCCTCAGGCGCTGAGATCGTGCCGCTTTACATCCATGCCCCGGTCACGCACGGCAACTGGCCTCAGGGCAGCGCCGCCCGGTCTTGGCTGGCCGGTTCCCTCACGTCGCTCGACGCCGACCTGCGGACGCGCGGATCGCGACTCATCATCCGCGTGGGCGACCCGGACTTGATACTGCCCGCCATCGCCGCCGAGACGAGAGCGACCTCCCTGCATCTGGCGCGCAGACACGGACCCGCGCTACGGCGCGCCGAGGCGCACGTCGTCGCGCACCTGGAAGGTGCGGGACTCGAGGTCCACTCGCATGAGGCTGCACTGCTGCGGCGTCCCGACGACCTGAGAAGCGCGCAGGGCGGCCCCTATCAGATGTTCACACCCTTCTACCGCGCGGCGGAGCGGCTCGGACCGCCCCGGCTGACTACACCGGCACCATCCCGGATACCCGCTCCGGCCGAGTGGCCCGACAGCCTGCCGCCGGAGGCTGTGCTCCAGACGGGCGACAGCGCTGGACTGGGCGGACCCGACGGCTGGCGGCCCGGCGAAGCCGGCGCCCTGGCACGGATGCGCCTGTTCATGGAAGACCTCGTCAGGGAGTACGCCGAGGACCGTGACCGCCCCGATCTCGACGGCACCTCTCGGCTGTCGCCGCACCTCTCCTTCGGCGAGATAGGTGCAGTCCAGTTGTGGCATGCCGCCCAGGAGGTGCTCGTGTGCAACGGCGAGTGCCATCACTCCGCTGGCGCCGTGGAGTTCATCCGGCAGCTCTACTGGCGTGAGTTCGCCTACCACCTGCTCGTGAACTTCCCCCACACCCCGGAACGTCCGCTTCGCGCCCGCTTCGAGGTGTTCCCGTGGACGCACGACACCGAGGGCATGGCCGCCTGGCAGCAGGGCCGAACCGGCTACCCGATCGTGGACGCCGGTATGCGTCAGCTGGCCGAGACAGGGTGGATGCACAACCGGGTTCGCATGCTGACGGCGTCGTTTCTGACCAAAGACCTGCTACTGCCCTGGCAAGACGGAGCACGCTGGTTCTGGGAACGCCTCAGCGACGCCGACCTCGCCAACAACACGCTCGGCTGGCAGTGGGTGGCGGGCTGCGGCGCGGATGCCGCACCGTACTTCCGTATCTTCAACCCGGTGCTGCAAGGCGAGAAGTTCGACGCTGATGGCGAGTACGTGCGGCGCTGGGTGCCGGAGCTGGCCGGGATGCCGGCGCGGTGGATCCACCACCCCTGGGACGCACCGCCGGAGACACTCGCAGCAGCGCGCGTCAGTCTCGGCGTGGACTACCCGCGCCCGATCATCGAGCATGCCGAGGCGCGCAAACGCGCGCTTGCCGTCTACGGGTCCATACGAGACGTCGGCAGAAGCTGCGACCCGCCGTAGCAGGTCGCCGCAGTTCAGAGCGTATGGCGGAGGCGCGTGCGAATCGAACACACCCAGGAGGCTCTTCACCCCCCACAACGGTTTTGAAGACCGCGGAGCCCACCAGGACCCAT